>JAZKFD010000236.1:0-51100 GCA_040386635.1 Pseudomonadota bacterium
ACTGGGTCAACACCTACAACCAGTGGATGAACAACATCCAGGACTGGTGCATTTCGCGCCAGCTCTGGTGGGGGCACCAGATTCCGGCCTGGTATGACAAGGCCGGCAATGTCTATGTGGCGCGCAGCGAAGCGGACGCGATCGCGCAGGCCGGCGGCAAGCCGCTGCGTCGCGACGAGGACGTGCTCGACACCTGGTATTCGTCGGCGCTGGTGCCCTTTTCCACGCTTGACCGGGGGCATGACAAGCCACAAGGCGAGCGCGACTACGACCTGTACCTGCCCTCCACGGTGCTGGTGACCGGCTACGAAATCATCTTCTTCTGGGTCGCCCGGATGATCATGATGACCACGCACTTCACCGGCCGCGTGCCGTTTCGCCATGTGTACATCCATGGGATGGTCCGCGACAGCGAAGGCAAGAAGATGAGCAAGTCCGAGGGCAACGTCGTTGATCCCGTGGACCTGATACAGGGCGCCGACATCGAGACGCTGGTTCACAAATCCACCGTCGGACTGCGCAAGCCCGAGACCGCGCCCAAGGTCGCCGCGCGGGTGAAGAAGGAGTTTCCGGACGGCATGCCTGCCTACGGGGCCGATGCCTTGCGCTTCACGATGGCCAGTTATGCAAGCCTGGGCCGCAACATCAACTTCGACACCAAACGCTGCGAGGGCTATCGCAACTTCTGCAACAAGCTCTGGAACGCAACCCGTTTCACGCTGATGAACACCGAAGGCCACGACCTCACCGAAGCCGGCGCCACCCTCACGCAGGCCGACCGCTGGATCGTGTCGCGGCTGCAGCGCACCGAAGCCGACGTCGCCCGGGGCTTCGCCGACTTCCGCCTGGACAATGTCGCGAGCACGGTCTATCAGTTCGTCTGGGACGAGTTCTGCGACTGGTACCTCGAAATCGCGAAGGTGCAGGTACAGACCGGCGACGAGGCGCAGCAGCGGGGTACGCGGCGCACCCTTATCCGGGTCCTCGAGGCCATCCTGCGGCTCGCGCACCCGCTCATCCCCTTCATCACCGAGGAGCTGTGGCAGAAGGTCGCGCCGGTGGCCGGCAAGACCGGCGACAGCATCAGCGTCGCGCCCTACCCCGAAACCAATCCGGCCAACATCGACGAAGCGGCAGAAGCGTACGTGGCCAAGCTCAAGGCGGTTGTCGATGCTTCTCGCAACCTTCGCGGGGAGATGAATGTGTCGCCCGGCACGCGCATGCCAGCCTATGTGTTCGGCGACGCAGACTTCATTCGGGCAGCAGCGCCGGTGCTGCAGACCCTGGCCAAGCTGAGCGAAGTGAAAGTGTTCGACGATGAGGCGGCCTGGGCCGCCGCTGCCCAGGCCTCCCCGGTTGCCATGGCAGGCGATGCGCGCCTGAGTCTTTTCATAGAGGTCGATGTCGCCGCCGAAAAAATCCGGCTGGGCAAGGAAGAGACGCGTCTTGCGGGTGAGTTGGCCAAGGCCAGCGCCAAGCTTGCGAACGAGGCCTTCGTTGCGAAGGCGCCGCCTGCGGTGATCGAGCAGGAACGAAAGCGAATCGCCGACTTCACGGCCACGCTTGCGAAAATCCGGGACCAGCTCAGGCGACTGGGCTGATACCCACCACCCGACGCTACCGGGGACGCTACCGGGGACGCTACCGGATGATGTACTGCGGCGGAGGTTTTGGAGCCTGCAGGGCGCCATCGGCCTGCAGGTCCATCGGTGCGCTCGACATTCGCTCGGGCACGCCAGCGGTAGTAGCCGTCAGCGTTTCGTGAATCCGGTGGGCCACGTACCAGCTTGCGCGCAAGCGGGACTCGCGCGTGTGCGAACCCAGGCGAGGGGTCAGGAACAGATTGGTCTTGTTGTGCAGCGGCGTTCCCCTGGAAGCGAATCCTGCCTCTGCGCCATCGAGCATGCAGGCATCGATACGGCCGTCTTCAAGCGCGCGCGCCAGCGCCTGCGCATCGAAGAGCTGTGAGCGGCTGATGCCCACCCACAGCTGGCCGGGCCTGCAATGCGCCAGCAGTTTGTCGTTGACAAAACCCTCGTAGCGCGACGCGTACATCACCTGCACCGATATCGCATCGGATTGCTGCATCAGCTCCTGCAAGCTCACGGGCCTGATCTGGAGCCGGCTCCAGATCGGCGCGGTGTGGTGAACAGCGGGGTCGTAGCCGATCAGCTTGACGCCCAGCGCAGCCAGCATCAAGGCCAGCGTGTGCGCAGTGGGGGCGAGCCCGAAGATGCCCACCGTGCTTCCGTTGAGTTCACGGCCCAGGGTGATTTCGGCGTGACGCTCCCCCAGAAGGGATGAGCCGATACCGCGGCGATACAGCAGCAGCAGGCTTGCCAGGAGGTATTCGGCATTGGATCGCACGTTGGCGGTCGTTGCCTGGATGACACGTACCTTGCGCTCACGGCAGGCCTCCAGGTCGGTGTTGTCGGTGCCCACGTGTATTCGGGCTACTGCCTTCAGGACCGGCGCAAAATCAAGGAACTCGCGCGTCACGACCACCTTGCGCGGCAGTATCAGTGCCTGTGCGTTGTAGGCGGCTTTTCGAAGGGCGCTGGGGTCAGCCGCAAGCTCGGGACGGTTGTCCACGGAGTGACGGGCCTCGAGCCAGGCCAGCGCTTCTGGCACCAATCGCTCGATAAGTAAGATGTCCACCAGATTGCGTCCTTGTCTTACAGGTAAGGCTGAGACTGGCTCAGATACTGGCTGCTCGCGCGCCGCCCTCAATTTCGTGGGCCGACTTTAACGGTCACAACTTTTACAGTCCATGAACAAAGTCACACAGAAAAACTTCACTGAAATCCGCAAGGCCGTCTTTCCTGTCGCAGGCCTTGGTACGCGCTTTCTGCCTGCAACAAAGGCCCAACCGAAGGAAATGCTGCCTATCGTCGACAAACCGCTGATTCAGTACGCGGTCGAGGAAGCCTACGCAGCGGGCATCCGGCACATGATATTTGTTACAGGGCGCAATAAGCGTGCCATCGAGGATCACTTCGATACCGCCTACGAGCTGGAGCATGAACTGGAAGCCGCCCACAAAGATGAACTGCTGGCGCTGGCGACCTCGATGACCCCGTCGGACATGGATTGTTCCTATGTGCGCCAGCCCCGCTCGCTGGGCCTGGGACACGCGGTTCTGTGTGCTCAGCCCCTGGTCGGAGATGAGCCCTTTGCCGTGCTGCTGGCGGACGACCTGATGTGCGGGCCTGAAGGCGGCTCATCCGTTCTGACACAAATGGTTGACGTTTTTCGCCGCATTCCGACATCATTGATAGCCGTCCAGGAAGTTCCTGCCGAACATGTGCGCCGCTACGGCATCGTCGCCGGCGAAAAAGCCGGCGATCGCATCACCCGCGTCAATCAGATGGTGGAAAAGCCGAGCCCCGAAGAAGCGCCTTCACGCATGGGCGTCGCTGGCCGCTACATCCTGACGCCCGGCGTCTTTGACCATATCCGCAACAATCCCCGTGGAGCCGGTGGCGAGATCCAGCTCACCGACGGCATTGCCAAGCTGATGGCCACCGAAGGCGTGCATGCTTACGAATACGAGGGCAAGCGCTACGACTGCGGCAGCAAGCAGGGATTTCTGGAAGCGACTGTCGAGCTGGCGCTGCGCCACCACGAAGTCGGCGCGAGTTTCCAGCAATACCTGAAGTCGATCCAGCGCTGAGATCGGCCGACTCAGCGCCGCCGCAGGACGTGAATGTATTCCGGTCCTTCGGTCGTCTGATCGACCAGTTCATTGCCGGTCTGCCTGGCGAAAGCCTGGAAGTCGCGCACGCTGCCCGAATCAGTAGCCACGACCTTGAGGAGCTGCCCCGACAGCATGTCGGTCAGGGCTTTCTTGGCCTTGAGAATGGGGAGCGGACAGTTCAGTCCCCGCGTGTCGATCTCCCGGTCGATTCGTTGTTCGGTAGCCATCGGATAGTCCTTTAGTCGGCGCGCCGGGGAAACTCGATGAAGCTGGGGGTGTGGCCCTTGCTGCGCAGCCAGTCAGCCAGCGCATAGCCCGTACCTGCGGGCCAGCATTTCACCTCATCGTAGCCATACAGCTTGTAGTCCACCAGCTCCGGCGAGAGCCTGACCTCTCCGTGCGCGATGGCGTGATAGGCAATGATGACCTGATTCATCCGCTGGAAGTCATAGACACCGATCAGGTTCAGCTCGGTCGTGTCGAGATCGGTCTCTTCCTTGATCTCGCGCGCGATGCCCTCCTGCGGCGTCTCCCCCGCCTCCATGAAGCCGGTGATCAGCGCGTACATCTTGTGCGTCCAGGCAGCGTTGCGCGCCAGCAAGATACGGTCCCCGTACTGGATCACCGCTGCCAACACCGGCGTCGGGTTGTTCCAGTGGGTCCAGCTGCAAGCGACGCACCGCAGCCGCTCCTTGTTCCCGCCATCTTCCAGCTGCGCGATGTACTCCAGCGGGTGCGCGCAGTTGGGGCAAAACCTGTATTCGTGGGCCATGGGATGGGTTCAGTCAGGCCGGAAAGACACCGGTGGACAGGTAGCGGTCTCCCCGGTCGCACACGATGAACACGATGGTCGCGTTCTCGACCTGCTTCGCGATTTCCTGAGCCACCCAGCAAGCGCCTGCCGCCGAAATGCCGGCGAAGATGCCCTCTTCCCGCGCGAGGCGGCGGCACATCTCCTCGGCGTTGTCCTGGCTCACATAAACCAGTTCATCGACACGGATTGCGTCGTAGATCTTCGGAAGGTATTCCTCGGGCCACTTGCGGATGCCGGGAATGCGCGAACCTTCATTGGGCTGCGCGCCAACAATGCGCACCGCGGAATTTTTTTCCTTCAGGTAGCGCGACACGCCGGTGATTGTTCCTGTCGTGCCCATCGCGCTCACGAAGTGCGTGATGCGCCCCTTCGTCTGGTCCCACAGCTCGGGTCCGGTAGTCTCGTAGTGAATGCGCGGATTGTCTTCATTGGCGAACTGGTCGAGCACGACGCCCTTGCCTTCGCGCTGCATGTTCTCGGCAAGGTCGCGCGCGTATTCCATGCCGCCGCTCTTGGGCGTGAGCATCAGCTCGGCGCCGAAAGCCTTCATGGTTTGCGCGCGTTCGATGGAAAGATCCTCGGGCATGATGAGCACCATGCGGTAACCCCTGATCGCCGCTGCCATGGCCAGCGCAATGCCGGTGTTGCCCGAGGTCGCCTCGATCAGCGTGTCGCCCGGCTTGATCTCGCCGCGCTCTTCTGCCCGCTTGATCATCGACAGCGCCGGCCTGTCCTTGACCGAGCCGGCGGGGTTGTTGCCTTCAAGCTTGCCCAGAATCACATTGCCACGCGTGCGGTTGGCCTGCGCGCCGATTCGCTGCAAGGCGATGAGCGGTGTGTTGCCGATCGCGTCCTCGATCGTGGGGTACGGGTGTGCCTCGTTCATGGACCCCACTGTGCCATAATTTCAGGCTTCGCTTCTCACACCGCCGGAGTGGTGAAATTGGTAGACGCAGGGGACTCAAAATCCCCCGGGGTAAAACCCGTGCCGGTTCGATTCCGGCCTCCGGCACCAGCGCCCCCGATGGCTCTCGATCAATCGGCAGTGATTTTTGCAGCCCGGGTGATTTCTCCCCAGCGATCATTTTCCTGTTTGATGAAACCGTTCATCTGTTCGGTCGTCATTCGTGGCGCCTTGGAGTTTTGAACCTGGGCAAGATAGGCGTCGAACTCCTTGCTTTCGACTATCTTGTCCAATGCGGAACGAAGGGTCGCCTGTACGTTTGCGGGCGTGCGGGCAGGAACAAAGAATCCGGTCCAGGTCGTGAAGGCAAGCCCTGGGTAACCCGCCTCCTTGAGGGTTGGAACGTCAGGCGAAAAGGGGCTTCGTTCCTCGTTCGTCACCACGATCGCCCGCAGCTTGCCCTGATTGATAAACGGCCCCAGCTGGGAATAGAGATCGAGCATGGCATGGACGCGCCCGGACAACAGATCGGGCATTGCCGAGGCGCCTCCCTTATAAGGAACATGGCTGGCGTCCAACCCCGTCTTGCTCTTGAGCAGTTCCATCCCAACGTGCGTGATCCCGCCGCTTCCAGCGGAGGCGTAGTTGATTTTTCCTGGATTTGCCCGTGAATAGTCGATGAGCTCCTTCAAGGTGCGCACGGGCAGGCTCGGGTTGACGGCCAGAACCATCGACCCCTCCGTGGCCATCTTCAGGAGTGCCAGATCTTTGACCGGGCTGGTTCTGAGGGTTTTGTAGGTGTTCGGATTCAGGGCGATGACGCTGGTGTTCCCCTGCAAAATGGAATACCCGTCCGCCGCCCCGCCGGCAACGTGGTCGAGGGCCATATTTCCTCCGGCGCCCGGCCTGTTATCGATGATGACTGGCTGCCCGAGCTCGGAGGACAGCATCAAACCTACTTTGCGCCCCGTCGCATCTGACGCGCCCCCCGGGGGAAACGGGATCGTCAGGGTGATCGGCTTGCTGGGGTACGCCGCCTGAGCGGCCGCACTCAATGGCATGCCCACAAGCGAGCACATCAAGACAATTGCTGAAAACTTTTTCATATCTCATCCTTTTCTTTTAGCAGGTGAAGTGAACGCTTCCTGGGGAACGGAAACAGCCGGTCTAGACCGGCTCCACCGTGCGATGTTGCAAACCCGACAGACTCGCCGCATCCGGAATGGAAAAACCGATGGCGTCCAGTTCTGCCTGCAGGCTCGCGTACTGTCCGGCATCCAGCTCCACCAGGGGCGCCCGCAGATTTGCCCACGCGGGGTCCTGGGACTTCCAGGCAATGGCTGCCTTCATCGCTGCGATGAGAGGGTATTTCTGGAAAACAGATCGGGTGGCATTGAGGGCCGCCTGCTGCGCATCGGCGTCACTGCCTTGCCACTCGCGGTACAGGCGCAAAATAGCCGTAGGGTTGACATTGCCCGTCGCCGTGATGCAGCCGGCGCCTCCGGCGCGCATGGTTTGCAGCAAGAAGGTTTCCGAGCCGGCAAACACGTCAAAACCTGCTGGCTGGAATTCACGCAGCATGGCCTGCGTGTGCGTCCAGTCACCCGAGCTGTCTTTCACGCCCGCGACGACCGTGGGATAGGCCTTGAGTAAGCGCTCGATCAACGCCAGGCTGATGGGCACTTGCGTGACGGGCGGGATGTTGTAGAGGTATACACGCAACCGGCTGTCCGCGACCTGGTCGATGATGCTGGCAAATCCGCGAAAAAGTCCTTCGTCACTGACGCCCTTGTAGAAGAACGGCGGCAACATCAGCACGCCCGCACAGCCGGCTTCGACGGCGTGTCGGGTCATGGTCACTGCGTCAGGCAAAGCGCAGGCGCCGGTGCCGGGCATCATGCGATCGGCCGGAAGACCCGCGTCCATCAGCGCGTCAAGCAAACCCATCTTTTCCGCCATGCCCAGCGAATTGGCTTCGGAGTTGGTTCCGAAGGTCGCCAGGCCGACGCCCTGTGCGAGCAGCCAGCGACAGTGCCGCACAAAGCGCTGGGCACTGGGCTTGCCGTCATCGCCGAAGGGCGTGAGCACGGGCGACAAGACGCCCCGCAGTCGGTGTGTCGCGTTACTCATCGGTGCTCCATTCACGAAAGGGTCGTCCATTTGCCATACTTCGCGATTTCGCGCTCGTCGAAGTTGAAGCCCAGTCCGGGTGTCTGGTGCAGCATGACCCGGCCCTTGCTGAATTCGAGCTGCCGATCGACCAGCCGCCTGAAGTTCAGGACCTGGTCGTCCGGGAAATATTCGACGTAACGCGCGTTCGGCGTAGCGGCCACGAGCGGCGCGTGCAGGTCGTGAAACCAGTGCGGGCACATCTGCACGCCATAGCTGGCTGCGGTGGCCGCGATGCGGCGCCATTCGGAAATTCCCCCACACACCGCGGCATCGGTTTGCAGGATTGCAGCAGCGCCCATGTCGAGCAACTGCTTGTGGTACCAGCGGCCATAGCCAATCTCGGCGGTCGCCACCGGGATGCGGGTCAGTTTGGCCAGGCGCGCATGGCTCTCGATGTCGTCCGGGCCAAACGGCTCTTCGATGAAGTAGGGGTTGTATTGCTCGATACGCCGCAGGTATTCCATGGCCTGGACCGTATCGACCCAGCCGTTGTTGCAGTCGAGCATCAGCTCCACATCCGGGCCGATGGCCTCGCGTGCTGAGCGTACCCGAGTCTCTTCGCCCTGCGGCGACCAGCGGCCGGTCTTCATCTTCACCGCACCGAAGCCCCTGGCCACATGGCCGGCCATTTCGTCAGCCACGCCCTGCGCCGTCTTTCCCTCCAGGTAGTAGCCGCCGCTTGCGTAGGCCGGCACACTTTCCAGCTCCACCGCGCCAAGGAATTTGTGCAAGGGCAGGCTGACTGAACGCGCGTTCAGATCCCAGAGCGCCGTATCCAGTGCGCTCAGGGCGCGCATGACCGTTCCCATTCGGCCCTGGAGCAATCCTTCCTGATACATCGCCTTCCACAGGCCCTCGACAGCTGAAGAATCCTGGCCAAGCAAGACGGGGGCCAGCAGGTCCCGCACCGCCACGAGGAAGAGCTCGCCCGCGGCGCTTCCCACGTAGCAAAAGCCAAGGCCTTCGACACCGTCGGTGCTGCGGACCCTGACCAGGCCGTAATGGCGCGCGGTGACGACGCGGTTGGAAAACGAAGTGGCCTGGTCGAGCGGGACGGCAAGGGCGCACACGTCGATGGATTGAATCTTTGGCAAAGCGGTCCTCCTGAATGCATTGATTCTGGAAGCGGCCGAACAAAGGAACAACCGTCTTTTCGCATCATCTGAAGATGCAAATTGCAGGTTCCGAAGACGCAAAACCTACAATGCGCCATGGATTCAAGGTTTCTGGAAACGCTGGTGCTGGTGGTCGAGCTCGGCTCCATCGCCGAAGCCGCACGCAGGCTGGACCTGACCTCGGCGACCGTGGCGCAGCGTGTGAGGGCACTGGAGGCGGAGGTGGGCAGCCGACTGGTCATGCGCGCCGGCCGTACCACCAGGGCGACAGTTGCGGGCATGCGCGTGGTCGCGCACGCGCATGCGGTGCTTCGCGAAGTACGCGACCTCTTTTCTGCGGCCTCGGGCACCGAGCTGCCGGCCGGCCCGCTAAGACTGGGCGCCACACCCACTGCAATGATGGGCATGGTGCCTGCGTTGCTGGGAAAGTGGGTCAAGCGCCATCCGAGCATCGAGGTCTACATCGAACCCGCCAACACCACCTTGCTACACGACAGGGTGATGCGCGGGGAACTCGACGCCGCGATCCTGGTGCAGCCTGCGTTTGACTTTCCCAAGACGGTGTCGTGGCGCGCGCTTCGCAAAGAGCCGCTGGTGCTGGTAACGCCTGCCGCGATGAACGTGAGGTCCGCGCTCGCCACCATCGCGGCAGAGCCGTTCATCCGGTACGACAGGAACGTCATCGGCGGACGGCTTGCCGATGACTACCTGCGCAGGAACGGCGTGAAGCCGAACGTGCGCTTCGAGCTCGACGGAATCGAAAACATCAGCCGACTGGTCGCCGAGGGTCTCGGGGTATCGGTGCTGCCTGACTGGGAAGACGGCAGGTCAAACCGCGCCGTGAAGAAATGGCCACTTCCCCCGCCCTGCCCCGCGCGCACGGTTGGCCTGATGTGGATGCGCTCTGGCGTGCGGTCCCCACTTGCCGTCGCCATCGGGGACCTGATCCTGGAGGAGGCTCGCAGCCGCCGCTGAATCAGTCGGCGTGTCCCTAAGGCGAGTTGCCCAGCTCGATCAAGGTGTGCAACAGCACGTTGGCTCCCTCGGCTGCCTGCTGCGGCGTGATGCTTTCGGCCTCGTGATGACTCACGCCGTCCTTGCAGGGAATGAAAATCATCGCAGTTGGCGCAAGGCGGGACAGCGGCACCGCATCGTGGCCGGCGCCGCTGTAGATGGCATCGTGCGAGTAGCCCATCTCCTGGGCGGCGCGCTGGACGGCGTCGATGCACATGGGCGAAAAACGCGTCGGAGCCACTGACCAGTAGTTGTGGACGCTCACCTGCAGACCTTCGTCACCGGCCGCACGCTGAAAAAGCTCGAGCAACTCTGCTCGCATGTCCTCCAGCCTGGCGTCGTCCGTGTGGCGGCAGTCGGCAGTCAGCACGACCTTGTCGGCCACCACACTGCGCGCGTTAGGGCTGACCTGGATGGACGCGACGGACGCCCGGCCATGAGGCTCGTTGCGCAACGCAAGCTGACGCACGCCTTCGATGATGTGGGCCGCCCCCAATAGCGCGTCCTTGCGGTGAGGGATCGGAGTAGTTCCTGTGTGCGCGGCTCTTCCGATCAGTTCCACCTTGTAGGCATGAACCCCGACCACGCCTTGCACCACGCCGATGGATATGCCCGCCTGCTCGAGCACCGGGCCTTGCTCAATGTGCGCCTCGACGTAGCTATGCACGCTTGGCCGCACGGCGTCGATGCTGCCGACATAGCCGATGGCGCGCAGGGCATCTTCCAGGCGCACACCCTCACTGTCGCGCGCGTCATAGGCTGCAGCCAGCTCCATCGATCCGGCCACCACGGCGGCTGCGATCGACGGTGGCTGGAACCGCGCACCCTCTTCGTTGGTCCAGACGACGACGTCAATGGGGCGGCGCGTCGTCACCCCGTTGCGGTCCAGCGTCCGCAGCACCTCCAGCCCCGCCAGCACACCGAACGGGCCGTCATATTTGCCGGCAACCGGCTGCGAGTCGAGGTGGCTGCCTGTCATGACCGGCGCGGCCGATGGATCGCTGCCCTCGCGCCTTGCAAAAATGTTGCCCATGGTGTCCACGCGCACCGCGTACTTGCCCTCGCGGCACCACTGCTCGAACAATTCACGGCCCGCCTTGTCTTCGACGGTGAGCGCCACGCGCCTCACGCCACCGGTCGGCGTGGCGCCCACATCTCCCATCGCCTGAAGGTCAGACCACAGGCGGTTCTTGTCAATTTGCATCATGTTTTTAACTCCCGGAATGGGTTGCAGAGCGCCGGGCGCTAGTCCTTGAGAATGGCGAGCGCCTTCACCAGATCGGCTTTGTAGCGGGTTTGCGTTTTCTCGATTTCCGAATCGGTCCATTCGTAGAAGCCCTGGCGTGCCTTCACGCCGATCTTTCCTTCGGCGACCAATTGCTGCATGAGCGCGCTGGGCTGCGAATCGGTACAAAGATAGGGATACATGCTCGCGGCGGCGGAGCAATGAATGTCGATACCGGCAAGGTCCTTTTGCAACAGTGGCCCCGCCGCGACGTAACGCAAACCGAAGCCGTACCGCACCACGGTATCCACGTCCTGCGCGGAGGCGAATCCCTGCTCCACCAGCGAAATGGCTTCCCGCATCATCGCGTGCTGAATCCGGTTGGCAAGAAAGCCCGGAACATCCCGCTGCACCCTGACCGGCTTCTTGTGAAGTTCCGCCATGATCGCGTACGCCTGCTCGATCACGGCCGGGTCGGTGTGCTCTCCCCGGATCACCTCCACTGCCGGCACAAGGTGGCCGGGCATGAAAAAGTGCAGTCCCAGCATCCGTTGCCTGGTCGACAGGCCCTCGCTGATGCGTGTAATAGGCAGGCCTGAGGAATTGCTTGCCAGCGGAAGATCAGGCGGTGCGTAACGCTCGAGCTCGGCAAACGCGGCCTGCTTGACGGACAACACCTCAGAAACGCATTCGATGCAGATGTTGGTGCCGGTCCAGTCGACGGTGCTGACCCCATCGCGAATCTTCACCGTGCCATGTGGACCCGTCTGGCCGGTTTCGCTGACCGCGAGCCTGATGCGCGCGGGCAATGTTTCACGCACGACGGCCGCGGTCTCGACGACCTCCACATCCCGTCCGTGGGCGACGAAGATGGCGGCGATGTCTGCCCCCATGGTGCCGCCTCCGAGGATCACTGCCTTGTTTGTCTGGTTCACAACTCAATCCTTTCAGTCAACTTCATTTCATTTACGCAGGGCGGGGGCCTGCGTGTGAATACATGGGCTGTCCGGGCACATCCATCTGCGCGACAAGCACGCTTCCGGTTTCGGACTCGGTGATGTAGAGCTCGTGCCCTCCCGGCCCACCGTACGCAACATTGGTCGTGGCGAGCCCCGCGCATGAGCGAATCCGCAGCAGCGGCTCGCCGAGCGCACTGAACAGCCACACCGTGCCCAGTCCAAGATGCGCCACGGCCAGGTTGCCGCGGACGTCCATCGCAAGGCCGTCGGGTCCGCCGCCTCCGGACATGCGGATGAACTCGCCGACTTTGTAGGGAACGCCCCCCGGAAGCAGGGGCACGCGCCAGACCGCATTCGCGCGGGTGACGTTGACGAATACGCTGGATTCGTCCAGTGAGAGGACCAGGCCGTTCGGGCTGGGAATGTTGTTCAGCAGCAGGTCTAACTGGCCGTCTCGCCGGAGGCGATAGAGCCTGCCCGTCGGATCGTGAAGTCCGGTGAGGCCCTGGTCAGTGAAGTAGAGATCTCCATTGCTCGCGAACACGAGATCGTTGACCCCCTTGAAGGGCTCGATCGTTGCCCGGTCCAGGTGGGGTGTCACGCGACCGGTCACAGGATCCAGCAGCATGATGCCGTGGCGATAGTCCGCAATGAATATGCGACCGTCACTGTGGATCTTCAGCCCGTTCGGCTCGCCGTCGTATTCGGCAATCAGTTCCACCTGGGCATCCGGCGATATCCGGAAGATCCGGCCCCACGCGACATCCACGATGTATAGATTTCCGTCACGGTCGAAGGACGGACCCTCGATGAAGCAATCGGTGGGCTTTTTCTGCATCACATCGATCCACCGCGTGGTTCCCTCGCGTTGGCGATAACGATCCGGGATGCGCGCGAATACGCGCGTCTTTGCTTCGGGGGGTGCTGCAAACATGGACAGGCCTCAACGTGACGGTTAGTCGATGCGCCGCGGATCGCCGGAAAACTCCATGCCGCAAAACCAGCCGCCATGGAAAGGCCGCTCGGACTCTGGCTCCGCTTGTGCGGGCGTTGCCGCCAGCACCTCCTGCGCGTACTCGGCCCCGTTGTCCTGCGGCTGGAATCCGATGGCGTCCGCCCCCGGGTTGCGCCACAGGCTGCCGTCATTGGCGGACACGCCGTAGACGACGAGGAAATGAATGTCAGGCGCCTCCAGACAGCGCCGCGTGAGCTGCACGTAATCCCGCTCGCTCAGCCAGGCGATGAGGCCGCGGGGGTTCTGGGGCTTGGGCCGCGCGACGCCAATACGCTGTGCCACGACACTCATGCCGTACTTGTCGGCATAGAGCCTGCCGACTGCTTCTCCGAACACCTTGCTCACGCCGTACCGTGAATCCGGCCGTACGGGTTCATCCGGTCCCACCTGCCGCTCGCGGCGGTAATAGCCGATGGCATGGTGGGAGCTCGCGTACACGAAGCGCCGAACGCCTGCCTGGCGGGCAGCCTCGAACATGTTGTAGGTACCGATGATGTTGGCCTGCAGGATCGGCTCCCAGGCCGCCTCCACGGAGACGCCGCCAAGATGAACGACGGCGTCAACGCCGTCCATCGCAGCGGCCACCTGCGCGGGGTCCGACAGATCAGCGCGCACGAATTCCTCGCCGGCACCCGGCGCCTGCGACGGCGGCATGAGGTCGCTCAACCGAAGGATCTTTGTCAGGCCCCGAAGCTCCGGCCGGAGCACGCCGCCCAGGTAGCCGGCGGCGCCTGTCACGAGGATGCGGTTGAACGGTTTCAGGTGGGGCGTGGTCATGTCTTGGCGTTCGAAGTGGGTGTTACTTGAGTTGGGCGTGCACCGCCCTAGCCCCGGCCTTGGCCCTGGCCTTGCCGGCAGCCGGCTCGCGTCGCAAAGGGGGCGCCGTGCTCGCACGAACCACCAGGTTGGCGGGTATTTCCAGCACGCGTGGCATCGATGTGCCATCGATAGTGGCGAGCAGGAAGTCGGCTGCGGTCGCGCCGATCTCGTGTGCGGGGACGCGTACCGTCGTCAGCGACGGGCTGAGTTCGGTGGCGAAGTCGAGGTCATCGAAGCCGACGATCGAAAACTCCTCGGGCAGCTGGAGGCCGCGGCTCCTGGCCTCCAGGATTGCCCCGAACGCAAGCGCGTCGTTGAGGCAGATGACCGCCGTCGGCATCTTTTCCATGGCCAGGAGAATCCGCATCGCGGCCTTGCCTTCCGCGATGGAACCAAGGCCACCAATCACGTGGCTGTCCGGGAGCGACAGATTGCGCAGCGCCATGACATCGCGCACACCCTGCACACGGGCGGACGCCCGGTCGTTGGTGCTCGTCAGGCTGGCAATCACCGCGATGTCGGTATGGCCCAGTTCAATCAGGTGGTCGGCAATGCGTTGTCCCGCCGCACGATTGTCAAAGCCGACACACGGATGCTCCTGGCTGATCACCCAGGTCACGACATACGGAATCTCGCGCTCTTTCAGCAACGCGATCAGCTCCGGTTTGTGGATGCCGCCGACAAGCACGATGCCGTCCACGCCGCGGCTCACCATCGACTGCACCTCCTCGAACTCCAGCTCCAGGTCGTAGGCCGAGGTGGAAATCAACAGCGTGTAGCCAACCTGGCGAAGCCGCTGCTGCAAGGCGTTGATCGCCGTTGCGTAGGAACTGTTCTCGATCGCCGGCACCACGATTCCGATCGTGCGGGAGGTATTGCTTGCGAGCATTCGCGCCGCATGATCGGGTACGTACGCGAGGTCTCGTATCGCTATCTCCACCTGCAGCCGGGTCTTCTGGGACACCTTCGGGCTCTTGTTGATGACGCGCGAGATCGTGGCCGTTGAAAACCCGGTGACCCGCGCCACGTCGTCGATGGTTGCCGCCCGACGCGGATGATTGGGCGGGTGACCGGGTGAGTCCTTCATATGTCGCTGCTACCTGGCTTTCAAAACGCAGTCATTGCGGGTGGGGGCGACACGCCAAGCTCACGTTCGAGCTGGCGCGCCAACTGCAGAACGGCGAGGTCGGCACGACGGTCGCCCACGATCTGGATACCGATCGGCAGCCCCGCATCCGACAGGCCTGCCGGAAGAGAGAGGGCCGGGTTCTGGCTCAGGTTGAAAGGGTACAGAAAACTCGCCCAGCCGAGCGTATGCGACGAATCCTCGACGGACGGATTTTCCTGGTTGACCGGAAATGCCACGGTCGTGGTCGATGGCGTCACGATGAAGTCATATTCCCCGAAAAAAAGGTTGATGGCCGAGCCAAAACGCTCCCGCTGAGCCACAGCGTCCTGGAATTGCGCCAGTGTCACCTTGGCGCCCGCACGGGCGCTTTGCAACAGTCCCGTCTCGATCATCTCCTGCCGCTCTACCGGCAGCGAACGAATCGCATTGCCGGCCCCGGCCATCCAATGGACCCGGAAGGCGTCGCGGATGTCCGGCCAGTCAGGCTCGCAGCGCACCAGTTCTGCGCCTGCGGCAGACAGGGCCACCAGGGCTTTCTCGAATACACGCTCCACTTCTGCGGTTGCCGTCTGGCCCCATAGGCTCCTGACCACGGCGACCCGTGGCTGCCTGGCAGGTGCAACCGGCAGGGGCCAGAACGAACTAGCGTCACCCGCGAAGGCATACCAGTCCCGCCTGTCCTTCTGTGCAATCGCGCTCATCAGCAGTGCTGCATCGTCCACGGTACGGCAGATCGGACCCAGATGTGCAATGGTCCCGACCGGACTGAGCGGAAAGGCCGGCACCTGGCCGAACGTGGGCTTGAGTCCCACCGTGCCCGTGAACGCGGCCGGGATGCGAACAGACCCGCCGCCATCGGTGCCGATGGCAAGTGCCGCCATATGCGCGGCCACTGCCACGGCAGAACCACCGCTGGATCCGCCGGGAGTCAACTCGGGGTTCCAGGGGTTGCGTGTCACGCCGTGCCGCAGCGAATCGGTAACGCCTTTCCACCCGTATTCGGATGTCGTCGTCTTGCCGATGATGATGGCCCCTTGCTCCCGCAGCCGGGCTACGCAGGGCGCATCGACATCCCAGGCCTGGTTCTCGTCCACCGCCAGCGAGCCGCGCCAGGTGGGCGAGCCCTTGACCAGGATCAGGTCCTTCACCGCCACCGTGACGCCGTCGAGCGCGCCCATAGGCTTTCCCTGCGACCAGCGCAACGCCGATGCACGCGCGTCCTTCAGCGCCTGGTCCGCGAAGACCTGCGTGAACGCGTTGAGCGAAGGATTGAATCGTTCGATTCGGTCCAGGTGGGCCCGGACCACATCGACGGGCGACAGACTGCCCGCCTTGTAGGCTCCGGGCAGCTCGCTGGCCGGCAGTGCGCTTGGATCAGCGGTACGCATGAAGACGCCTAGTGGGCCACTGCGGCAGGCTGGCCCAGGCACAGGAAGCCGATGACCACCGCGGTCACGTCGCCGACGTTCCTGAACGAATGGCGTGGGCCGGGCGGCACCCACAGCGAATTGGATCCGTTGAGTGCGTACTCGAAGTCGTAGAGATCATCGTGGGTACGAACTTTACTCACGAGGTTGCCCGACGAAACAACATAGATGCATTCATGGCTTTGCGACGTGATCGGCTCGGCGCTCTCCCCGGGGGCCACTTCCATGCGAAACGCGGAGAGTCGCTCGAGGCCTTCATCGCCTTCCTTCACCAGATACTTCAGCGACGAAGGCAAAGGCGATGGCGATGCCTTCGGCAAGGTGAGATCGCCGGTTACCAGAATGTGCTCCAGGAGATCCTTGCCGGTATTGCGAACCTGGTGGACGACGTTCTTCGGAACGCAGACCGTGCTGCCGGGTCCGACCTTCACGATCTTGTCATCGAGCTGGATCTCGCCGTGGCCCTGCCGGAAATAGATCACCTCTTCCGAGCGGTCATCGCTGTGTCGCGCACCACTGCCGCCTGGGAAGTACTGTGTCTGCTCCACGCCCATCAGCGCGGTTCCGGGGATCTGTGCGGGCGACCACACGGTGCGAACCAGGCGCGTGTTCTCGTTCGAGAAAGGAAGATTGGCGAGTTGCGAAATTCTGCTTGCGGTTCCCATTTGAAACTCCTGAGTTGGATGAAAAATTGCCGGCGGCCTACTGCAGCCTTCGGTAGGTATCGGCCCAAGGCATGACCCGCTCGAAGTCCGCGCTTGCACCAAGGACCTGGTGGTCAGCGCGGCGCGGCCCCACGATCTGCATGCCGACCGGCAGACCCTCGGGTGACAGGCCTACGGGCACCGAGGCGACCGGGTGGCCTGTCAGATTGAAAAGATAGGCGAGGCTCCAGCCCATCGTGCTGTCGACCGCCAGCTCGCCCACGCGAGACGGCCCGAAGGTCTCGGTACCGGCAGGCGCGTTCGGCAGGTAGGCGACAACATTGGTTGGCGTCACGAGCAGGTCATAGTCCTCGAAGACAGCATCGACAAGATCGAGTACCGCCGTGCGTTCGTGATTGAGTGCGGCGTGATCGATGGCGAGCATCCGGCGGCCGCGTTCGACGAGATCGCGAAAGCTGTCGCTGAGCAAGCTGCCGCGCGGCGAATCGAACTCCAGGCCATGCTTTCGCATGCCGGCCACCGTATCGGCGGCAAAGACCACATAGAGCCCCTGCCAGATCCGCTCCACCTCGGCGTAGTGAATCGGCACCGGGTCGGACAGCTCGGTCACATGCGCGCCCGCAGCGGCCAGGGCCCTGGCCGCCTCGGCCATCCGCGCAGCCACCTCGGGCGCCGGCTTCAGGCCGCAAAGCGTTGGGGCGTAGGCGACCTTCAGGTTCCTGAGGCTTGCGGACAGGGCGTCGCCATACGGCCTGATCGGACCAGAGGGGCCGAACAGATCCTGCCGCATCGGCTGGCCCATGACATCCATCATTGCCACGGCGTCTGCCACGCTGCGGGCCAGTGGACCCTTGTGCGTAAACGGCGCCAGCGCTCCGAATGCGTTGGGACGGCCGGCCCAGGGAACACCGCCGAACGTCGGCTTGAATCCGAAAACGCCGCAGGCCGCCGCGGGCACGCGGATCGAGCCTCCGCCGTCGGAGGCAGTGGCAACGCAGGCCATGCCCGCGGCAACCGCGGCTGCACTGCCGCCCGACGATCCCCCGGAGCTGCTGCCAATGAAAAATGGGGTGCTGGTCGGTCCGAAGACGAGATTGTCCGTCGTGTTCTTGTGGCCGAACTCGGAGGTGTTTGTCATGCCCAGCGCAATCGCACCCGCATCCAGTAAACGCTGCACATGCTTGGCCGTTCCCGGCGCGATGTGATCGGCGAAGGCCCTGGATCCATAAGTGTTGCGCACGCCCTGCAAGGAATCCGACAGGTCTTTCAGGCCCAGCGGCACCCCGAACAGCGGTGGGAGAGGACCTTCGTGACGCGCGAGCGCCGCCTCGGCCTGCCGGGCCGCGACACGCGCAGCGTCAGTCGTGAGAGTCACGAATGCGTTGACTTCGCCGTTCAGGCTTTCGATGCGTGCCACAGCGGCCTCGATCACCTCGACCGGCGACAGCTCTCCGGATCGGTAAGCGGCGTGCAATTGCGCAATGCCGAGATAGGCGATGTCCATCTGCGATCTCTCAGGCATTCACGACCACGCAATGCACCGGGTCCACGCAGACGATGGCCTGGCTGCCGGTTTCGAACCGATCATTGGGCGGGCGTCGCACCAGGAGTTCGCCCCAGGCGGTCTCGACGGCGTACTCGATGAAGTCGCCGCTGAACACCGAACGAGTGATCGTGCAGGGCCACCAGTTGTAGCCTTGCGGCACCTGCTCCTGAGAGCGGCACAGCACCGGGTAGATCGTCCTGATGGCGACAAGGCATTCCGCAGCCGCTGTCGGCCGCCGGTCCACGGCCAGAATCGACGCGCCATTGGCAAGCTCGAACTCTACGGTCTGCGCCTGGCGGTCCGGTGTCCGGACCCGACCGGGAAAGAGGTTGGCGGAACCGATGAAGTTCGCGACGAACCGGTTGACCGGATAGTCGTAGAGCTCGTCAGGGGTGGCCTCCTGCTCGATCCGGCCATTCGACATCACGATGATGCGGTCCGACATCGTGAGCGATTCTTCCTGATCGTGCGTGACGTACACCGAGGTGACACCCAGGCTTCGCTGCAGGTCCTTGATCTCGCGGCGCATCTGCACACGCAGGTTGGCGTCGAGGTTGGACAGCGGTTCGTCAAACAGGATGACGGAGGGACCGAAGGCCACCGCACGCGCAAGCGCGATACGCTGCTGCTGTCCACCGGACAGGGCGGAAGCGCGGCGATCGGCGTACATGCCCATCTGCACCAGGTCCAGTGCCCAACGACCGCGTTCAAGGATTTCCGCTTTTGGCCGGCGGCGAACCCGAAGGCCATACACCACGTTCTCGAACGCAGTCATGTGCGGCCAGATCGCGTACGACTGGAACACCATCGACATGTTGCGTTGGTCCGAAGGCACATCGATTCGCTGCTCGGACGAATAAACGACGTTGCCGTCGATGCGGATCTCGCCCGACGTCGGCCGCTCCAGGCCCGCCAGCGATCGGAGAATCGTTGTCTTGCCGCAGCCCGATGGGCCCAGCAGCGTCAGGAATTCACCGGCGCGCACCTTCAGGCTCACGCCATGGACGGCCGTGACATTGCCGTACTTGATGACGAGGTCCTTGACCTCCACCAGGTACTTTGGCGAGGACGTCGGCAATTCCGTGCCTTGAGAAGACTGCATGTTGTTGTCCGGGTTGCGCACATCACCACCTGCGAAATGGATGGGAGAAGACATGACGGGTCCGCGTTGCACTGCTGCGTGGCTCATGCCTTGTCCTCCTTGGTGAAACGAAACATCAGCAAGAGCGCTCCCAGCACGACCGCCAACTGAATGACCGCCAGCGTGGCTGCCGTCTCGCGCCCGCTGAGCTGGAATGCCTCGACGATGGAGGGCGAAATGACGCGCGAATCCGGTCCCACGAGGAGGATGGAAGCGCCCAATTCACGGACACTCACGATGAACATCAGCAGCCAGGCGGCGATCAGGCCCGGCTTGAGCAGTGGCGCCGTCACCGTGCGAATCATGTAGAAGCGTCCTGCGCCCAGGACCTTGGCCGCTTCTTCCAGGCTCTTGTCCAGTTGCAGCACGACGCTTGCAATCGTGCGCACGCCCAGGGGCAGGAACACCGTGAGATATGCGAGCCAGAGGATCCATAAGGTTCCGTACATCTTTCCCGGAAACTGCAGCCAGGCCCACAGCAGACCAAAGGCGAAAACGAGCCGGGGAATGGCCACCGGCATCATGACGACGTACTCGATGCCCCGGCCGATCGCCGGTGGAATAGGGGAGCGGTAGATCAGCCAGACGACAAAGCCCATCAGCAGGACACCGGCGGTCGCGGTGCTCGCGCCCAGAATCAGGCTGTTGATCATGGATGCAGTGAAATCGGGCGAATCGAGAACCTTGCGATAGTGCTCAAGCGTCCATACCGTGTCGCCGATGTACACAGTGGAAAGCCGCTGCACCGAATTCAGAATCAGCGTGAGGATGGGAAGCACCACGGCCAGCGCCGCGTAACCGCCCACGGCAGCCAGCAAAGCATATTTGGATCGGCGAACCTCGATGCCGCCCTTGCGAAAAGCCTTGCCGGAAACGGTGGTGAAGTCGCGCCCCTTCAGCAGGCGGAAATACAGATACATCAACGGCGCCACGACCAGCAGCAGCGCAATGCCCAGCGCGGCAGCCTCTCCATAGGCCGGCGGATACGAGCCCACGAGGAGGTAGATCTTGGTACTGATGGTGTCGATGCCGCCCGTTGCCCCCAGCACCAGCGGCTCGGCGAACGCCCCGAGTCCTTCGGCCAGGACAAAGATGGTGGCACTGAGGATGGCTGGCAACATGAGTGGAATCGTGATCCTCACGAGCGTCTGCGTCTTGGATGCACCGAACAGTTGCGAACACTCTTCCAGGGACGGATTGAGCAGCTGCAGCGCACTTCCCATGATCACGAACGCGACAGCGGCGCCGGTCATCGCCATCACGAACGCTATGCCGCCGACGCTCGAGATATTGATGATCGGCTCGGCCAGTCCCATGTGAAACCCGATCTGGTTGATGAGACCCGAGCGGGGTGACGCGAGCGCCAGCCACGCCAGTGTCGGCACCAGCGGCGTCATGTAATAGGGCAGGACCAGCACGCGCTCGAAGAACCGCCGCCCCGGCACGTCGGTGCGAAAGACAACCCACGCCGCAATGAAACCGCAGGGGATGGCGATCACGGTAGAGGCAACCGCCAGAACCAGCGTGTTGATGATCGCCTCGCGGTTGCTATTGGAAAAGACAAGCGCGAAATTGCCGAGGCCATAACGCGCCGGCTCACCGGATTCACTCACGCGAAATGCAACCTCGACCAGAAAGGCCATCGGATAAACAACGAGCACCACGACCGTCAGGAGCGCTAGATAGGCAACCACCTGCTGCAGGGTCACCCCCTGCTTCAGGCGCCGAGTCCATGTGTCCGTCATCTCAAGCCTTTCGTTCACGGCCGCTGCCCTGCTCTCTTATCGTCCCAGCACTGACTTCCAGGCTGTCTCGAACACGGGACGGCTCTTGCCCATCGAATCCCAGTCGGGGGTCAGGAATTTCACGTCCGCCGGTGCGCCTGAGCCCTGCGGTGGCGCGACGTCGCTGCGCGAGGAGAAATACTGCATGTTCCGAACGATCACCTCCTGACCGACCTTGGAAAGCAGGTAGTCCAGCAACAGGCGGGCAGCCTGGGGATGCGGAGCGGTGCTCACCACACCGACGCCTTCCAGCGTCGCAGGAATGCCTTCTTTCGGATAAACAACTTTCAGGGGGGCACCCTTTGCGATGTATTGCATCGCGCCGGAAACCTGGCCGTTGATTGCCACCAGATCCTCGCCGCTGACGACACGATCGAACTGCTGGGTGAAGGAGTCGAACGCCACTGGACGCAAGGCGCTGATGTCCTTGGTCCAGTAGTCCTGGCCATTGATGTCCGCCAGCGTTTTCCACTGCGCGAACTGGAGTCCCGATGTCGTGTTCTTCAGGTTGGCCCGCCCGGCATACCGCGCATTGGCCAGGTCCTTCCAGGTCGTTGGCGGGTTCGCGCCGATCGTCTTCGTGTTGTAGACGATCGCGGTGGCAACCATGCCCCAGGACGCCCAGTAGCCGTTCGGTTTGCTCTGGGAATTGACATCGGCGTAGTGCTTGTGCTGCGGCGACGCGTACAGGGCAAGCTCCTTGTCGGCCTGCATGCGCATAAGCAGCGTCGGATCAGACAGCACGATGACATCCACCAGCGTGTTCTTGGTACGGACTTCCTGCTTGACTTTCGTGTAAAGCGAACCTGTCTGCGCCCAGAGCGACTGGACCTCGATCTCGGGGAAGAGCTTGTTGAACTCCTTGAGCACTGCCATTTGCTGGTCCTGGCCGGCCACGGCGTACAAAACGACCTTCCCCTCCTTCTTCGCAGCGGCCACGTCCGCGCAGGTTTCGAATCCGTGGACCACGGCTGGCTTGGCGCAGCTGCTGTTGGCAAAAACTGAACCGGAGGCGAGCGACGCGGCTATGGCGATCGCACCGACTGCTATCTTGACTGCGGAAGAGGATGTCATCGGAAACTCCTGTTGGCTAAGAGGCAATTTGACTGTGGCGACCCGCCGGCCCAACGCATTCCCGAATGCCTCATCCGGAAACGTCAATCGTGCTCGACGCCGCATTATTGACATCCAGTTTGCAAAAATGCAAGCGCTTGCACCAACGTAACGCAAACGGATGATTTTTATTCTTCTTCACTCTTGAATAGTCAGAAAACACGGGGGTTAACCCGAATGTAAGCGGTTTCTTTTGATGATACTTTTGCTCCGTCAGACCATCGACCCCCCTCTGACGCCGGGAATGGCGCCAGGCAACTCTGAAGGACCTCAATTGAAAGCCCATCGAATTTGCTTATTGCTCGCCGCCCTCTCGGCGACCACGTTCGCCCTTGCCCAGGCCGCAGGCAAGAGTGCCGGTCCCATCGAACTCACCTACTGGACCATGCTGGACCACAGCTCCAAGGACGCTCGAGCCCAGGCTGAACGGGCCATCCTCGAAAAGTTCATGCAGCAGAACCCGAACATCAAGGTCAAAGTCGATACGACGCCATGGAACAAACTTCCGCAGAAAACAATCCTTGCCGTGCAAAGCAAGGGCGGCCCGGACGTCAGCAGAGTCTCATTCGGCCAGACCCTTGAATACATCAACCTGAACGTGTTGAGGCCACTGAACTCCTACCTGCCAGGTGACGCGAATTCAGGGCTGCTCGGCGAGAGCACCGTCTTCAACGGCCAGCGCATGGCGATCGTGTACACACCGGTTCCCAACGCCATCCTCTATCGCAAGGACCTGTTCGCAGCAACCGGCCTGCCCGAGCCGCGGACATGGGAAGAGTTCTCCAGGGTGGCAGCCGCCATGACCAAGGGCAACGTTCACGGATTCGGCATCGGCCTGAGCCCGGCCAAGAGCCTTGTCCCCAACTTCGTCCAGCCGTATATCTGGGGAGCGGGCGGCAAGGTGTTCGACGGAGGCTGCGGCGTGTGGGACGGCCCCGCCGGCGTCAAATCGGTGCAGTTCCTGGTTGACATGATGGCCAAGAAGACGATGCCCACCGACGTTCTGCGGCTGAGCAACGACGATGTGCTCGACGGCTTCCGCGCGGGCCGGTTCGCCAGCGTGGTGGAGGAGGCATCGCGCGCCTCCACGGCCGCTTCCTCCGAAGCGACCAAGGGCAAGGTCGGCCTGTGGAGATTCCCGTCGGACACCAATCCCAAGGGCTCGCCACCTTACATCTACAGCTGGAGCATCGCGGTAACGAGCAGCTCCAAACACCCGGAGGAAGCGGCACGCCTGGTCAAGTTCATGACCGACCGGGAGGGCGACCACATCAAGGCGGAGACCTCTGGCGAGCTGCCAGCGCGCGCAGCCTCCTTGAACGGCATCAAGTTCAACCCGGCGAACGCCGCGGTGTCAGAGGGGTTCGTGAAGTACCTTGCCGACTTCGAGAATTCGCCCCAGACCTACCCGAAGAACCCAGCCAGGTTCCACGACCTGCTCATTCAGGCGGTGCAACAGGTCGCAGTTGATAACGTGCCGATCCAGAAAGCCCTGTCCGACAGCGTCGCGTCGTACAACAGGGCGATCGGGTGCAAGTGACCGGCAGTACCCCAGCACCATGAAGTGGTCCTCGATACGCGCAGCGATGCTGCCTTACGCATTCATCGCCCCGGCGATCCTGCTCGTGTTCGCCGTGACGGGATACGGCACCTACTACGCGTTCGAGTACAGCCTCTATGACGCAACCATCGCGGCCAAGAATAACTATGTCGGCCTTGAGAACTTCCGCAACATCTTTGCGGACCCCGCCTCGCGCGGCAACATCGGCGTCACGCTCCTTTACGTGGCCGCCGGTGTCCCGGCAACCGTCGGCCTCGGCCTGGGGCTGGCGCTTCTTCTGAACCGCAGGCCCAGGTTCGACGGGCTGTTCAGGACGCTGCTGATCGTTCCCTGGGTCACGTCGCTGGTGATCACCGCCCTGCTCTGGCGCTTCGTTCTCAACGGCGACCTGGGCCCGGTGACGCAGCTTCTGGCCATGGTGGGCCTCCCGCCGATCCAGTTCCTGGACCACAACTGGGCCATGTTTTCACTGGTGGTCGCCTCGGCATGGAACGGCTATGCGTTTTCGATGATCCTGCTGCTTGCATCCCTGCAGCAGATCCCCGAGACCGTGCGCCGGGCTGCGCAGGTCGATGGCATTTCACCCTGGCTTTCGTTTCGCCACATCACGTTCCCGCACCTGAAGCCGACGCTGCTCATCGTCACCATCATGGGGTCCATGCACTACCTGAACATGATCGAGCTGCCGCTCATCCTGACAGGTGGGGGCCCGGGCCGCCGCACTGAAATCCTGCCGCTGCGCCTGTACCGGGAAGCGTTCGACTACTACGACACCGGCACGGCATCGGCAATGGCCGTGATCGTTTTCGGCTTCAACGTCGTGCTGACGGCGGCCTACATCTACTCCACGCGGCGCCAGACGACCTAGTCGGTCGGTTGTCCCTCATCTCCCGCACCCTCACCAGGACCGCCATCGTGAAGCGAATCCCCACCTACCTGCTCTATTGCCTGCTGGCACTGGCCTGTGCGTTCTCGATTTTTCCGCTTGCATGGGGCTTCGTTACCTCCCTCAAAGGTGAAGCCGAGGTGGTGGCGTTTCCGCCCACGTGGCTGCCCGGCTCGCCCACGCTCGAAAACTACGCTCACGTGCTTTCCTCGAGCCTGCCTCACTACCTCATGAACAGCATCCTGGTGGCAGCCCTCACCATCGTGTTGTCACTGGCCATCGCCGCGCATGCCGGGTATGCGGTTTCGCGCTTCGATTTTCGCGGGCGGACCACCCTGCTGTACGTGATCCTTGCATCCATGATGGTCGCGCGCGTCTCCAACGTCGTCCCGCTGTACCTGCTGAGTTCACGCTTCGGCCTGCTCGACACCAAACTCGTTTTGATCCTGGTCTACAGCGGTTGGCAGATGCCCATCGCGGTCTGGCTGCTCAAGGATTTCTTTTCCAACGTGCCGCAGAGCCTTGACAGGGCGGCGCAGGTCGACGGTTATGGCTCGATGGCGATCTTCTACCGCATCGCACTTCCGCTGGTGCGCCCCGGGCTGGCTGCAGCGGCCATCCTGATCTTCATGTTCGTATGGAATGACTTCATCCTCGCTGTCACCCTGACAACGTCCGAGTCCAATCGCATGGTGACGGTCGGCCTCTACAACTATGTCGGGCAGTTCGGCATCCAGTGGGGCCAGCTCACGGCGGCCGTGATGGTCGCCTTGCTTCCCGTGGTCATCCTTTTCGCCATCGTTCAGAAAACGCTCACGCATGGCTTGACGGCCGGCGCGGTGAAGGGATGAATGCATGTGCTTCACGCTGAGTCAAAGGAGAATTTTCAGTGGCAGAAATCCGGCTATCCAACATCGTGAAGTCGTTCGGCGACAGGGTCGCGCTGCGAGGCGTCAGCCTGACGGTGGCCGATGGTGAGTTCTTCAGCCTGCTGGGTCCCTCGGGCTGCGGCAAATCCACGCTGCTGAACATCATCTGTGGCCTGGAAGCGCCTTCCGGCGGAAAGATATTCATCGACGGTGTCGATGTCACCGATGTGGCCCCCAAGGACCGCGGCATTGCCATGGTTTTCCAGGATTACGCGCTCTATCCGCATATGACGGTTCGCGGCAACCTCGAATTGCCGTTGAAGGCGGTGAAAGAGCAGCGCGCAAATATTGACCGCAAGATCCAGGAAGTCAGCGAAGTGCTCGCCATTGGCGAATTGCTCGACAGCTATCCGCGCCAGCTCAGCGGCGGGCAGCGCCAGCGGGTGGCGCTGGGCCGCGCGCTGGTGCGCAGTCCGAAGGTCTTCCTGATGGACGAGCCCCTTTCCAACCTGGACGCGCGCCTGCGGATACAGATGCGCGCCGAACTGCGTCTGCTCAAGGAGCGGCTGGGCGTCACGGTCATCTATGTCACGCACGACCAGGCCGAGGCGATGACCTTGTCGGACCGCATGGCTGTCATGGCCGCAGGCGAGGTGCGGCAGGTCGGAACACCGCTTCGCCTCTACAACCATCCGGAGAACAAGTTCGTTGCGTCCTTCCTCGGGGACATCGGCATCAACATGATGGACGGATTCATGCAGGGCAACGGGAACCGCGGCGTTCACATCGAGGGCGGAGGGCCGTCGCTCACCCTGGGCCCATCGTTCAACGGCATTGTGGACGGCGTAGCAAAGGACCACCCGGTCTCTATCGGCGTGCGCCCGGAACATGTGCTGCTGCACCCTGCCAGGGTACCCGGCGCGGCAGAAGGCGAAGTCGTCCTGTGCGAGCAGCTGGGCTCAGAGCAGCACGTGCATATCCGCACGGGCAGCAACAGCGTGATCGCACGGGTGGCGCCGAGCCTCGTGCTGCGGCTCCATCAAAAGGTGTTCGTGACCTTCGCGCAGGAGGCTCTGTGCGTGTTCGACCGCGCGAGCGCAGACGCGCTGGGTGCACCTGCCGAACCGGTGGCGGCCTGATATGCACGATAGCGCCGCCTTCGATCGCGTGGACGCCATCCTGCGTGAACAGCAGGCCGATCGTGCGCAGTTGCTCGCGCGGATGGTGTCCATCGACAGCACGCCGGGCAATGAAGGCGCCATCCAGGACCTCATCTATGGCCTGCTCGATGCCGATGGCTTTGAGCCCCAGGCCCTGCCGGTTGACCCCGAGCTGGTCAGGCAGCGGGGACCCAGGGGCATGGCATACGTGCCGGTCGGCGGACCGAATGTGATCGGAACGCTGCGCGGCGTCGCGTCCGGGCGGTCGCTGTTGCTGAACGGCCATTGCGACACCGTCCCATTTGGTGATCTCACGCAATGGACCTATCCGCCCCTGAGCGGATTGATCAGGGATGGGGTCCTGTGGGGCCGCGGTTCGTGCGACATGAAGGCTGGCATCGTCGCGGCCCTGTCCGCCATGCGCGCAGTCCGGCAAGCCGGCATCAAGCTCGATGGCGACGTTTCTTTTTTGTCGACGGTCGGTGAAGAATCAGGCAGTGGCGGGGCCATTGCATTCACGGCTGACTGCAGAAAATACGACGCGGCGATCATTGGCGAGCCCACGTCGCTCGTCATTGCGCCGGCGAACTCGGGCTCACTGCATGCCAAGGTATTTCTCCAGGGGAGCGGCACACATGCGGGAGTTCGGGAAGCCGGTGTAAGCGCAATCACCAAGTTCGCCGGCCTGGTGCAGGCGCTCGAAGGTTTCGAGGATGAGCGCAACGAGCGGCTGACGCATCCGCTGTATTCGGACGTGCGCAACAAGGTGCCCGTCAACGTCGGCGTGGTGCGGGGCGGTACCTGGGCCGCGATGGTGCCGGAGTCGGTGGAATGCCACGTCCGCATTGGCGTGATGCCTGACGAGTCGCTGGGACAAGTCCAGGTTGAGTTCGACGACTTCGTGCAGCGCTGGGCGCGCGGCGACCGATGGCTGTGCAGCCATCCCCCCGTGATTGACTGGAGCGGACCCCAGGTGCCCGGGACGGCCATTCCCCCCGATTCACCCCTGATACAGGCCATGGCGGACTCGTATCGAATGACGCTTGGCGCCGATCCGCAGGTGCGCGGCATGACCTACGGTTCGGACATGGTCCACTTCACCGAATCGGGCAACATACCCACCGTTGTGTTCGGACCCGGAGACATCGCCAACGCACACCGCGTCAACGAGTATGTCCCCCTGGACCAGTTCGACAGCGCGACCCGCGTCCTGGCAGCGATGATTCTTCGCTGGTGCGGATGCGCCAGTGCATGATCTTCAGCTGACCACGCCGATGTTCCATGGCACGAACTCGTGGTTGCCCAGGTCCAGCAATTCGCTTTTGCTGCGCTCGCCCGAGGCGATCCTCAGCATTTGCTGGAAGATGCCCTCGGCCGCTTCCTGCAGGGTCTGCGTTCCATCCAGGATGGTGCCGCAGTTGTAGTCCATGTCTTCCGTCAGGCGGTCGTACATCGGCGTATTGGTCGCCAGCTTGATGGAGGGCACGGGCTTGGCGCCGAACATCGAGCCGCGCCCCGTCGTGAACATGATCATGTTGGCGCCGCCGGCGATCTGTCCCGTCGCCGAGCAGGGATCGAACCCGGGCGTGTCCATGAACACGAAGCCGCTCTGGCGAACCGGTTCGGCATAGCGGTAGACCTCCATGAGCCCGGTGGTCCCGCCTTTCATGGATGAACCCAGCGACTTCTCGAAGATGTTGGCCAATCCCCCGACCTGATTGCCGGGGCTGACGGCGCCGTTGATCTGCACGTCACGGCCCGGCGAATAAACCTCCTTCCACCAGCGGATGCGATCGATCAGCTTCTCTCCGACCTCGCGACTGACCGCGCGACGCGTCAGCGTGTGTTCAACGCCATAGATCTCTGGCGTCTCCGAGAGGATGGCCGTGCCGCCGTGGCGCACCAGGATGTCCATCGCAGCACCCAGCGCGGGATTGGCCGTGATCGACGAGAACCCGTCCGAACCCCCGCACTGCAAGCCGATCTTGAGGTGACGCACCGAAACCGGCTCGCGCTTCGCCTCATTGGCCGCCGGCAGCATTTGCTGCACCGCCGCCACCGCCGCTTCAATGGTCTTTCGGGTTCCGCCGTTTTCCTGCATCACGAACGTTTGAAGGCGGGGATTCGGCTCCAGGCCTTCCTTCTCCATCAATCCGGACAACTGGTTGCGCTCGCATCCCAGGCCGATGACAAGCACCCCTGCGAAGTTGGGATTCCTTGCATAACCCCCGAGCGTTCGACGAAGCAGGTCCATGGGTTCGCCGCTCATCTCCATGCCGCACCCCAGGCCATGCGAAAGGCCGACCACGCCATCAATGTTGGGGAACTCCTTCAGCAGATCCGGCGTGAACCGCTCGGCAACCTTGTGCACCACGGTGGCCGAGCAGTTGACGGTGGACAGGATGCCGATGAAGTTGCGTGTGCCTACCTGCCCGTCCGGACGCACATAGCCCATGAATCGGGCCTGCGCGTCGTCGGGCAACACCGGCGTCTGTGCGTAGTCCTTGCCATAGGCGTAGTCCCGGTCGAACTCGCGGAAGGTCACGTTGTGCGAGTGCACGTAGGTGCCCGGTGCGATGTCGCTGGCGGCAAAGCCAATGCAGACGTTGTATTTGAGGATCGGCTCACCCTGTTTGATTGGGCGGGCAGCGATCTTGTGGCCTGCGGGCACCTGGCTGCGGCTGTTGAAGCCCTCACTCGGCACGGCAGTGCCGATACCGATATCGACGCGCGCAACCACGACGTTGTCGTTGGGATGCAGGCGAATGATGGGGCCGGTGACGCGCTTTTCAGACAGTTCGATCATGGGTAGTTTCAATGCAGATGGCTGGACGCCATCATGAACTGCTGCGACGCGCGCGGAAACCCCTGCGCGCCCATCTTCAATCGATAATGGAGTTTTGTTCCGGATGGATACGCAGTTTCTGCAAAGTTTCGTGATGGTGGTCGATAGCGGCTCCATGGCCGAGGCCGCACGTCGCCTGGACGTCACCCCGGCCACCGTCGCCGCCCGCGTCAAGTCGCTCGAGGAAGCGATGGGAACTGTTCTCGTGCGACGCGCCGGACGCACCGTGAAGGCCACCGAAGCCGGCCAGCGCATCCTGACCCACGCGCGCGCTGTGCTTCGCGACGTGCGTGATTTGCAGGCACTGGCCAATGATGATGCGCCGCTTGGGGAATGGCGCCTGGGCGCCTCTGTTTCCGCGCTGACGGGCCTGGTGCCGCCGCTTCTCGGCGCGCTATACCAGAAGCACCCCAAGCTCGCCGTCTACATGGAGCCCGGCAACTCGGCTGCGCTGTACGAACGTGTGAACGCCGGCGCACTCGATGCCGCCGTGATCGTGGAGCCTCAATTCGCGTTGCCCAAGTCCTGCAGTTGGCACCTGCTGGCAGAAGAGCCGCTGTGCCTCCTGGCGCACGCATCGATGGCATTGCGTGCGCCGCTGGACCTTCTGGCCACCGAGCCATTTATCCGTTACGACCGCAGCATGTGGGGCGGCCGCATGGCCGATGCCTGGCTTCGCGAACACCAGGTTCAGCCCCAGGACCGCATCGAGATTGACTCGCTCAACGCGATCGCGGCCTTCGTGCACCAGCGGCTGGGGGTCTCGCTGGTTCCGGACTGGACGCCCCCCTGGCCCGAAGGGCTTGACGTCGTGCGTATCCCCTTGCCCCCGCCCATCCCGGTTCGGCGCATGGGACTGGTCTGGACGCAAGGCCCGAAGTCAGCACTGGCTCGCGCCATGCTGGCCGAGGCGCAGAAGCTCAAGATGGGCAAAGCAACTTTGCCTGATTGAAAGCCGGTGCTACGCAATCTTGCGTTCGGCAACGAGAAATGCTGTGATTTCAGACAGAAACGTCTTCGCATGCGCCATCGTCTCTTGTCCCGGGCTCGACCGGAACGCCTCCGTCAACTTGTCTGCGTCCTCGAACCATAGCTCGACGATTCCATCAATCGGCAGGTCTTCATAGTCGCAGGGCGTACCCTTGACGAGTTCACGTTCCACGATCACGTTTTGCCGGTAGCCGCTCACTCCAGGCATCTTGCGGACCAGGTCACCATGCACCCTCCACTCCCGGCGGAAGTCGTCTTCGGTGATGTCGGGACGCCGCTTCAACGTCGAAATCCGTTTGAGCAATTTGCTTCTCGCCGGCGCCTGCGGCACCGGTATGACAACACGCTGCTCGGCCGTGACAATATGCAGGCTTCCTATGAAATGCTGCTCATCGCGCATCAGCGCCGCAGCCATGTCACTGTGGTTGAACGCGTCGCCTGCACGCTTCGCATCGTCGAACCAGAGCTGCGAAAAGCCGTCGAATTTCCACGGTCCCCGCGCAAAGTCAATGCCGCGTTGCTCGCGATCGGTCACCGGGTTTTGCCAATACTCGCGCAATGCCGGGGCTTGCCGGGCAAGGGCCCCATGATTTTCCCGCCAGTAAGCGTCGAACGCATGGGTGGTCCAGTCGCTCTTCTTCCTGATCAATCCCATGCGTACTGTCATCGCAAATCCTTTGAGTTAGAAATCCGGGGCTGCGGCTTGCGCCAGGGCGCGCGCCAATCCGGGAGCACGCTTGGCCAGCCAGATGCCGTGCCGCTCGGGCCAGCGCGTGTAGCCTGGATCAATACCGAGCGCAGCAGCCGCGTGATGTGCCCAATACGGATCGAACAGCGCTTCACGGCCCAGTGCGATCAGGTCTGCTTTGCCTTGCCGCAGTACGGCCTCTGCCTGCGCGGGATCGACGATCATTCCCACCGCCTGGGTCTTGATGCCCGCATCACGGCGTATGCGATCAGAAAAGGGCACCTGAAACCCCAGGCCCCGCGGCACCGGAAGCGCTCGCGTCTCTTCAGTCAATCCGCCTGACGAACAATCGATCACGTCCACCCCGATCGCCCCGAGTTCCCGCGCCAGCACGACGGAGTCATCCAGGCTCCACCCATCGGGAGTCCCATCGACAGCCGACAGCCTGCAAAACAGGGGCTTGTGTGACGGCCAGGCGGATCGCACCCGACGAGCGATGGCAAGCGCCAGTCTCATGCGTCCCTGGAGGTCACCTCCCCATTCGTCCGTCCGGTGGTTGGCATGAGGGGACAGGAAGCTGGCGACCAGGTAACCGTGTCCGAAATGAAGTTCGACCACGTCGAAACCGGCTTGCTCGGCACGCACCGTCGCCTCCGCGAATCTTTCGATGATTGCCGCGATACCGTCAACGTCGAGCGCCAGCGGCGCTGACCAGCCGGGTCCGGCGGGCACGGGGCTGGGGCCGAGCCGCTGCCAGGGCTCTGCGTCGAGCGCGAGCAATGCTTCGGAAATCGCGGCCCCGCCTTCCCACAGCGGCTGGCTGCCGCTCTTGCGGCCCGCGTGTGCAAGCTGCACACCGATGGCCGCGCCGTTGGCATGAACGAAGTCCACCACGGCTTTGAGCGGTTCGATCTGGCTGTCTCTCCACAGTCCCAGATCTGCAGTTCCGATGCGACCCCTGGGATCGACAGCCGTGCTTTCGGTAAGGATCAGGCCGGCCCCGCCAAGCGCGAATTTGCCCAGATGCACGAGATGCCATGCGGTGGCCTGGCCTGCCGAGGCCGCATGCTGGCACATCGGAGAAATGACGATGCGGTTCTTTAAAACCAGGTCGCGCAGCTGAAGCGGCTGGAACAGGATGGGATCGGCAACGGTCATGTAATTTCCATGGACTTTGGCGGCACCACCGGCGCTGCGACGGCGGGGCGCCTCGTTCCGAAGTAGGTGCCTCCCATGACGGCGACAAAGCCGGCAAGGTGCCAGCCAGTCAGTTGTTCGCCCAGGAACAACGCAGCGAAGCCAACGCCGAACACGGGCACCCAGTAGAGAAATACGGCGGTGCGTGCAATGCCGATCCGGCCGATGGCTGCGTTCCAGATCAGGTTGCCGACTGCCGTCGCCATGACGCCAGAGAAAACGACCAGGGCCCACGGTTGCCAGTCGGGTACAAGCGCGCCCTGGATTCCATGGCGGTCGAAGACAAGAAGCTGGGCAACAAGCAAAACGGCGCCCACCATGTAAATTGCCCAGCTGATAACCAGCGGGTGCATTTGCCGGGCGAGACCCTGGATGATTGCGCCTCCGGCGGCAAAGGTGACAACGCCCCCCACCAGCAAAAGGTCGCCCAAACCGCCAGCGGAAAACTTCGCCGCCGGATGGCTGAAAACCACGGCAGCGACACCGCAGAACCCCAGGAACACGCCAAACACGCGCTGCCCGGTGAGCCGTTCACCAAATGCGACGGCGGCAATCAAGGATGAAACCAGCGGACTGAGCGCCATGATGAGCGCCGCGTTCGTGGCCGTCGAGCGAGTGATTCCCTGCGCGAACAGGATCTGATTGAGATAGACCATCAGAACGCCGCACATCACCAGTGCGCCGATCTGGCGCCCTGAAACAGGAGCCCATCTGCAGCGCTTGAACCACACGATGGCCGTCAGGACCACGCATGCGACCACCATTCGCGCAGCCGCCATCGTGAGAGGTTCAAACCAGTTGGCGAGCGACTTCACCGCGACAAGATTCAATCCCCAGATAGCCATCGCGGCCATCAGCGCGCCCTGTACGGCCGCTGTTTGCTTGGTGATTGGCATTAGAGCCCTGGGGTCACGGGTCGAGTTCCCACTCAGCTTTCGAGACTTTTCCACATCTCGATGTCACGCTCAGCCGTCCAGATGCGCGGATCGGGATAGCTGGTGGCCTCGTCGTAGCATCGGGTCACGTCGAACGGCATGCAATGATCAAAAATCACCCAGTGCCCGTACTTGGGCTTGAGCCTGGCGAAGGTCTCCTTGTAGACCGCGTTCAGGTCCCGGCCGGCCCTGGTGCCTTCGGAGACGCTCGCGTAGACGTCGGCGATAAAGCTGCGCGTTTCGGCCAGGCCTCGCGCGACATCTTCGGGCGTCGTCAATGCGGCGCCGCGGCCGGGTACCAGCGCCTTGGGTTGCAGCGCAGCCACGTTGTCCAGCGTCTTGGGCCAATCCTTGAAATACGCGTCACCCGCATAAGGCGTTGCGCCGAATTCAACCAGATCTCCTGACAACAGGGCGCGCTCCCCGGGCAGCCAGACCACGGTGTCGCCTTTGGTGTGGCCGCGACCCAATTGCAGCAACTGCACTTCGAGCTTACCCATCCAGACGGTCATTTTCCCGGTGAAAGTCATGGTCGGCCAGGTCATGCCCGCAGGCACTGTTTCCACGTTCTGGAACAGACGGGGAAAGCGCCCGATTTCGCTGGCCTTGTCTTGCTCGCCACGCTCGACGATGAGGTCGTACGTATCCTGACTCGCGAGAATCTGTTGCGGCTTGTAGGCGCTTGCTCCGAGCACGCGCACCGCATGGTAGTGCGTCAGCACCACGTACTTGATCGGCTTGTCCGTCACTTCGCGGATGCGCCGGATCACGTCGGCGGCCATCGCCGGCGTGGCCTGCGTGTCGGCCACCAGCACGGCGTCATCACCGATGATGATGCCGGTGTTGGGGTCGCCCTCGGCCGTGTATGCCCATGCATGTTCGGAAATCTGGCTGAAGGTGACTTTCTTTTCCTCCAGGTCGGCCTGGCTTGCGAATGTCTTTGGCTGGGTCATGGTGCTTCCTTGAAATCGCTATGAGTAATATGAATCAATGGGCGCCAAGATAGGCGGCCTTGACCTTGGGATCGTTGAGGAGTTCCCGGCCCGATCCCTGCGCGGTGATGAGACCGGTTTCGAGCACATACGCCCGGTCGGCAACGCCCAGGGCCTGCTTGGCCATCTGCTCCACCAGCAAGATGGTGAGACCCGATTGGCGCAGCTGGCGGATCGCGTCGAAGATCGACTTGATGATCAGCGGGGCCAGACCAAGAGACGGCTCATCGAGCAACAACACACGCGGTTTGCTCATGAGCGCGCGGGAGATCGCGAGCATCTGCTGCTCACCCCCGGACAGCGTGCCTGAAAGCTGGTCCTGCCGTTCTCTCAGGCGAGGAAAGCGATCGAACTCCTGCTCCACGCTCTGGAGGACGCCTGCCTTGTCTCTTCGGCGCGAGTAGGCACCGAGCAGCAGGTTCTCCAGAACGGTCTGGTCCGCGAATACGCCGCGGCCTTCGGGCGACATCGCCACGCCCAGACCCACTCTGGCGTGCGCGGCGACCTGCGTGCAGTCTTTCCCGTCGATCAGGATGCGGCCGGCCGACACCGGCTCGAGCCCCGCGATGCTTTTGAGCAGCGTGCTCTTGCCGGCGCCATTCGCGCCGATGATGGTGACCACTTCGCCAGCGTGAACTTCAAGGGTGACGCCCTTGACGGATTCGATCGCGCCGTAGGCGACCTGTACAGATTCAAGTTTCAACATGGTGTCGTCCTTGTCTCAGGCGGTCGCAGCGGCGGGTGGCTCATCGACTTCGTCAACACCGAGATAGGCTTCGATGACACGCGGATTCGATTGCACCTCGAGCGGCTTGCCCTCGGCAATCTTGATGCCGTAGTCCAGCACGATGACGTGATCGGAGATCGACATCACAAGGTCCATGTGGTGCTCGACCATGAGGATAGTGACACCGCATTTCGAGATGCGAAGCAGCAGCTGCCCCAGGTCAGCCGTTTCCTGCGGGTTGAGTCCGGCTGCGGGCTCGTCGAGCAACAGCAATTGCGGTTCGGTCGCAAGCGCACGCGCAAGCTCGACCCGGCGCTGCAGCCCGTACGGAAGACTTCCGGCCGGCTGGTTTGCCAGAGAGCCGAGATCCACGAGATCCAGCAGCTGCAATGCACGCTCGCGGGTCGCGTGCTCCTGTCGCCTTGCACCGGGCAGGGAGAACAGCGACGAGAAAAAGCCATTTTGCATTCGCGTGTGCCGCCCGAGCATGACGTTGTCGAGTACGGAAAGGTCAGCAAAGAGACGCAGGTTCTGAAAGGTCCGGCCCATTCCCATGCTGCAAATCTGATGCATGGGCTTGCCAGCGATTTCCTGCGAGAGAAACCTGACCGATCCCGCGCTTGGCTCGATCACACCCGTGAGGATGTTGATCATCGTGCTCTTGCCCGCGCCATTGGGTCCGATCAACGCGTGGATATGGCCGCGTTGCAGCCGGAACGAGATGTCTTGTGCAGGCTTGACCCCACCGAAGGATTTCGAGACGCTCTCGATCACCAGCAACTCGCCTTCACCGCCAGGCCCAATCCGGGTGGGCATCTGGGCTGACGTCGAGCCCGCACGGGTCGCAGTGGTGTCTGCCCTGAACCGCTTGCCGAAGAGAGAAGACAGCAATCCCATCACGCCGCCGGGCATGAAGTAAAGCGCGAACAGCAGCAGGAAACCATACAGAAAATGCTGCGCCGACGGCCAGCGGGCGAGCAGTGCATCGACCAGCGTGAGGATGATGGCGCCGACGATCGGACCGTACCTGGAGCCGGCTCCGCCGAAAAGAACCAGCAGCAAGATGAAGATGGACAGGTGAAAGGTGATGAAGTCGGAGTTGATGTACTGGTTCTGCTGCGCCACCAGCGCGCCCGCGACGCCGCAGGTGACGGCAGCGATCACGAAGGCAATGACTTTGGCCCGGTAGACGCGAACGCCCACCGACGAGGATGCGATCTCATCGGCCTGCAGGGACAGCAAGGCGCGCCCGAACCGGCCGTCGAGCAGGTTGCGCAGCAGCAGGTGCGTGACGGCGCACAGCCCCATCGTGAACCAGACCCATTGCAGCGACGTGAGCGGCTGGCCGTTCCAGGTCAGCGACTTGATGCCGTAGATGCCCTGGGCGCCGCCGAAAACTTCGGTCCATTCGCCCACAAGCTTCTCCACGACGATACCGAGTGCCAGGGTCACCATCGCCAGGTAAGGACCCTTGACGCGCAATGACGGCAGTGCAATGAGAACGCCGCACAGGCCCGCGATGACGCCGGCAAGTATCAGCGCGATCCAGGGATCGATGGCCGTGCGGGTGGTCAGCAACGCGACTGCATATGCGCCTGCCGCGAAAAGCCCCGCCTGTCCGAGAGACTTTTGCCCGGCGTAGCCGACCAGAACATTCATTCCGGCGGCGCAGAGGTAATAGACGCCCATCATGAAGATGATGCGCAGGTAGTAGTCGTTGCCGAGCAACGAGGTCGCACCGATCAGTGCAGCGACCACCGCCACAACGACGGCAAGGTGCGGCATGCGCTTCATACCTTCTCCGTCTGGTTGCGACCGAAGAGGCCCGTCGGACGAAAAGCCAGGACGAGAATGACAAGGGCGAAGACAGCGACTTCGCGCCACTGGGCCTGCCACAGGTTCACCAGCGATTCGAGTACGCCCAATGCGAAACCCCCGATGACGCAGCCGCGCGGATTGTTCAGGCCACCGATCATGGCGCCCGAAAAACCCTTGAGCCCGACACTCAGGCCCATGAACAGAGACGCCTGCGCAATGGGCGCAAGCAGATATCCCGAGAGTCCGGCAAGGGCCGAGCTCAACACGAACGCAATGATCATGATCGCGCTGGTGTTGATGCCCATCAGACTCGCGACATTGCCGTTTGCGGCGACCGCACGCATGGCTTTGCCAATCATGGTGCGGTTCATCACGAAGTCGAACACGATCATGATGACGACCGCAACGCCGAGCGTCAGGAGTTCCTGCGGGCGCACCCCGATTCCCATGAAGCGGATGACCGCGTCCCCTACCGGCCCGGGCACCACCACGGGCTTGGGGCCCCAGATGGCAAGTCCGATACTTTGAAGGATCACGCCGAATCCGAGCGTGCTCATCACCCATGCCATGCCGGGGCGCCCCGCGAAGGGCCTCACACCGAGCAGGAAGAGCAGCCAGCCGAGCAGTCCCATGACGCCCAGTGCTGCGAGCAAGGCAAGCAGCTGCGCCCCTGCGCCGGGGACTGCGTCACCGAAACTGGTGGAACTGATGGGCTTGCCGATCGCAAGAAAGAGCACGCTCATCCCGATGAACGCACCCGCGGAGACGAACTCGCCATGCGAGAAGTTCAGCGTCTTGGTTGTCGTGAACGTGATGCTGAAACCCAGCGCCACCAGCGCGTAAGCGCCCCCGACAGCCAGTCCGCTGAGGATCGCTTGCAATACGGCTTCTGTCATGGCTGTTTCCTGTGGAGCGCCGCTGCTGGAGCGGCGCCATCAATAACTCACTGCTTGAAGTCTGCTGCGGTGAGTGAACCGAGCACGGCGTCGGTGTAAGGCAAGAGCTTTCCGTCTTTCCAGCGAATCCAGACGAAGTCCTTTGCGGTCAGTGCTTCATGGTTGGTCTTGCTGAATGGCGCGTTGTAGGTCTTGAGCACGCCCTGGACCGGGGCCTTGAGTCCTTCCAGCGCTTGCCGGACGGCTGCGCCGTCCACGCTGTTGGCCTGCTTCACCGCAGCCGCATAGAGAAGCACGGAGTCATAGCCATGCAATGCGAACGAAAATGCGCTGGGGGCCTTCAGCTTGGCGCCCACGCGATCGAACAGCTTCTGCTGGATCGGGCTGCGTGTCTCGCTCACTGTGCGCATGAAGATCGGCTTTTCGGCCAGTGTCTTGCCGGCGGCATCGTAGAAAGTGATGTTGTCAGCGGCCCATGAGGTCAGCACGGCGGGGAAGTAATTGATCTTCTCCATGCTGCGAACGAGTTGAGCGATCGGGGTCCCCTGCGCCCACACCACAAGGGTGTCGACGTTGGCGGCCTTCATCTTGCTCAGCTGCGAAGTCATGTCGGTGTCTGCGACACCGAAGCGCTCCACGCCTGCGGGCTTGATGCCTTGCAGCGCCGCAAGTTCTTCCATGTCTTTCAGGCCGCCCTGACCGTAGCCGGTGGTTTCCGCCATCAGGCCCACGACCTTGGTCGAAGGATTCTTCTTGACGTACGCCATCAGCGCAGCCACTTGTTCGCGGTCAACCATCGACACGCGGAACATGTAGTTGTCCGCGCCAGGCGCCATTGGCTTGGTGATGTCAGTGCCCGAACCCACGTTTCCGATGACGGGGACTTTTTTCTGGTTGGCGATGTGCTTCCATGCCATCGCGTTGCCTGAGTTGGTCGGGCCAAACACGGCGACTACCTTCTCGTTATCGATCAGGTCACTCATGTTCTGGATGGACTTGGGCGGCGCCGATGTGTCATCACGAACGACTAGCGCAAGCTTCCTGCCCAGCAAACCGCCGGCTGCGTTGACGTCAGCGATGGCGGCTTCCATACCCAGTACTGCAGCATGCCCGCTTTGGGCCGATGGCGAGGCGGACAAGTCGCCGTTGTAGCCGATCTTGATGTCCTGGGCTGCTGCGCCAGCCGAGAAGGCCGCGAGGGCCAATGCCGAGAGAATCCCGGCGTACATCTGCTTGAGTTTCATGTTGTCTCCTTGGTGATTGGAAATAGCTCTGCGGAAAACGGATCAGACGGCAAGAAAGCCGCCATCGACTGCCAGCGTGATGCCAGTGACGTAGCGGGACATGCCGGAGGCGAGAAAGATCACGGGACCGATCAGGTCCTCGGTCTGGCCGACGCGGCCCATCGGAATGCGGGTCATGAAGGCCTTGAGGCGCTCGGGGTTCTCGCGCGTTGCGGCGGTCATGGGCGTTTCAATGACGCCAGGGGCCAGCGCGTTCACGCGCACGCCGTGCGGCGCAAGTTCCTGCGCCAGTGATTGCGTGAACATCTTGATGGCACCCTTGGATGGCGCGTAACCCAGGCTCGCGGCCTGGCCTGCGTAAGCAGCAATCGATGCCATGTTGATGATCGAGCCTTTGGTTGCCTTGAGCGCCGCAAGCCATGCATGCGTGACGTTGAAAGTCCCATGCACGTTGACGTCGATGGTCTTCTTCCAGTTGGACGCGGCCTCAGGATGGGACGTGCCCTCTCGGATGATGATTCCTGCGTTATTAATCAGCAGATCGATCTGGCCGATTTCGGCCTCGACACGCGAGGCGAGCGCTGAGCAGTCTTCAGGCACCGTGACGTCGAGGGTGAAGGCCCACGCCTGACCGCCCCCGTGCCTCACCAGGGATGCGGTTTCCTGAACGGTGACATCGTTCATATCAGTGACGATGACCCGCGCGCCGGCTTGCGCCAGGCCCAGGGCGATTGCACGGCCATTGCCCTGCCCGGCGCCGGTGACAAGGGCCAGCCGGCCTTCAAGCAGACGGGGTGCGATGGAAGGATCAAATGGCATGTGATGTCTCCTGGGCAAGCCTGGCCGCTGCAGCCGTTTGATGGGGCTGGGGCTGTGCAATTGACGCTCCCGCGTTCTTGGCGCGCGCCAGTTCCAGTCCTGCCACGTAGCCGAATGTCAAGGCTGGGCCGAGCGTGATGCCGGCACCCGGGTAGTTGCCACCCATGATGGATGCGGAGTCATTGCCAACGGCATGAAGGCCAGCGATCGGCTGGTCGCGTTCGTTGAGCACGCGTGTGCGTTCATCTGTCACCAGACCAGCGAAGGTTCCGATGTCGCCAACCACCAGCTTGATGGCGTAGAAAGGGCCGTTCTCCAGGGGAGCCACGCAGGGGTTGGGCGTAACCAGCGCATCGCCCTGGTAACGGTTATAGGCCTTGCTCCCTTTGCCGAATTCAGGATCGTCGCCAGTCCTGGCGCTTGCGTTGAACTTCGAGACTGTGGCTTCGAGCACTGAGGGATCGATGCCGATCTGGCTTGCCAGGGCGGCTACGGTGTCACCGCGCTTGAGGTAGCCGCTGCGCAGGTGGCGTCCGATCGGCAGCGGCGCCGGTGCAACACTTCCCAGGCCGTAACTGCGCAGGGCCTTGTGGTCGCACAGGAGCCACGCCGAGACTTCTCCAAAGCCGTCTGCAGCTTTCACCATTGCCTGCACGAAGTCATGGTACGAGTTGCCCTCGTTGGTGAAGCGCTGCCCCTTCGGCGTCACGGCAATCACGCCCGGCTTGGCTCGATCGATGAAGTGCGGCATCACGCCGGAGCTTCCATCCGGGCGCGTCGTGACGGAAGTAGGAACCCATGCGGCCGCATGTGGAATGCTGGCGTCCACCCGCCCTCCGACCGACTCGGCAAGACGCATGCCATCGCCGGTGTTGGCCTTGGGCGAAGGCGAAAAGTGTTCCTTGCCTGTGGGTGCATGCGCAAACAGCTGCTTCCTGCGCTCGATGTCGTGTGGAAAACCGCCGCAGGCCAGCACGACGCCATGCGTCGCGTTGACGCGAACAGTCTTGCCCTCGTGCTGCACCAGGGCACCGACGACCGCACCCTGCTCGGTCACCAGTTGCCTGACGGGCGACGAGAGCCACACCGGAATGTCGAGATCCATCGCGGCCTTTGCCAGGCGGCCCGCCAGCGCGTTGCCGTTGGTGAGCAACATCCCCCGCCCGGCCGTCACCACATCCACGAAATGCTTGGTAAGACGCCTGGCTACGTACAGAAAGGATGTGGGTGACTTGAAGGCCCGCATGAAGTGTTTGATTTCGGGTCCCGACCCCAGCATCATTCCGAAGACGGTGAGTTCCGGCAGCGCCGGTGCCAGCTGCTTGACGCGGGACCCGAGTTCGCGGCCGTTGAAGGGGCGGGTAACCATTGAGCGTCCGCCGGGCTGTCCGCCGGGCGCCTCCGCGTGATAGTCGGGAAAGACGGCTGGCATGTCGAACTGCACGCAGGTCTTCTGCGTGAAGAAATCAATGGCCTGCGGACCGTACCGCAGGAAAGCGTCCACACGCTTTTCATCGAAATGCGTGGTGGCCTCGTGCCGGAGATAGGTTTTAGCCGCGCCAGCGGGCTCCGTGATGCCCTGTTCGGTCGCCAGACGCGTGCCGGGGATCCATAGCCAACCCCCGGACCTTGCAGTTGTGCCGCCAAAAAGCGGCTCCTTCTCGACCACAAGAACCTTCAGGCCGTTAGACGCGGCCGTAATGGCCGTCGCCATTCCCGACGCTCCGGTCCCTACGACGAGGACATCGACCGTGATGATTTCTTGCGCCATGCGATGACTCCTGAAAGCTTGATCGGTGGATTCTAGGAATGCATCTGACAATTGTCAATCGATCTGATAATATCAATTCATATGACTTAGTAACAAGCATCTGATGATATCGAGGGTTTTCCCTGATGGATACACTAACCGCTCATCCAACTTCACTGCCCGCCATGGAAAAAAGCCGCCGAGGTATCCAGTCCATCGAGATCGGAAGTGCGTTGCTCCTCGAGCTGGCCAGAAAGGTCCGGCCGACCGCGCTGAAGGACCTCGCGAAGGCGGCCGGAATGTCCGCCGGCAAGGCGCATCCGTACATGGTCAGCTTCCTGAAGGTTGGATTCGTGATGCAGACCGAAGCGGGGCTTTACGAGCTCGGGCCGCTCGCCCTTCAGTTGGGACTGACGCGCCTGCAGCGGATGAATCCGGTGAAGGAAGCTTCCCAGGTCATCGAAGCACTGGCTGAAGAGACAGGACAGAGCGTCGCGGTGGCGGTATGGGGCAATCTGGGCCCAACCATCGTGCGACTTGAAGAGCCGATCCAGCCCCTGCACGTGAACTTGCGCGCTGGCACGGTCATGTCGCTCTCGAATACGGCCACCGGACGCCTGTTCGCGGCGTACATGCCTTCCAAGGTGATCGAGCGCCTTGTCGCCGAAGAGCTGCTGCGTTCGGGCCCGGATGCGCACCAGGCGGTGCCGGTGGCAGGGCAGGCCCTGGAACAGGCGCTCGCCGAGACGCGCGCACACGGCCTGTCCCGAACGCGCAGTCAACCCATTCCAGGCATTGATGCACTCTGCGCCCCGGTCTTCGACGCCGACGGCCACATCGTGCTGGGGATCCTGGTGATGGGCCCGTCTGCCACCTTCGACAGTGAATGGGACGGCAAGATCGCCGAGCCGCTGCGCAGGTGTGCCACTGAAGTGTCGCTGCGTATTGGAAGAGCAGCGCCGGGCTGATCCCCGGCAGCTCGAGTTTTCACCCGGCCAGGCGCGCAGCCGCACGTTTCAAGGCCGCCGCAAATTCAAGTGCTGCCGGCTTGGCGGGCGCGCCACGCCGACTCACCAGATACAGATCAAGATGCACCGCGGGCTCCACCAGCATCGCCACGTTCAGGCCGTGACGCAGGCATTCGTCCAGCGCAAATGACGGGACCACTGCAAACCCGTGGCCGGCCTGAACCATGCCGATCAGCGTCGAGATGAAGTTCATCCGGGGGCGCTCCATCTGGTCGGGCGCCAGACGTGCGAGGTGCTTCTCGATCAGCGCCTGGATCGGATTGTCGGTGGGCAGGCTCACCATCGGAACGCGATTCAGACTGCTCCAGGGCAGGCTCGGGCCGACGGTTCCTTCGCCGCCGCCGGCACTTTTGCCGTCGCCTCGGTCACCACTTCGGTCACCGGGGGGCCCAATCCGCATCAACCGGAACTTGCACAGCGGCTCACGCACCAGCCCTGCAGCGGGTTTGATGAAAAATCCGAGGCCGATGTCCGCTTCGTCGTCCATCACCCTGCTTCGAACGGCCTGCACGTCCACATCTGCCAGGTAGACACGCACCTGGGGGTGAGTCTCAACAAACGATCGCACGACGCCCGGGAGCAGGGCCGCGGAAACCATCGGCGTTGCCGCCACATCCAGACGCGAGCGAACCGCAGCCTCTTCCCCTTCAATGACGCCGCGCAACGTGCGCAGTTCGGCAACGATTCGCTCAGCCACTGGCAGCATTCGCCGGCCCGCCTCGGTCAGCGTCACCGATCGTGTCGTGCGCTCGAACAGGCGTGTGCCTACCTGCTCTTCCAGGTCCTTGATCAGCATGCTCACACCCGAAGCCGACATCGGGATTTGTTCGGCTGCCCTGGCAAAGCTCTGCAGACGGCAAATCTCCAGAAAGACAAGCAGCTGGCGGCTGCCTACATTCATCAATTTTGCTGATGTACTCATCAAAAAATCCCGGTTGAACTAATTATCAAGACCGGATTCAATTCTGGACCCGCATCGCCGCGCATACCGTCCACGTCGGGTGCAGTGGCGACAACCGGTTTATTTACTCAGGAAAATTCATGAACGTGGAACAGACAAGGCATCAGCCGCAGGACAGCGACGTCATCATCGTCGGCGGCGGGCCGGTCGGCATGGGGCTGGCGATCGAACTGGGCCAGCGCGGCATCAACTGCACAGTCATCGAGCGCTACACGCAGCCGCAACCCATTCCCAAGGGACAGAATCTCACCCAGCGCACGATGGAGCACTTCCATTTCTGGGGTGCGGAGCAGCAATTGCGGGCGGCCAGGACCATTCCCGCCGAGTACGGAATCGGCGGCCTGACGGCTTATGGACAACTGCTCGGTCCCTATGTTTACGACTGGCTGCAGCGCGACCTCGTCCAGCCTTACTACTACTGCAAGAACGAACGGCTGCCGCAATACGCAACCGAAGCGGTTTTGCGCGAGCGGGCCGCGCAGCTGCGATCGGTGCGCACCGAATATGGCTGGCAGGCCGAATCGGTATCGCAGGATGAATCGGGGGTTACCGTCACGATCGCTTCGCGCGCGGGCGGAGCCCATCGGCAGTTGCGCGCGGCGTACGCGGTCGGTTGCGACGGCGCACGCTCCATCATTCGCGAGCAGGCCGGGATCACGCAGACGCGAACCGATCACGATCGCGTGATGGTGCTGCTGGTCTTCAAGTCGCGCGAACTGCATGACTTGCTGGCCCGGTATCCGGCGAAGTCGTATTACAACGTGCTGCATCCCGAACTCAAGGGATACTGGAAATTCCTGGGCCGGGTTGACCTGGGCAGCACCTGGTTCTTCCATGCGCCGGTGCCGGCCGGCACGACCGCAGACAACTTTGACTTCAAGACATTCCTGCACGAAGCGGTGGGCGCGCGATTCGAGATCGAGTTCGAGCACATCGGATTCTGGGACCTGCGCTTCGCCATCGCCGACACCTACCGCGCCGGCCGCGTCTTCGTGGCGGGCGATGCGGCTCACAGCCACCCGCCGTACGGCGGCTACGGCGTCAACTCCGGCCTCGAAGACGCGCGCAACCTCGGCTGGAAACTCGCTGCTTCGCTCCAGGGTTGGGGCGGTGCGCAATTGCTGGACTCGTACGACGCTGAGCGCCGCCCGGTGTTCGAGTCCACGGTGAACGACTTCATCGCAAGATCCATCGAGGTGGACCGCCAGTTCCTGGCCTCTCATGATCCGAAACGCGACCAGGAGGCGTTTGAAGCCGCCTGGTCCGCGCGGGCTGAGGGCGCTGTCGGTGAGGTGCACGCCTTCGAGCCTCACTACGAAGGCTCGCCTGTGGTGTGGGATGGCAATGGCCAAGTGCGGGCCAGCAGCGCCAAGGGCTCTCATCGCTTCGACGCGCGGGCCGGCCATCATCTGGCGCCCGCCGCGTTGCCCGATGGCCGCAATGTGTTCCAGGCGCTGGGAACCGGATTCACGCTGCTGGCGCTGGGCAGTGCGCCCGGCGCCGTGGCGGCTTTCAGGGAAGCGGCGGCCGCTCTTTCCATGCCACTGGCCATCGTCGAAGCACGGGATGCAGGCGCCCTGGGAGAGGCCGTGCGCTACGCCGCTCGCCTGGTGCTGGTTCGCCCCGACCATTTCGTGGCGTGGGCCACACCGGGCGCCGAAATCACCACCGCGCAGGCGCACAGCATCCTTGCACGTGCGCAGGGCACCGCGCAGGCTGGATCCGGCGCAGTCGTCTCCCGAGCAGTCACTTAACTATTCAAAGGCTTCATCATGTCCAGCACTTCATTCACACGCCGTCAATTAATGGCCCTGGCAGCTGCAGCTGCTGCGGCGCCGCTGGCTCGCGCCCAGCCGGCAGACGGTCCGTTGCGACTGATCGTCCCCTTCACGCCCGGCACTGGCATCGACCTCATTGCCCGGCAGATCGGTCCGCACCTGAGCCGGCGGCTGGGCCGACCAGTGGTGGTCGAAAACAAGGCCGGCGCTTCGGGCAACATCGGCACGATGGAAGTCATACGGGCCGCGCCCGACGGCTCAACCCTGCTTGTGACCGTGAACACCCTGGTCATGAATCGCGCGCTGTATCCCAATGCGGGCATCGACCCCGTCCGCCAGCTCGACCCCATCAGTCTTACCAGCTGGGGAACGCTCGTGCTGGTGGCCAGCAACAAATCGGGAATCACCAGCGCCAAGGACCTGATCGCGCGGGCCAAGGCCCGGCCCGGCGCCCTCAACTATGGCTCACCCGGTGCGGGCACGCCCCATCACCTCGCGATGGAACTGGTCAAGAACAAGAGCGGAACCTTCCTGACCCACGTTCCCTACCGGGGCACCGCGCCGGCGCTTACCGACATGCTGTCCGGTGTGCTCGACGTCATGTTCCTGCCGATCCACGTCGCGCTCCAGCACGTCAAGGCCGGCAGCCTGAAGGCGCTTGCGATCAGTTCTGCAAAGGCACATCCGTTGCTGCCGGATGTGCCCCCGCTGCAGGTCCTGGGCCTGGGCGAAATCAACGTGGACATGTGGTACGGCGTGCTGGCCCCGGCTGGCACACCCCGGCCCGTGCTCGACCGTTTGAACACCGAACTCAAGGAGATCCTGGCGCTGCCGGACGTCAACACCGCATTCCAGACCCAGGGCATGGATCCGGCGCACAGCACCCCGGCCCGGTTCAGGGAGCTGATGGCCAATGACGCGGAACGCTGGGCCGCCCTCATCCGGACCCAGAAGATAACGGTGGACTGATCGCCCGGCTTCATCAGGGCAACCGCCTTCAGATGATCCGGGAGAACCGCGCGCGGTGCCGGTCGGTCTGCAGGAAGCGGTCGAACACCATGGCGATTGCACGCACCAGGTACCAGCCCGCCGGGGTCACCTGGATGCAGGTGTCGTCCAGGGTCACCAGGCCCTGTGCCTCGAGTTCCTCCAGCTGCGCCAGCTCGGCCGCGAAATACTTGCGAAAGTCCAGCAGCCACGCCAGTTCGATCGATTCGAACACGACCTGGCCCTGGCACATGATGGCCATGATGACGGCCCGGCGCGCCAGGTCGTCCCTGCCCAGGGCCAGACCCCGGTTGACCGGCAGCCTGCCCTGGTCGAGGTGGTCGCAATACTCCTCCATGGTCTTGGCGTTCTGGCTGTAGGTGGGCCCGATCCGGCCGATCGCCGATACACCCAGGGCGATCAGGTCGCAATCGGGCTGCGTGCTGTAGCCCTGGAAGTTGCGGTGCAGCCTGCCCTGCCGTTTAGCCACCGCAAGCGAATCGTTGGGCAAGGCGAAGTGGTCCATGCCGATGTAGTCGTAGCCCGCCGCCGTCAGCGCATCCAGCGACTGCGTGAGCAGGCCCAGCTTGGTATTACCGGTTGGCAGTTCTGCCGCAGCGATGCGTCTTTGAGGCTTGAACCGTTCGGGCAGATGGGCGTAACCGTAGAGGGCAATGCGGTCGGGCCGCAATTCACACACCTGCGCCAGCGTCCGTTCGAAGGTCTGCTGCGTCTGCTTCGGCAACCCGTAGATCAGGTCCACATTGACGGATTCGAACCCGACGTTTCGCGCCTGCCGCATCAGCTCGAAAACCTGCTCGGCGGGCTGGATGCGATGGACTGCCTTCTGCACGTCGGGGTCGAAATCCTGCACACCGAAACTGAGCCGGTTGAACCCAAGCTCCGCCAGCACGGCAAGACGTCCGCCATCGACGGTGCGGGGATCGATCTCGATTGAGAACTCGCCGCCCGGCGCAAGCGTGAAACTGCGCCTGAGCATGGCCATCAGCGTTCGCAACTCGTCGTCCGACAGGAAGGTGGGCGTGCCGCCGCCCAGATGCAACTGGCTCACCGTTTGTCCCACGCCGATCTGCAACGTGTGCAGATCCACCTCGCGTGCCAGGTAGCGCAGGTAACTCGCCGAGCGGCCATGCTGCTTCGTCACGATCTTGTTGCACGCGCAGTAGTAGCAAACGGATTCGCAAAACGGAATATGGACGTACAGCGAAAGCGGCGCCAGGGCACCCGGGCCCGAGGTTCGCTGGCCCAGCGCCTGGCGGTAGTCGGCCTCGGTGAAAGCATCGACGAAGCGATCGGCCGTGGGGTAGGACGTATAGCGCGGGCCAGGCACATCGAAACGATGGAGCAATTCGGAAGTAACAGCGGTCATGGCTCTTGCTTGATTGAAATGAACACGCACTTTGCGGCCGGCGCACGCGGCTTTCCATGACATAGATCAATCGTGTGGCCTGCGGCCGCAGGACAATTTGTAAAAGGCAGGGGCGCGGACCAGTCGCGCCCCGATGGCACCGTGCAGACAGAACGCTTCAAGAGAATCCAAACGCCCATTTCCGCCCTGGACTCAAAGTCCATGAAGGTGGCGTGCTCCCGATGCAACCTGCGCGAGATCTGTCTTCCCGTCGGCCTGAATGCGCAGGAGCTCGAGAAGATCGATGCGGTGATCACCCTGCGGCGCAAGGTCAGGCGCGGCGGCGCACTGTTTCGCACCGGCGATGCGTTCCAGGCGCTCTACGCCATCCGTTCAGGATTCTTCAAGACGCGGGTGGGCACCCAGGACGGGCGCGACCAGGTCACCGGCTTCCAGATGGCCGGCGAAATCATGGGGCTCGATGGGATCGTCAGCGATCACCACAGCTGCGATGCCATCGCACTCGAAGATTCCGAGGTTTGCGTCCTGCCGTACGAGCGCATCTCGGAGCTCTCACGGGAAATCAGTGCGTTGCAGCGCCATGTCCACCGCATCCTGAGCCGCGAGATCGTGCGCGAACACGGCGTGATGCTGCTGCTGGGCAGCATGCGCGCCGAAGAGCGACTGGCGGCCTGCCTGCTGAACCTGGTGCAGCGTCTGCACGCGCGTGGTTTTTCGGGATCGGAATTGCGCCTGCGCATGACACGCGAAGAAATTGGCAGCTATCTCGGGATGAAGCTGGAAACCGTGAGCCGCACATTCTCCAGATTCGCCGACGACGGCATCCTGCAGGTTCACCAGCGGCACCTGCGCATTCTCGACATCGATGCGCTGCAACGGATCGTCAACCAGCAGCCGAAGGCGGATGAAGCCGGACAGAGGAGTTCCCCATGTACAAACGCATCCTGGTCCCGATAGACGGCAGCGCGACTGCCGAAAGCGGTCTGCGCGAAGCCATCGGCCTGGCAGCAGCCGTGAACGCGCGTCTCGTCCTGCTGCATGTGATTGACGACTGCTCGATGCTGGTTGAAGTCTCGTCGGTGACGAGCCAGTCGCGCCTGATGGATGGATTGCGCCGGCGCGGCGGCGAAATTCTCGAGCGCGCCCGCCTGCTCGCGGCCGAGAGTGGCGTGGCGGCCCAGACCTTCTTGCGCGAAGTCGCACAGGCGCGCATCGCGAGCGTGGTGGTTGACGAGGCTGTCCGGCAATCGTGCGATCTCATCGTGATGGGGACGCACGGCCGCCACGGGTTCAACCGGCTGACCATGGGAAGCAACGCCGAATCGGTGGTGCGCAGCAGCACGGTTCCAGCCTTGCTGGTCAAGCAGGCGCAGGCTGCCTTCGTCTGAAGCTGCCGTCTCCGAGGCTTAGATATACCCCATGGGCGGCGGAGGAAGGTGCCGCAGGTGCAGGGCCAGTCCCAGGGCAGCCAGGTGGTTCTCGTTGCGCTCGAGAATTTTCTGGGCCAGCGGCAGGAAGTGCTCTTCCTCGAATCGCGCATGGTTTGTGTAGAGGCGCACCAGCTCGCTCACTTCTGCGGCCGAGAGCGTGGCCTCCCGCCCAGCCGCCACGGCCTTGACCGCGGGTTTCAGGTGGTGCCACCACTCCTCGACGGCGCGGTGTTCGGCGGTGAGCCGTTCGATCATCTGCAGCGCGCTCTTTCGCTCATCGGCGTCACGCGCACTGGCGATTACTGCCGGGAACAGATCCTTTTCCTCGTCGGCGTGATGGTTCAGCACGATCGGATCGAACAGGGCCAGCGTCGCCCGCGCGACTTCCCTGGACCTTGCGGCTGAATCCGTAAGGGCTGGAAGCCGCGCGAAATCATCGAGCCGCGACAGGATGCCGAAGTGAGCGTGCGAGAAGACGTCAACGGGCGAAGGGGCGTGGGCGGAACCAGCCGCTGTATGTTTTTCGGACATTGCATGCCTCACTTTGGTGATACCACGCCAATCTAAGCCTTGCGGGGCGCGCGCACTTGACGAATATCAAAGGGGCCGGCGATGTCGCATCCGCATTGACATTTGTCAAGTGCAGGCCAGGGCCTCAGCCATACAGTGGCCTTGCTGCACCAAACCGGAACGCAGCGCACCACGCAGGAGCACGGAAGTGGCGATAAAAGAAACAACAAGAACCTCCACTGGCGCAATGCCGATAGACCGCAAGGCCTGGTCGGTGCTGATTGTCAGCACGATGGCATTCACCGTCTGCTTCATGGTCTGGATGATGTTCGGCGTGATCGGAATTCCGATCAAGAAGATGCTGAACCTCAACTCGACGCAGTTCGGCCTGCTCACGGCAGTGCCCGTGCTGACCGGATCGCTGATTCGCGTTCCGCTGGGCATCTGGACCGATCGCTACGGCGGCCGCATCGTGATGACGGTGCTCATGGCATCCACCGTGCCCGCGATCTTTCTGATGGGATATGCCACCGAGTACTGGCACTTCCTGACCATCGGCCTGTTCGTCGGTCTGGCCGGCGGCTCGTTCTCGGTGGGCACGCCGTATGTGGCTCGCTGGTTCCCCCGCAAACGCCAGGGGATGGCGATGGGCGTCTATGGCGCGGGAAATTCCGGCGCGGCTGTCAACAAGTTCGTGGCACCTGTGCTGCTCGTCGCGTTCGGCTGGGCGATGGTGCCCCAGGTGTATGCAGCGATCATGCTGGGCGCGGTGATCCTGTTCTGGCTCTTCAGCCACAGTGATCCGAGCCACCTTGTGTCAGGCAGCACGAGTTTTGCCGAGCAGATGAAGTGCCTGAAGGATCCCAAGGTGCTGCGTTACTGCCAGTACTACAGCATCGTCTTCGGCGGCTACGTGGCGCTCTCGCTTTGGATGGTGCAGTACTACGTCGGCGAATTCGGCCTGGACATTCGCGTGGCCGCCCTGCTGGCCGCCTGCTTCTCGTTGCCCGGCGGCGTGCTTCGCGCCATCGGCGGGGTTCTGTCCGACAAGTACGGCGCGCACAGCGTGACCTGGTGGGTGATGTGGGTGAGCTGGATCT
>JAZKFD010000237.1:0-25044 GCA_040386635.1 Pseudomonadota bacterium
CTGCGGCGAGTTGGCCACGATGATCGAGCCGGTGTCCTCGATGCGCTTGCGCACGGCCGGATCCTGCAGCGACTTCACCACGGCGTCGTGGATCTTGGCGACGACATCCGGGGCCATGCCCTTGGGTCCGTAGATGCCGTAATAAGCCATGCGGTTCACCGGCTCCAGGCCGACTTCCTTGAACGTCGGCACGTTCGGCAAAGCGGCCAGGCGCTGCGGTGCGGCAACGACGATCGGCACGAGGCGGTTGTCCTTGATGAACGGGAGCGCCGACGGCAGGTTGTCGAAAATCATCGGGACCTGGCCCGACACCGTGTCATTCAGGGCCGGGCCTGCGCCGCGGTACGGAATGTGCGTGACGAACGTGCCCGACATGCTCTTGAAGAGCTCCATCTGCAGGTGGCCGATGCCGCCCGTTCCGGAAGACGCGTATGAGTAGCGGCCGGGCGACTTCTTGAGTTCCGCGATAAAGGCCTTGTAGTCGACCTTGCCCGGATAGCTCGGGTGCACGGCGATGACGTTGGGGGTCGCGGCGATGTTGATGATCGGCGTGAAGTCGGTCAGCGGGTTGTACGGAACCTTGGAGTTGATCGCAGGATTGGCGGCAGTGGTGGACACCGTGGCCATGCCCAGCGAGTAGCCATCAGGGGCGGCGCGGGCGGTTTCGGTTGCACCGATCACGCCACCACCACCGGCCTTGTTCTCAACGATGACGGGCTGGCCGAGCGCCTTGCCCAGCGCATCGGAAATGACGCGCGCAATGATGTCGGTGGTGCCGCCCGGCGCAAAAGGCACCTGCAGCTTGACTGGCTTGTTGGGATAGGCCTGCGCCAGCACCGAACCGGAGGCAAAGGCGAGTGCTGCAACAGCAAGAATCGAACGAGTCTTCATAGGGCTTACTCCTTGAACTGAGGGAACCTGCATGCAGGCGTTGGCGGAATCCTACAAGCGTGCGGAAGCGGTTTCCGTGTGGATTACCCATAAGGGCTTACCCTGAACTTCACGTATCCTCGCGCGGTGAATTTTGCGCAACTTCTATTCCCCGATTTCTCGCTCATCCTTTGCGGCTACCTGATCTGCCGCTACACGGCGCTCGACAGAACCGTGTGGGAACAGGTCGAGTCCCTGGTTTACTACGTCCTGTTTCCGGTGCTGCTTTTTCATTCGATCGCCAGGAGCCCGCTCGACTGGGGCGCCGCGTCGGGACTCATCGCGGCGGGCCTGCTGCTGGGCCTGTCGGCCATCGCCATGGCCTATGCACTTCCCTACGTGCCCTTCCTGCGCAAACACATCGTTGCACGCGAACATGCGGGCAGCGCGCAGGTCGCGTTCCGGTTCAATTCGTACATCGCGCTCGCGCTGGCCGAGCGCCTGGCCGGGGCGCAGGGCCTGCTGTTGATCGCCGTGCTGATCGGCGTGTGCGTGCCGCTTTTCAACGTGGCGGCCGTCTGGCCCATGGCGCGCCATGCGAACACCGGGTTCGCCAGGGCACTGCTCAAAAACCCGCTCATCATCGCGACCGCGCTGGGCCTGGCTGCCAATGTTGCAGGCCTCAAGATTCCGGTGTGGATCGATCCGACGCTCGGGCGAATCGGGGCGGCGTCACTGGCGCTGGGTTTGATGGCCGCCGGTGCCGGGATGCGCCTGGGCTCGCTGACCGAGAACAAGGCCCTGAGCGTCAGCCTGCTGTGCATCAAGCACCTGTTGATGCCACTGGTCGCTTTCGCACTGGCGCGGGTGTTCGGGCTGGACGCAACACAAACGACCGTGCTGCTTGCGTTTTCGGCGCTGCCGACTGCGTCGAGCTGCTTCGTGCTGGCCTCGCGCATGGGATACAACGGCGCCTATGTGGCGGGACTGGTGACGCTGTCCACCGTGCTGGGCGTGGCGAGCCTGAGTCTGGCGCTTGGCCTGTTGCGTTGAAACCTTCGCGCCGCTGCGGGCCCTACGCGGACAGGGCCCAGCTGACATGCTCGCGCACCACTTCGCTGGGGTGATCCAGCCTCATGGCCAGCGCAGAACGCATCCCCGGATCGTCTTGAAGACGAAGCGCATTGCCCATGGCGACTGCAATATTGCGCAGCCACCTCTCGTGCCCGATCCGCCTGATGGGGCTGCCTTCGGTGAACCGCAGAAACTCTTGTTCGGTCCACCCGAACAACTCCACCAGCTGGCTCCCAGTGAGGCCCGCGCGCTCATCGAAATCAGGCAAGGCGCTTCGCTGCGCGAACTTGTTCCAGGGACACACGAGCTGGCAGTCGTCGCATCCGTAAATTCGGTTGCCCAGGAGCGGACGCAACTCGGGCGGAATCGATCCATGATGCTCGATGGTCAGGTAGGAGATGCACAAACGCGCATCGAGCTTTCCCGGCGCAACGATCGCCCGGGTGGGGCAGATGTCGATGCAGGCCTGGCAGCTGCCGCAGTGCCCGGTCACCGGCGCACTCGGTGGGAGCGCGATATCCACGAATATCTCGCCAAGAAAGAACATGGAGCCGGCATCGCGCGACAGCACCAGCGTGTGCTTGCCTCGCCAGCCCTGCCCGCTTCGCGCGGCAAGTTCCGCCTCGAGCACCGGCGCCGAATCGGTGAACACGCGGTGCCCGAACGGACCGACCCGCGTTGCAATGCGCTCGCTCAGCGCCTGCAGCCGTTGACGCAGCACCTTGTGATAGTCGCGGCCCCGCGCGTACATCGAGACAATGCCCTCACCCGAACGCTCAAGACGCGCAAACTCCAGCACCTGCCAGCCATCTGGCGTGGCCGACGGCAGGTAATCCATGCGGGCGGTGATGACGCTTACGGTGCCAGGCACCAGCTCCGCGGGGCGCGCGCGCTTCATGCCGTGCGTCTGCATGTAGGCCATGCTGCCGTGGAAACCACTGGACAGCCATGCACAAAGTCCGGGCTCCGCAGAAGAAAGATCAACACCAGTCACGCCGATTTGGGAAAATCCCAGTTCCCGGGCCCAGGCCTGTATATCCGCCACCAGTTGAGGACCGTTGATCTGACCGCTGTTGAACATCACCCGCCGATTGTAGAAACTGCCAGCCGCACGCTGGTCTGGCGCACCGAGGACGACACGCGCGCGTTTGCGGCACGCCTGGCCTCGCATCCGGCCATGAGCAACGCGTTCATCGAGCTGCATGGCGACCTTGGTGCAGGCAAGACAACCCTCGTCAGGCATCTTCTGCACGCCCTGGGTGTCCAGGGCCGCATCAAGAGCCCGACCTATGCGGTGGTGGAGCCCTACGAATTGCCCGGACTGGCCGCGTGGCATTTCGACTTCTACCGGTTCACGGACCCGCGCGAGTGGGAAGACGCCGGCTTTCGCGACATCTTCGCAAGCCCGGGCCTCAAACTGGCCGAGTGGCCGGAAAAAGCCGAAGGCCTGCTGCCCGTTGCGGACCTTGTCGTGCGAATCGGAACCAATGCCGACGACACACGGCATGTCACGCTGCATGCCCACACGCCCATTGGCGAGGAATTGCTCGCATGAAGCGGCGCGACATGGTTCGCGGCGGCTCCCTCGTGCTGTTGCTTGGGGCATCACAGATCGCCAGAGGCGCTGGCATCGTGGCCGTTCGGGTGTGGCCCGCCCCCGAGTATTCGCGCGTCACGATCGAGTCCGATACAAGGCTTTCGACCAAACAGCTGGTGACGATCGATCCGCCGCGCCTGGCCGTCGACATCGAGGGCCTTCAGCTTAACGAGCAGCTGCGCGAGCTGGTCGCCAAGGTTCGGGCCGACGATCCGTTCATCTCAGGGATTCGCGTGTCACAGCAGGCGCCGGGCGTGGTACGGCTGCTGGTCGAGCTCAAGCAGCAAGCCGTGCCCCAGGTGTTTTCGCTCGCGCCTGTGGCTGCGTACCAACATCGCCTGGTGTTCGACTTCTACCCTGTCAAGCAGACTGATCCGCTGGAAACGCTGATCAACGAGCGGCTTCGCGATTTCGACAAGCGGCCTTCCATCGCCTCGGGCCCGCCCTCCGCGCCCTCAGGACCGGGCTTACCCTCTGCTGCGGCTGCAGCGCCCATCGATCCGCTCGGCGACCTCATCGCGCAGCGGGCCGACAAGTCCCGTATGACCCCCGGGCCCGCTGCAGCGGTGGCCGCGCCTGTCATCGCCCGCACGCCGGCGCCGCTTGCGCCGCCGACGCCGGACCGCACCGACCGCCTCATCATCATCGCCCTCGACCCGGGTCACGGCGGCGAAGACCCCGGGGCCATCGGCCCGGGCGGCACACGCGAGAAAGACATCGTGCTGCAGGTCGCGCATCGCCTTCGCGACCGCATCAACGGCTCTTCGGTCAACGGCAATCCGATGCGCGCCTACCTCACGCGCGACGCCGATTTCTTTGTGCCGCTGCAGGTGCGCGTGCAAAAGGCCCGGCGCGTGCAGGCGGATCTGTTCGTGAGCATTCACGCCGACGCATTCATCACCCCTGCGGCGCGCGGGGCAAGCGTGTTCGCACTCAGCCAAGGCGCGGCGTCCAGCACGGCGGCCAGGTGGATGGCCGACAAGGAAAACCGCGCCGATCTGATCGGAGGCATCAACGTCAGGACCCAGGATGCCCAGGTCGCCCGCACCATGCTCGACATGAGCACGACGGCACAGATCAATGACAGCATGAAGCTCGGTGGCGCGCTCCTGGGCGAAATCGGGCGGGTCGGCAGGCTGCACAAGGCAGCGGTCGAACAGGCCGGCTTCGCGGTGCTCAAGGCACCCGATATTCCCAGCGTGCTGGTCGAGACCGCTTTCATCAGCAATCCGGAAGAAGAGGAACGCCTGCGCAGCGACGCCTACCAGGAAAAGCTCGCCGACGCGCTCATGCGAGGCATTCAGCGTTACTTTGCGCGCAATCCCCCCTTGGCCAGAAGCCGCTCGGTCTGATTGGTGATATTTCCATAGACGAGCTTGGCGGGTTTGGTTAGTGTCCAGTGGCCCAGAATGTAACTACTGGAAACTGCAGTGCTTTCCAACAACCCGAATCTCGCCCTGCCGGGCACCCCTGCCAGCCCCACCCACACCTGGCGCGGCAGCATGGTCTCTGCCATGGAGGGGTCGGCTTTCCTGATACCGGCGAGCATCGGCAGTGCGGTCCTGGTCTTCAGCCGTGTCTCACCCGACCTGCTGGCCAGCGCCGTCCTCGCACTGATGCTGGGACTGCTTGCCATTCATATCTCGCAGGCGTTCAGCTCCCGGCCCGTTCTTTATTCCGCCCGGTTTTTTGAATCGACGACGCTGGCGGCCATGATGGACCAGGTGGTGATTCACCTGCCCGCCTGGGGCGTCGCCGACACGCCGGGCACACGTCTGGCCTTTTTGTGCCTGATCGGTGGTGGCGCGGGCCTGTGGGTGGGCATCCTCTACCTGGTGCGGGCCGACCGGCTCACGCGCTACATTCCCGCGCCGGTGTTCGCCGGGTTCGCCAACAGCATCGCGCTGGCCCTGCTGCTGAGCCAGGGCCGGATGCTGCTGGAGCTGGTTCGCGCGCCCAACGCAGTCCTGCCGGTGGTGAGCATGGTGGGCGTCGTCCTGTTGACCGGCCTGGCGCTGCGGCGCTGGCGTTCGCGATGGCCGGCAGCGGCGATCGCGCTGTTGATGGGTGTGCTGGTGGGATTCGCCTGGCGGTTCCTGGGCACGACGACGCCCATGGTCGGCGCAGCCGGGGGCGAGTGGCTGGTGCTGCCAGTCATGCTGGGCGACTTCCAGGCCCTGCGCGAATCTGGAAAGCTCTGGACCATCGCGCTGTCCGTCACGGGCCATTCGGCCATTTTGGGGGCCGTGATGTTCATCAACACCACGCTGGCAGCCCAGGTCATGACGCTGGCCGACGGCCGCCGGCGCGACCCGCGCGCATCCACTGCCATCGGCACCGCTGCATTGCAGTTCACGGTCGGCCTGCTCGGATGCGCCCCGCTTTCGGGCTCGCCGCAGACCAGCCTGGCTGCCACCCGAAACCAGCCGCTGGGCACCCTCACGGTCCTGTTTTGCGGCGTCATCGCTGCACTCGTTTACCTGAGCGGGGCCACGATCTGGCTGCCGGTCGCCGCCCTTTGCGCAGCCCTGTTGTGCGAAGCGTGGTTCATGGTCAATCCGCGCTCGCTCGCGCTCATGAACGACTGGATCAGGCGACGGCCGATGGACCCCAACTCGCGCGAAGACCTGGCCCTGATCACGGCGGTGACCGCCGCTGCCGTGCTGTTCAACATGGTTGTCGCCCTGCTGGCCGGCCTGATCCTGGGGCTGGTGCTGTTTGCCGTGCGCAATGCGCGCCGGCCGGTGCGCAATGTCTGGACCGGCGCGCAGCTGCACTCCAATTGCGCGCGATCCAGCGCGGACATGCGGGTGCTGGGCAAGCATGGTGACGCCATCCTGGTGTTCCAGCTGGAGGGTGATCTTTTCTTCGGCTCGGCGGACCAGCTCGAAACCGAAGTCGTCGCCGGCCTCGCACCTGCCGCCTGCGCCGTGATCGACTGGACGCGGGTGCGGCATATCGACAGCAGCGTGGCCCACGCGGCCATGCGAATCGAACAGGCCGCGAAGGCGCGCGCGATTCCCCTTTGGCACGCGGGCGCGCATGTCCACGGCGGCACCGTGGGCAGCGTGCTCGAACGGCAGATGCCGGGCGCCAGCCTGGTGGACGACCTCGACCACGCTCTGGAGCAGGCAGAAAATCATGTGCTGCAGCTTCACACGCCACAGGATTCAGCCGGCGAGGCCACCGCCTTCATCCAGGCGGTCAACCTCTTTCGTGGACTGGAGGAGCGCGAACAGACATTCCTGATGGATGCGATGGAGCATCGGCAGTTCAAGCCCGGCGATCGCATCGTGTCGGCAGGCGAAGCGGGAGACGAGCTGCTGCTGGTGCTGCACGGAACCGCCAGCGTGATGGTGCAGGACGATGAGGGCCGCAAGGTAAGGCTGGCCGGTGTCCGGCGGGGCGCCAGCCTGGGCGAGATCGCGTTTCTGGACCGGTCGCCGCGTTCGGCGTCGGTGGTCGCCCATGATCACGTAACCGTGGCTTTCCTGAGCCGCGAAGCATTCGATGCCATGTGGCTCAGCAAGCCGGATCTCGTGCGCAAGCTCCTGGCCAATATTGCGGTGGATCTGGCGGCACGACTGCGATATACCAACCGGCTCGCCATCGCACGCCAGGGTCAGCACTAGCTGCATTTCTTCCTGCCCGTGTCCTCCTGAATCCGCTGGTGCTTGGGGTGCGGTACCGACCCATCCAGACTGGCTTCTCCTACACCCGCGCCTTGCCGCGCTGCCTACAGTGGCTTCACAGGTTTAACAAGGCGTCGCCACCCGGCAGACGCGCCTGCAGTCCAACACTAGAGGTATCAAAATGAAAACCAGGATGATTGCTGCGGCCGCTCTCGCCGCTTCCCTTATTGGCCTGACTGGCTGTGCAACGATGGATCGCAACACGGCCGGTACGGTCGGCGGCGCCGTTATTGGCGGCGTGGTCGGTGATGCCCTGATCGGCGGCCCTGTCGGCGTGGTCGGCGGCGCTGCTGCCGGTGCCTACATCGGCAACAAGGCCACCAAGTAAGCCTAGATCGGATAGATCAGCGAGTTGAGCACCATCTCGCTGTCATAGACGCATCGCCGGCTGGATAGTTTCAATCCAGCCGGCGTTTGCACGAATTCATCGATGTAGCGACCCACGTTGTATACCTCGGACGAATCGCCAGGGCGCGTGCGAAAAACCGCATAACTGGATTGCGCGCAGACCGTGCCACCTTCGTGAGCCAGCACGCGCGCCGGTCCTATCACATGCCTCGTGTAGTACGGCGCGTGGTAGATGGTTTGCGTGATGCCGTACACACGGTCTTTCATCATTCCGCGGCTTTCAAGGGCGATCAGCGCGAGCGGCAAGCCGCGATCAAAGTTCTCCCTCGCCTGCACGACGTAGCTCGCTTCGTCCGTGAAAAATTCAGGCCATTCCTCGAAGCGTTTGTCGTCCAGCGCTGCGGCATAGTCGGCGTTGAAGCGATCAATTGCCACCGCCAGAAGCAAGGCGTCCGGGTTCATATGCCCATCACCTTGCGCCAGTAGTCATACATGCTCCGAATCAGGGTTTCGGTAACCATGTGCTCCGTGCCACCGGAGCCCGTGCCTCCCAGCTCACACAGCGTGCTGCCGTCTTCGCCCCATTGAGCGAAGCCCTGCTGGCTCAGTTCGATCACTTCGCCATCATCGGCGCTCACAAAGCCTGCGGGCCCGAACAGGTTGGCCTGTCGCAGCCGGCGCCGGGTCATCTCAGGCGAATCGTCCGCGAAGCCGAAGTGCGTCCAGACAAAGTCGAACTCGCCCTCGCCGCGCGGGACGATGTGCCGCGTGGACAGCGAATTCACCTGCTGCTGGATGATGAGCCCCGGAAACAGCGTGATCATGGTCACCGTGGGCGTGATCTCGGCGCCGGGTTTGGAAGGATCCGGAATCTTCCACCACGGCTCGCCCACTACGTCGAGCAGGCGATCGTCGCTGAGCGTCATGTTCGCCTTGAACGACGTTACGCCCTCGGTCACCGCGGCGTTCTCCCCACCCTCATTGCGGCGCGAGATCATCACCGCGTGGCGACCGTGTTCGTCGGTCACCATTCGGCTTTTCTGGTCGGCACGCCACAGCCCGAAGGTGACAAACCAGGTGTGCAGCAGCCCGGGGTGATACGGGTCCTTGATGTTTTCCATCATCAGCTTCCAGTTGCCCGGAATGCGCTGGCGGTTGTAGCCCAGAAGCGTGAGCTGCCGGCCCCTGAAGATGCGCTCGAGCCACGGCATGACCTGCGGCCCGAGGTAATCGGCCAGCGCCTCCACCGTGTCGCTGAACGTGGCGAACACCAGCCCGTGCAGCACCGCCACGCGCAGCTTGGTCAACCCATGCTGCTTCAGGTCGAAATCGGCGGGCATGCCGCCATTGACGCAATCGGCTCCTGTTGCATCGACGGCTTTCACGCCGTCCTTGAACGGAAGCCCTGCCAGGTCGCCATTGAGCTTGTAAGTCCACTGGTGATAGGGGCACACGAAGCTGCGCGCATTCCCGTGGGCCTGCTGGCAAAACCGGACGCCCCGGTGGGCACAGCGGTTTTCCACCACGCGGATTCCGGTGTCCGTGCCGCGATCTTTTGGCGCGATGCGATCACGCACCATGATCACCTGCCGCTCGCCGACGAAGCTCAGCTTGAAATCGCCTGTGTTGGGCACTTCGACTTCCAGGCCGACGTAATTCCAGTGCGCACCGTAGAAAATCTTGTGCAGCTCCTGCTGGTAGAGCTGCGCATCGGTATAGGCCCAGAACGGGATGCGGCTGGACCCGGGCTGGCTCCAGCGCGACAGGGATTCAGGCGCATTCATGCCGCTACGCCGCCGATGGGTCTATCTCGATTACGGTACGGCCCTTGATGCGACCCGATGCCACCGCATCGATCATCGCCGGCAATTCGTCGAACGCCCTGACCTGCGCGATGCGGCCGAGGTGTCGCGGCCGCAGGTCGGAGCCCAGGCGCTTCCAGAGATGATCACGCAGGACTTCGTCGTTGTCGGAATTGACGCCCACCAGGCGCACCCCGCGCAGGATGAAGGGCATGACCGTGGTTGAAAACTCAACGCCCATTGCATTGCCCAGGCTGGCGATCACACCGTCGCGCTGCATCGTGCGTGTCAGGGCCGCAAGCGCCTCGCCGCCCAGCGAATCGACTGCGCCTTGCCAGAGTGCTTTTTCAAGCGGCCGGGTGCCCGCATTGAGTCCTGCGGCATCCACCACTTCTGCCGCGCCCAGCCCCATCAGGTAGTCGCGCTCGTTCATCTTGCGCGTCGCTGCAACCACATGGAAGCCGCGCTGCGACAGCATGTCGATCGCAACACTCGCCACGCCACCCGAAGCACCATTGACCAGGACTTTTCCGTTCGCGGGCTTCAGGCCGTTGAGCTCCATCAGTTCCACGGCCAGCGCTGCGGTATAGCCCGCGACGCCGATGGTGATGGCCTCCAGCGTGCTCATGCCCTCGGGCACACGGTTGACCCAGGCAGCCGGGGCGCGCAGACGCGTCGCATACCCCCCGTGGTGCGAGACGCCAAAGCCGTGGCTATGCACGATGACCTTGTCGCCCGCCTTGAACCGTGCCGATGTGGAGCTTTCGACCGTGCCCGACGCGTCGATGCCGCCCACACACGGAAATCGCCGGATGATCGGTGCCTTGCCGGTCGCTGCGAGCGCATCCTTGAAGTTGATGCTGGCATAGGCCGTGCGGACGACGACATCGCCCGCGTCGAGCGCTGCATCGTCCATCTCTTCGAACCCGGCGCCGGTGGCACCCTCTTTTTGCGAAACAACGTATGCACGAATCATGTGAATGCCCCGTCCCGGTTTGCCGGTAATGAATCGATAAAGGCTAGAGGGCCTGCGGCGCCGGCTTGCGCCTGGCCTTCCATGCGCCGAACAGCACCAGCAGGCCAGGAAGGATGATCATGGCCCAGATGATCTTGTCCAGGTTGGCCTTGACCCAGGGCACGCTGCCAAAGAAGTAGCCCGCCGTGATGATGCCGCCCACCCACAGCGCGCCACCGGTAACGTCATAAAAGGTGAATTTGCTGCGGGTCATCTGTGCGACACCGGCCACGAAGGGCGCGAAGGTCCGCAAGAAGGGCATGAAGCGCGCCGCCACGATCGTGATGCCGCCGTACTTCTCATAGAAGGCATGGGCCTGGTCGAACGCCCGTTTGTTGAAAAAACGCGAGTTTTCCCACTGGAAGACCTTGGGGCCGAAGTACCGCCCGATGGAGTAGTTGCACTGGTTACCCAGCACAGCCGCTGCAAAGAGCAGTCCCACGGTCAAGGGATAGCTCATGAGGCCCACACCGCACATGGCACCCACGACGAAAAGAAGTGAATCGCCGGGCAGGAAGGGCATGACCACCACGCCCGTCTCGACAAAGATGATGGCGAACAGCAATGCATAAACCCAGGGGCCGTAAGACGAAACAAAAGTTTCAAGATGCTTGTCGACGTGAAGGATGAAGTCGATCAGGTAGGCAATGATTTCCATGACGGCAATTATCCGGCAGGCCGGGTGCTCATCCCTACAATGATCCCGGTGAACGCCTTGCTATCTCCCCCTCCCCCTCCTCATCCGCCTCGCCCCATCCGTGACCTGCCTGATGAGCTGGTCAGCCAGATCGCCGCCGGCGAAGTCGTGGAGCGGCCCGCCTCGGTCGTACGCGAGCTCGTGGACAACGCCCTCGATGCCGGTGCGACGCAGGTGACGGTGCGGCTGCTGGCGGGCGGGGTTCGCCTGATATCGGTAGAAGACGACGGCAGCGGCATCGCCCGCGAGGAACTGCCGCTGGCATTGCGGCGCCACGCCACCAGCAAGATCAGGTCGCTCGCCGACCTTGAATCGGTGGGCACGATGGGATTTCGTGGTGAGGCGCTCGCCGCGATCAGCTCCGTTTCGGAGATGGGCGTCCTGTCGCGTTGCGAAGGCCAGGCGAGCGGGTTTCACATCGACGCCCGCACGGGTGAGCTGCGGCCTGCGGCTCGTGCCGTCGGCACGACGGTGGACGTCAAGGAACTGTTCTTCTCCACGCCCGCCAGGCGCAAGTTCCTGAAAACCGACGCCACCGAACTGGCCCACTGCATTGAAGCCGTGCGCCGTCACGCACTGGCGCGCCCCGATGTGGGCTTTGCGATCTGGCACGAAGGACGCCTGGTGGAACAGTGGCGGACCGCCACCCGCGAGCAGCGGCTGGCGGACGTGCTGGGCGAGGAACTGCTGGCGCAAAGCGTCGCCATCGACCACGCCGCCGGGCCGATTCGCGTGACCGGGCGTGCGGGCATCCCGGATGCGGCTCGCTCGCGCGCGGACCAGCAGTTTGCCTATGTGAATGGCCGCTATGTACGCGACAAGGTCGTCACCCATGCGGCGCGCAGCGCCTACGAAGACGTGCTGCACGGCCAGCGCCAGCCGGTGTATGCGATCTACATCGACATCGATCCCACCCGCGTCGATGTCAATGTGCACCCGACAAAGATCGAGGTGCGCTTTCGCGATAGCCGCGAGGTTCATCAGGCAGTACGGCACGCCGTTGAAAATGCGCTTGCCTTGCCCCGCGCCGGGGTCATGGGTTCGGGACTGTTGCCGTCCACACCGGAAGGCGCCTACCCCACCGAATCCAGCGCCAGCCGGCCGCAATCATCCAGCTGGAGGCAGCCGGCGATGGATTTGCGACCCGCGGGGCATGTCGTCTCCGATCTGGGCGCGCTGTGGCAACCGACTGCCGCCCGCCCAGAACTTCCATCAAATGTTCGTGCTGAGCCCCTCCCCCCCGTTCGTCCTGAGCTTGTCGAAGGACAGTCCTCCCACACATGGCCCCTCGGCCGCGCCCTCGCCCAGATCCAGGGCATCTACATCCTCGCCGAAAACACCCAGGGCCTGGTCATCGTCGACATGCACGCGGCGCACGAACGCATCGTTTACGAACGCCTGAAGCGCCAGCTGGAGCAAAGCCAGGCGGCATCGGGCGTGTCGCGCATTGCCAGCCAGCCGCTGCTGATCCCTGCCACCTTCGCCGCCACGCCGCAGGAAGTCGCAACCGCCGAAGCCAGCGTCGATGTGCTCCAAACGCTGGGCCTGGATATCAGCGCGTTTTCTGCGAAGACGCTGGCGGTGCGCGCCGTCCCGACCAGCCTCGCGCAAGGTGATGCTGTCGAGCTGGCGCGCAGCGTTCTTGCCGAGCTTGCCCAGCACGACGCCAGCACGGTGATAGCTCGCGCCCACAACGAAATCCTGGGCACGATGGCGTGTCATGGCGCGGTCCGTGCCAATCGCAAACTCACGCTGGAAGAGATGAACGCCCTGCTCAGGCAGATGGAAGAGACCGAGCGCTCGGACCAGTGCAACCACGGAAGGCCCACCTGGCGGCAGCTCTCGGTGCGCGAGCTCGACGCGCTTTTCATGCGGGGGCGGTAACGGCGCCTCGCCCGGCCACGCCTGTCATGGGGTCTTTGCCTCCCCGCAACAATGCAGCCTGAACTTTATCGAGCTCAGCCGATCAGTCACCCGATGAAGCGCTGGACCCTCCTTACCGCTGCTGCGCTGGCCGCAGCAGCACTCCTGAACATCGGCTGTACATCGCTGGACGAGCGTCAGCGTGCCTGGATCTTTCAGCCGAGCGACCGCAGCTGGGGTGGTTCTGCCGACCTGGCTCGCGACATGACCGATGTGTGGATCGAGTTCGACTCGCCCATCACTTCGCAGGCCACCCGGCTCCACGGCCTGTGGGCCGCCACGCCCAAAGCCGCCGCCGATGGGCCTGTGCTGCTCTACCTTCACGGCGCGCGCTGGAACGTCGCAGGCTCGGCGCCGCGCATTCGCCGCATGCAGGAACTGGGCTTTTCCGTACTGGCCATCGACTATCGGGGTTTCGGAAAGAGCACCCCCGGCCTGCCATCGGAAGAGATGGCCTACGAAGATGCGCGTGCGGCCTGGGACTGGCTGGCGCGCACCTATCCCGACCGGCCCCGCTACATCTTCGGCCACTCGCTGGGGGGAGCCGTTGCAATCGACCTGGCAGCCAAGGTTCAGGATGAGCAAGGCACCATCGTCGAAGGCACCTTCACCTCCATCCCCGATGTCGCCAGCACGATGAAGTGGGGCTGGCTGCCGGTCGGCCCGCTGATCACGCAGCGCTTCGAGTCGATCCACAAGGTTGCAAAGGTCGGTTCACCGCTGCTCGTGGTGCATGGAGAAGACGACAACCTCATCAACAACACCCTGGGCCGCAAACTGTATGAAGCAGCGACCGGGCAAAAGCGGTTCCTGCTGGTGGAAGGCGGCTCGCACTACAGCACGATGAGCGTGGGGCTTTCGAAATACCGCGAAGCACTGGCGGATCTGTTCAGCCTGAGGCCGCTGGTTCGCTGAACCCCGGCGCAGGCCTCACAGCATCTTGGTCATGAAGACACTGCGCGGGTCTTCCTCGTAGGTGGCGAACGGCCCGCAATACTCGAAGCCAAAACTCTCATAGAGCTTTTGCGCCGGATAGAACGCATCACCCGAACCTGTCTCCAGGCTGAGCCGTGTATAGCCGCGCTTTTTTGCGATTTCGATGATGTGCCTGAGCACCGCGCGCCCTGCACCGGTGCGCCGCATCACCGCAGGCGTTCGCATCGATTTCACTTCGCCATGATCCCGCGACAACTCCTTCAAGGCGCCGCAGCCGAGCAAGGCGCCGGGCTGTCCCTGATGGTCGTCATCCCACACTGACCAGAAGGTGATGTCGGGCGACTGGAGCTTGGACACATCGAGCGCGTGCACGCTCTCGGGCGGCGACAGCTCGTACATGTTGGTGAGATGTTCATTCAGCAATGCCAGGATGGCCGGGCGCGTCAGGTCGTCGATTTCAATCTTCATGGGCTCTGGCAGGTGAACGCTTCAGTCGGAAGAAAAATACTTTAACGCAAGCGACGCACGACACGGGGCATGTCCGGGGTTCTGATCCGGGCTTCCGATGCGGGCTTCTCATCTGCGCTTCTGCTACGCTCCCGCGGATGCCTTCCTCACGGCCCGCTGCCCTGCACGCCGCTCCATCTGCCCCCTCCGCCCCCGAACCCGGCACGCTCGCCAACACGATGCCCGCCGCACTCGTCGTGCTCATCCTGTCGCTGCTGCTGGGGATTCAACCGGTCACCACCGATCTCTATCTGCCAGCCCTGCCCTCGCTGACCGAGGGCTTTGGTGCAACGGTGTCCCAGGCCCAACTGACCTTGACGGTGTTGCTGCTGGCTTTTGGCACATCCCAGCTGGTGTGGGGCCCCCTGTCGGACCGGTTCGGCCGGCGCCCCATCCTGTTGCTCGGGCTGGGTGCCTACACACTGGCCTCGATTGCGTGCGCGCTCTCGCCATCGATGTTCACGCTGATCGTGGGCCGGCTGGTGCAGGGCGCAGCCATGGGGGCCGCGGTGATGGGTGCGCGTGCCATCGTGCGCGACCTGTACACCCCGGAGACCGGCGCCCGCATGATGTCCAAGGGGCTGACCGGACTGGGCATCATTGCCTGCACCTGCGCGCCGATGGGCGGACTGCTGTCGGACCTGCTCGGATGGCGCTACACGCTGGCTGCGACGGCGGTGTTCGGAGCGGTGGCTTTCACGGTCGTCGCCTTTCGATTCAAGGAGACCGTGCCCCGCAAGAACCCGCTCGCGCTGCAGCCCCGCACGCTGGTGTCAACCTGGCTCACCATCATGCGGCACCCCACGTTCCTGGCCTGGTCTGCGCTATCGACGGCCTCTTATGCGGGTCTTTTCACCTTCCTGGCTTCGTCTTCGTTCATCTTCATCCAGGTGCTGGACTTCACCCGCACGCAATACGGCCTGGCCATGTTCTCGATGGCCTTCATCTACATCCTGGGAACATTCTGGTGCCGCTGGTTGCTGCCCCGGCGCGGGGTCAAGCGCTCGGTCGCCATCGCGGCTGGCCTGACACTGATTGGTGGAACGATGATGGGCGCGCTTGCGCTCGCGGGCTTTCACAACACCTGGGCGATTCTGGTGCCCTTCTATCTTTTCATGTTCGCGCATGGCGTGCACCAGCCCTGCGGCCAGAGCGGCGCCGTCGCCCCTTTTCCGCACGCGGCGGGTGCTGCTTCGGCGCTCAACGGTTTCCAGATGATGGTGGCCGCGTTCATTGTCGGCGGATGGATGGGCGGGCGGCTCGACGGCACGGTGTTCCCGCTCGCCAACGGCGTTTGGTTCTGGAGCGTCTGCATCGCCGCCGTGTCGTGGACGCTGGTGCAAAGGTACGGCGATCCGCGGCATGCATGACGCGAGCTTATCGGCCGTGCGAGCAATTGCACTGGCAGGCCCCACGGCATCGGGCAAGACGGCCGCCGCACTGGCCATCGCACGGGCGCACGCGGTCGAGATCATCAGCGTTGATTCGGCGCTGGTGTATTGCGGCATGGACATCGGAACCGCCAAGCCGAGCGCACAGGAGCGCGCGCAGGTGCCGCATCACCTGATCGACATCCGCGATCCCCTGCAGGCCTACAGCGCCGCGGAATTCGTGAACGACGCCAAGGCACTCATCGACGATATCAACGCACGTGGAAAGCTCGCGCTCCTCGTGGGTGGGACGATGCTGTATTTCAAGGCGCTGTTCGAAGGGCTGGATGCGATGCCGCCTGCTGACGCAGCCGTACGCGCGCAGATCGAATCACAGGCGCTGGCGCAAGGATGGCCTGCGATGCACGCGGAGTTGGCCCATGTGGACCCCACCACCGCTGCGCGGTTGAGCCCCAACGATTCGCAGCGCATCCAGCGCGCCCTGGAGGTGTACCGCGTTTCCGGGCGTCCGCTCTCGTCTTTCCATGCTTCGCCGGACAAACAGGTGCGGGGCGTTGCAGGCATCGAGCTGATCTCACTTGAACCGGCCGATCGCGGGTGGCTTCACGAGCGGATTGCGCAGCGATTCGACACGATGATCAACACCGGGTTTCTGGATGAAGTCAGGGCCTTGCGCGCGCGCGGCGACCTGCATGCCGATCTGCCCAGCATGCGCTGCGTCGGATACCGCCAGGCCTGGGAACTGCTCGACCGCCAGGAGGCAGCCGCGGGCGCGGCCTTTCCCCTCGGGCAACTGCGCGACCTGGGAATATTTGCGACCCGCCAGCTTGCCAAGCGGCAGATCACCTGGCTGCGAAGCATGCCGCGGCGCCGCGTGATCGCCTGTGATGCGCCGGACGCGCTTGCCGCGGTCTTGCGCACCGTGCAGGAACTGCCGTGAGCATCGTCTTGAACAAGCTAGGCAAACGCTACGGCGATGTGCCGGTGTTTTCCAATGTATCGCTGGATGTCGCACCGGGCGAGTTCGTCGCCATTGTTGGCGAATCGGGGGTGGGCAAGTCCACCATCCTCAATTGCATGGCCGGGCTCGATACCTGGGATGAAGGCACGGTGACACTGGCGGGGCATGACCTCGGATCGCTCGACGCAGACCAGCGCGCCATCCTGCGGCGTTCATGCACCGGGTTCGTGTTCCAGGCGTTCCATGTTTTGCCGCACCTGGACGTTGCGCAAAACATCGGGCTGCCGCTGATGCTGCTCAAGGAGCCCGACAACGGGCGTGTTGCCGCCATGATGAAGGCCGTCGGACTGGAAGGCCTTGGCGGGCGGCTGCCGCAACAATTGTCTGGCGGTCAACTCCAGCGCGTGGCGATCGCCAGGGCACTGATCCACCGCCCCGCCCTGCTCCTGGCCGACGAACCGACTGGCAACCTGGACCCGACGACGGCAGCCATCGTGATGGACGCCCTCTTGGCCCAGACGCGCGAGCATGGCGCCTCGCTGGTGCTGGTCACTCATTCGGAAGCGGCAGCAGCACGGGCGGATCGGGTGATGACGCTGACGGCGCAAGGGCTCTCATTGCGGGCTTGAGCCGCCAGGCACGATTTCATCGCAAGATCAAAGCGCCCGCTGCAGCATCTCAATCCCCGCCTGCACGTCCTCGATTGGCATCTGCCCTGGCGCCGAGCTGCTTTGCCCCACTGCAAATGTCATGGCCGAGCCGAAGGTGAAGCCGCAGATGCGGCTGACTGCGCCATGGCTGCCCATGGCCATGCTCACCACCGGGATCTCGAGGCCGCGGCTGGCGTCGAGCGTGGCCTTGAGCAGCACGATCACATCGTCCATGTCGCGCGGCATCACCGCGACTTTGGCGACGTCCGCACCCAGGCGCTCGGCCATCACGAAATGCATGGCCAGCTCCTGCGCATCAGGGGTTCGGGCGAAGTCATGGAACGAGAGCACCAGTTGCACGCCATTAGCCTTTGAAAATGCACGCACCTGCGCCACCTGCTCGGCGCCGTTGCTCATCTCGTAGTCGACGAGATCGATGTGCCCGCTGGCGCATGCGGTGCGGTACATATCAATGACCTGCTCTTCGGTGATACCGATGGTCTGGCCCCCTTCGCGCGCCGAGCGGCGGGTCAGCAGCAGCGCAATGCCCGGCGCGGCTTCGCGGATGGCGGCGGCTACTTCGACCACGGCCCGCGCGTCCCCAATGTCCTCAAAAAAATCGACCCGCCACTCCAGGATATCGGGCCGCTTGTGTCCCACCACCTTGGCCTCTTCCAGGATGGCTTCTCGCGTGCGTGCCACCAGCGGCGCGCAGATGGCGGGAAATTTTGCTTGTCCGACCCGGATGGGTTTTGACGACGGCATCACGCTTGCTCCGAACCAATCAATTGTGCATAACGCGCAAGATCCACATTGCCGCCGCTGATGATCACGCCCACCCGCTTGCCCGCAATGTCGATGCCGGCGTGGCGTGCCGCTGCAAAGCCCAGGCATCCGGTCGGCTCGACCACCATCTTCATCCGCTCGGCGAAGAAACGCATCGCCTCCACCAATTGCGCATCGGTGGCAGTGAGGATGCCCGTGACGTCGCGCCTGATCACTTCAAAGGTGTAGTGGCCCAGATGCTGGGTCTGCGCGCCGTCGGCGATGGTCCTGGGTGTTTCGATGTGGACGATCTCGCCCCGGGCCATGGACTGCTGCGCGTCGTTGCCGGCCTCGGGCTCTACGCCATAGATCTCGCAGCGCGGCGACAGGGCGCGCGTGGCCAGCGCCGAGCCGCTCAGGAGCCCGCCGCCGCCCAGGCAGACAAACAGCACGTCGAGCGCGCCGACTTCCTCGATCAATTCCATCGCCGCCGTTCCCTGCCCCGCCATCACGTCGGGATGATCGAAGGGCGGAATCAGGGTCATTTGGCGTTGCTGCGCGACTTGCCGGGTGAGGGCTTCCCGGTCTTCCTTGTAGCGGTCGAACAGGATCACCTCGGCGCCGTAGCCGCGGGTTGCATCGATCTTGGACTGGGGCGCGTCCATCGGCATGAGGATCACGGCCGGCATGCCCAGCAGCCGCGCCGACAGGGCAATGGCCTGCGCGTGATTGCCCGACGAAAACGCGATCACGCCTTTGCTCTTTTGCTGGTCGTCGAACCGCGAAAGCGCATTGAAGGCGCCGCGAAACTTGAACGCACCCATGCGCTGGAAGTTTTCGCATTTGAAAAACACCTCGGCCCCCAACAGCTGGTTGGCCGTGGTAGAGGTGTTGACCGGCGTGCGGTGGGCATGGCCTTGCAGTCGGCGCGCGGCGGCGGCGACGTCATCGAAAGTAGGTAGCTGGAGCATCGCGTAACTTTAGCGCACTGCTCGCCGCCCCCTCACAATGCACCCATGGTTTCACTGCTTCGATCCTTCTCCCTGCAGGAGCTGCGTCACCACCCCTGGCGCAACGCCGCTGCGGTCGTCGCGGTGATGCTCGGTGTTGCGCTCGCGTTTTCGGTGCATCTGATCAACGCGTCGGCGCTGAGCGAATTTTCCAGCGCAGTCCGGTCCGCCGGCGGCCAGCCCGACCTGGAACTGCGCGCCATGCAAGGCGCATTCGACGAGACGCTCTATGCGCAGGTTGCCACCCATCCGCAGGTCAGCATGGCCAGCCCGGTACTGGAGCTGTCGACAATTGCCGTGGTGGACGGCAAGCGGCCCCAGCAGTTGCGCATCGTCGGCGTTGATGCATTGGTCGTCCGGGCCGTCGCCCCAGCCCTCATGCCGGTTCCCGTAAGAGACGCGGATCGCTTTGCCATCTTCGCGCCCCGCCAGCTGTTTCTCAACCCGGCCGCGCAGCTGGCATTGCGCGGCGCGGATGGGGTGCAGCTCCAAAGCGGCGGAGCGCGCGTCGAAACGGGCATCGCAGGCACCGTGGCCGCCGAGGGCGCCGCGTTGGCGGTGATGGATCTGGGCGCCGCCCAGGATCTCTTCGCCCGGCATGGCCAGCTGACGCGAATCGATGTGCGGCTTCGGCCAGGCGTTGATCGCGCGGCCTTTGTCCGGTCGCTTGCACTGCCGGCTGGGGTGGTGGTGGCGCAGCCGGCTGACACCGCGAGCCAGGTCAACAGCCTGTCGCGCGCCTATCGTGTCAATCTCACGGTGCTGGCGCTGGTCGCCCTTTTCACCGGCGCCTTCCTGGTCTATTCGGTACTGGCCCTGAGCGTCGCGCGCCGCTCGCAGCAGTTTGCGCTGCTTGGGGTCCTGGGCGTCACCGCACCTCAACGCAGGCGCCTGGTTCTCGCCGAATCCCTGGTCCTGGGAGCGATCGGCAGCGCGTGCGGCATCGCGCTCGGCACCGCGCTGGCCGCGCTGGGCCTGCGGTGGCTGGGCGGCGACCTGGGCGGTGGCTATTTTTCCGGCATCGCTCCCGATCTGCAATGGACGGCGCCTGCAGCATTGATGTACGCATCGCTGGGCGTGGTGGCCGCTGCGGCAGGTGGCTGGTTGCCGGCGCTCGCAGCCCAGCGCCTGCCGCTGGCACAGACGCTCAAGGGGCTGGGCACCGGCCTGCCCCGGTCGCGCAAGCACTGGGTCGGCCTGGGGATGGTGCTGGCAGGCGCTGCACTCGCCTTGCTGCCCCCCGTGCAGGGCATCCCGCTGGGGGCCTACCTGTCGGTCGGGCTGCTGCTGGTCGGTGGAATCTCGGTTCTGCCCTGGTTGATCGCGGGCATCTACGATGCGATTGCACCCGCGCTCAGCGCGATGCTTCTTCCGATGCTGGCTGTCGAGCGTGCAAGGCGCGTTCGCGAAAGCGCGGCGATTGCGGTGAGCGGGGTCGTCGCATCGCTCAGCCTGGCCGTTGCACTGACGGTGATGGTCGCCAGCTTCCGGGAGTCGGTTTCGCAGTGGCTCGATGTGGTGCTGCCGGCCGATCTGTATTCGCGGACATCGACGTCTTCATCTGCGGGCGATACCGTGTTTTTTCCTGCCTCGTTCATTCGATCGGTCGAGCAGGTTCCCGGCGTTCGGCGCGTGACGGCGCAACGCAGTCGCCAGCTCTTGCTCGACCCCGCGCTGCCCCCGGTGAGCCTGCTTGCGCGCACGCTCGACGACCCGGGCAAAACGCTTCCGTTGGTAGGTGACCTGCATCCCGCGCCACCGGGACAGATTGCGATCTTTGTCAGCGAAGCGGTGGTTGACCTGTACGGCGCCAAAGGGGGCGCGCCGTTTGCGCCGCTGGAAAAGGCCTTCGCCACCTCCGGCAAGACGTTTCACGTGGCGGGCGTCTGGCGTGACTATGTCAGGCAAAGCGGGGCCATCGCTATGTCGCGCACCGACTACGAGCAGATGACCGGGGACACGCGGATCAACGACTTCCAGCTGTGGCTGGCCCCGGGCGCCCAGTCTGCCGACGTGCAGGGCGCCATCCGCGAACTCGCAGAGGGCGAAGCGGGGCTCGCAGGCGTCGTCGAATTCGCATCGGCGCAGGAGCTGCGTGCGGTATCCCTGCGCATCTTCGACCGCAGTTTTGCGGTCACCTACTGGCTGCAGGCGGTGGCTATCGGCATCGGGCTGTTCGCAGTGGCAGCGAGTTTCAGCGCGCAGGTGCTGGCGCGGCGAAAGGAGTTCGGGCTGCTGTCTCATCTCGGGCTCACGCGCCGCCAGATCCTGGGCGTGGTCGCAGGCGAAGGCCTTGCATGGACAGCCATCGGCTCGCTCGCAGGGCTGGTTCTCGGGCTCGCGGTGGCCGTGGTGCTGGTGCACGTGGTCAATCCGCAGAGCTTTCACTGGACGATGGATTTGCTGGTGCCCTGGATTCGCCTGCTTGCACTGTGCGCTGCCGTGATCGCAGCGGGCACGATCACCGCCTGGCTGGCAGGGCGTGCCGCTGCAGGGCGCGATACGGTGCTGGCCGTGAAGGAGGACTGGTGATGCGCCGCCGCGAGACCATGTTGGCCCTGCCGCTGCTGCTGCAGGCGCGCGCCGCCTTGGCCCAGGTTGCGCCCGCTGCATCTCCTCCCGCGCCTGCTGCACCTCCTTCGCCTCCGGCGCGCCCAGCCCTGGCACCCATGACGCTGCAATTCCCGCGCGACCACGGTGCGCACCCCGATCTGCGCACCGAGTGGTGGTACATCACCGGCTACGCGACATCGGGCGGCCGCGAGTTCGGATTCCAGGTGACCTTTTTTCGGACGCGAGTCGATGTGGCGCAATCCATGACCTCGAAATTTGCCGCGAAGCAGCTCGTGTTCGCCCATGCGGCGGTGACGGATGTGCAGGGCGGCAAACTGTGGCACGACCAGCGCATCGCCCGCGAGGGGTTTGAAGTCGCAGTGGCCGCGCAGGGCGATACGCAGGTGCGGCTTCGGGATTGGTCGCTTCAGCGAACCGGCAACAGCTATCGCGCGGCGCTGCCCGGCGCGGACTTCACGCTCGACATCGAGTGCGCACCCACCCAGCCCCTGCTGCTCCAGGGTGCCCAGGGCCTTTCGCGCAAGGGACCGCAACCAGCGCAGGCGAGCTACTACTACAGCCAGCCCCAGATCGCGGTGACCGGTGCCATCGTCCTTCGTGGCCAGCGCCTGGCCATCACCGGCAAGGCCTGGCTGGACCATGAATGGAGTGAGGAGGTCATGCATCCCGAAGCCGTGGGCTGGGACTGGATCGGGATGAACCTGGATGACGGCTCCGCGCTGACGGCGTTTCGCCTGCGCCGTCAGGATGGGTCTGCGCTGTGGCACGGGGGTTCGTTTCGTCCTGCAGGCGGCGCCACCCGGGTGTTCGCTCAGGACGAGGTTTCCTTTGAAGCAAAACGCAGCTGGACCAGCCCGGTGTCGCGTGCCACCTACCCGGTCGAATGGATGGTGCGCACGCCAGCAGGCGCCTGGGCGGTCAAGGCGGTGCTGGACAACCAGGAACTCGACAGTCGGGCGTCCACAGGGGCCATCTACTGGGAGGGACTGAGCGACCTCGCGGACGGCGCCGGACGGCGGGTGGGCCGTGGCTATCTCGAGATGACTGGATACGCGCAAAGGTTGAGGTTGTAGAACGGTTGAGGTTGTAGGCGCCGCAGCCGCCAGTTGGTGACCGATCCGTGGTCGAATAGCGATGCAGCTATGCCTACAGTCAACACCATTGCCGGTCACATTCTCACGCCGCAGGGCTTTGTCCGCGGGACCGTGGCGTGCGGCCCGGACGGGCGCATCACACGCGTCGAAGGTACGCCCATCGCAGACGAGCGCTCCACCCGCGATTCGCACCTGCCCATCGTGCTTCCAGGCTTCATCGACCTGCATGTGCATGGCGGCGGCGGACGCGACATCATGGAAGGCGGCGACGCAGCCGCGCACGTGGCGCGAGCGCATGCGGCGCATGGAACCACATCGCTGCTCGCCACCACGATGACCGCACCCGTCGAGGATCTGGAAACCGCATTCAAGGGCCTCGCGCAACTGTGCAGCCAACGCCGCTCCCAATCGGCCCAGGTGCTCGGCGTACACCTCGAAGGGCCCTACATCAACGCCGGCAAGCTCGGCGCGCAGCCCGGCTACGCGAGGCCGGTTTCGCTCGATGAACTCGGCCGCCTGAACGCCATTGCGCCGGTGCGCCTTGTCACGCTGGCACCGGAGGTCGCGGGCAACATGGAAAGCATCCAGGCGCTCACGCACAGCGGGTTTCGCGTGCAGATCGGGCACACACTGGGCACCTACGAAGACGCCATCGAGGCGATGGCGCGCGGCGCGCGCGGCTTCACCCATCTGTTCAACGCGATGACGCCGCTCCATCACCGCATGCCGGGCATGGTCGGAGCGGCGCTGGCCCATGCGCAACACGCAGAGATCATTCCCGACCTGCTGCACGTCCACCCGGGCGCGATCAAGGTCGCTCTGCGGTCGATTCCGGGCCTGTACTGCGTCACCGATTCGACCTCGGCCACCGGCATGCCCGATGGCGATTACATGCTGGGCCGGCAACGCGTCACCAAATGCCTGGGTGGCGTGCGCCTTGCCGATGGCACGCTGGCAGGCTCGACCCTCACCATGGACAAGGCCCTGCGCAATCTGGTGGACAAGCTCGGCCTCGGGCTTGCCGATGCATCCGATCGCGTATCCACCCACGCTGCGAACTACCTGGGCCTGGGCGATCGCGGCAGGTTGCAAGCGGGTGCGTGGGCCGACCTGGTGGTAATCAATCGCGAGCTCCAGCTGCAAGCGGTGTACGCGCAGGGGGAACGCATCGAAGGAGCCCGGGCATGATTTCGCACATGCTGCTCGAGGCCCGCGAAGCGCCCGCATGCGTTGCACGACAGCTCGCGCATGACGCGCTCGCTTATGACGATTTCGGCGAGCTCCTGCGAAGCGAATCGCCGCAGTCTTTGTTGACGATTGCGCGCGGCAGCTCCGACCATGCAGCGCACTACGCGGCCTATCTGATCATGGCAAGAATGGGGCGATTGGTGACGTCCCTGCCGATGTCGCTGGTCACGCTTTATCAGTCGCAGATCGCGTGCAAGGGTCTGGTGACATTCGCTTTCTCGCAATCGGGCCAGAGCCCGGACCTGGTGGAGCCGACAAGGTACTTTCGCGATTGCGAAGCGATCACTGCGTGCTTCGTGAACGACAGCAACTCGCCGCTGGCACAAGCCGCGCAATGGGTGTTCCCGCTTCACGCAGGCAGTGAGCAGAGCGTGGCAGCGACCAAGAGTTTCATCGCGCAAATGGTGGCTGGGGCACGCCTGGTGGCGTCATGGCAGGGCAATGAAGACCTGTTGCGCGCCCTGCCGGGGCTTCCCGATGTGCTGACCCGTGCCGCCGAGGCCGACTGGTCGCTGGCCGTTCCCGAGCTGGTCGATGCGGATCGATTGTTCGTGATCGGGCGCGGCCTGGGCCTGCCCGTGGCACAGGAGGCGGCACTCAAGTTCAAGGAGACTTGCGGCATCCAGGCAGAAGCATTCTCGGGCGCCGAAGTGCAGCACGGCCCGATGGCGCTGATTGACGAGGGCTATCCCCTGCTGATTCTTGCGCCGCGCGGACCCGCCCAGGCCGGGCTGCTCGAGCTGGCCCGGACGATGCGGGCCAGAGGCGCCCGCGTTCTTCTGGCTGCGCCTGAAGGCACCGAAGGCAGCGCCCTGCCCATCATGCAAACGGGGTCGGATGACACCGACCCCATTTCGATGGTGCAAAGCTTCTATCCCATGGTCGAAGCC
>JAZKFD010000237.1:25144-53792 GCA_040386635.1 Pseudomonadota bacterium
GGATGACACCGACCCCATTTCGATGGTGCAAAGCTTCTATCCCATGGTCGAAGCCCTGTCGCGTGCCCGCGGCTTCAACCCCGACCAGCCGGCTCACCTGAACAAGGTCACGCGCACCAGCTGACGCTTTGCGGCCCGTGCTTTGCGACGCGTGATCTGCGCCGTGGCTTAGTGCCCCATCGCAGAGTCATTCGGATGCGAGGCCTTGTAGACCGAATGGTCCGCCGGGCCCTTCACGGTGAGTGCGCCGGCAAGTCCCTTGCCGACCCGCGACAGGGCATGATCCACCATCAGGTAGGTGCCGGGGTAGTCCACCTTGAAATCGACGATGGTCGCGCCACCGGGTGCCACCAGCGTGGTCTGCACATTCTGCTTGATAGTGCTCACCGAACCTTCGCTGTAAACCTTGTCGAAGATTTCGCCGATCACGTGGAACGACGAGACCTTGTTGGGTCCGCCGACACCGAAGAACACCCGCACCGTCTCGCCCACATTCGCACTCATCTTGTGCTCTTTCGTGAGCGCGCCCACCGAGCCATTGAAGGTGTAGTAGGTCGGCAGTTCGTCGTCCGCGCGGTCGCTGCTGTAGGCCTGGTGTCCCTTGGTGCCCTTGGCATGGCTGGTGTACAGGTCACCCTGCATGACGTAGAACTCACGGTCTACCTTCGGCAGGCCCTGCGGTGGTTCAACCAGGATCAGGCCGTACATGCCGGCAGAGATGTGATGCGGCACCGATGGCGTTGCGCAGTGATAGACATAGAGGCCGGGGTTGATTGCCTTGAAGGTCACGGTCTTCGCTTCACCGGGCGCGACCTGCGTGTGGCTGCCGCCGCCCTGCCCGCCAGTCACGGCATGCAGGTCGATCGAATGGATCATCTTGCTGCTTTTCGCATTGGTCAGCGTCAGCTCCACCGTGTCACCTTTCTTCACGCGAAGCATGGGTCCCGGCACCTTCTTGTCGAAAGTCCAGTAAGTGAAGGTCGTGCCGTCGTCGAGCTTGCCTTCGAGCTCCACCGTCTCGATGCTGTACCTGATGAATTGCGGAGCACGGTTGCCCAGCGGCTTTGGCACCAGCGTCGGGTCCATCGAGATGCTGACCGCATTGGCGGCCACTGGCGCCAGCGCCGGGACGCCGACCGAAGGCGCTGCGCCCATCACGGCAGCGGCCATGACAACAGCGGGCTTCACCGAAGCCGACGCATCATCGGGGCCGGTCACTTCAAGCGCGCCTTCCATGCCCGCCTGGCGATGCCCCGGAATGGAACAGAAATAGGTGAACGTGCCGGACTGCGTGACTTCAAACTTCACAACGATTGCTCCGCTGGTCGCATTGAAGCTGGCCGATTTCACATTCAGTTCGGGGATCACGATGTCGTGCTCTGCACCTTCGCCGCTGGAAATGGTGATCTCGATGGTGTCGCCCACGTTCGCGCGCAGGGTCGGATTGGGTTTGCCTTCGCTATCGAGGTAAACCATCTTTCCGTCACCCATGCCGGTCTTCATCACGAGCTTGTGCGTGACGGGCGCCGCGTGCTTCGATGGTGTCGATCGCAAGGGGGCGTTCAGAACCGGTGCTGCAACCTTCCCGCCAGTTGGCGAGACGGCAGAGGCACCGAACATGCCGACCGCAAGGACGCCACCGGCTACAAGAAGGGGAATCGCAAGAGCAATTGCAGTAGGAAGACGGGTCGTCATTTTTTTTCGCTTTCTACGCCTGGGTAAGGCGTGACTTCACTGTAGGCCTGCGCTTGCCGCAGCGCTAGACTCCAACTGGCGGCGACTTGATCCAACTCAATCAGTGGCGCATCGGCGCTTTCTAGACTGCACCCATGCAACTTCAATTCCTTGGCGCGACCGACACGGTCACCGGCTCAAAGTACCTGATTCGCGAGGGCAAGAGCAGGGTGCTCGTCGATTGCGGGCTGTTCCAGGGCTACAAGCAATTGCGGCTGCGCAACTGGTCGAAGCTGCCGGTGCGCCCCGATGAGATCGACGCGGTGATCCTCACGCACGCGCACATCGACCACAGCGGATACCTGCCGCTGCTGGTGAGAGACGGGTTCCGGGGACACATCTACTGCACCCACGCCACCAAAGACCTCTGCTCGATCCTGCTTCCCGATTGCGGCCACCTGCTCGAAGAAGAGGCCGAGCACGCCAATCGATATGGCCTGTCCAAACATCACCCGGCGCTGCCGCTCTACACCCGCAATGACGCCATGGTGTGCCTGAAGCAGTTCAAGGCGGTGGGTCCAGCCAGGGCATGGCAACCGGTGCCGGGCCTCACCGCTCGCCTCACACCCTCGGGGCATATGCCGGGCTCGGCCTTCGTCAGGCTCGACAACGGCAAGCGAAGCATCCTGTTTTCTGGCGATCTGGGCCGGCCAAACGACCTGGTGCTCGGCGCACCCGTGCCTTTCGAGGGCGCCGATTACCTGGTGGTCGAATCGACCTATGGTGACCGCCTGCACGCGAACACCGACCCGTTGGAAGCGCTCGCCAATGTCATCAATCGCACGGCAAAACGCGGCGGGATGGTGTTGATTCCCGCCTTCGCGGTCGGCCGCGCGCAAACCATGCTGCATTGCCTGCGCCTCCTGATGGACCGGGGCGATATTGCTCACCTGCCCGTGTTTCTCAACAGCCCGATGGCTGCCAATGCGACGCAGACCTACCTCAAGCACGGCGACCAGCTGCGCCTGTCCGACCATGACCGCAAGGCGATGGCCGCGCTGCCGAAGATCGTGCGTACGCCGGAAGAATCGGAAGCGCTCAATTCGCGCAAGGGTCCGATGATCGTGATTGCCGCCAGCGGCATGGCCACGGGGGGGCGCGTCGTCCATCACCTCAAGGCGTTTGCACCGGACGCACGCAACACCATCCTGTTCACGGGCTTTCAGGCCGGGGGTACCCGCGGCGCCACGATTGTGAGCGGCAGTCCGACGGTGCGCATCCACGGGCAAGACGTTCCGGTACGGGCCGAGGTGGCCACTATCGATCACCTGTCTGCGCATGCCGACGCCGACGAAATCCTGCAGTGGCTGGCGGGCGCAAAGTCACCCCCCATCAAGACATTCATCACCCATGGGGAGCCCAACGCTGCCGACGCGCTGCGCCAACGCATCGAGCGAGAGCTGCACTGGGAGGTTCACATGCCCACGTGGCTGGAGACCGTGAAGCTGCGGTGATCTGCACGCGGCCGGCATCACGCCAGGCCGCACCACACGGCCACCCGGTGGATCATGTCGCTCCACAGCGCCCAGACGGCCACCAGCGCCAGCAACAATCCGGCCAGGCGCGTTCCGAGGTCCTTGAACTTTCCGTTGCCCGCCTCGCGCAGCCGCAGGAACAGCCAGGGCGCGGCTGTCAGCGACAGCCCGCTGCCCAGGGCGAACAATGCCATCGCAATCGCGCCGTCCAGCGGGCCGCCGCTGAGTGAGGCCACCAGCAGCGCCGAATAAAGCAGGCCGCAAGGCATGAGCGCCCACAAGGTGCCGGCAACGAGCACGCCGCCCTGCCGGCTCGCCAGGGGCCGCACCCGCGTCCAGGCAAGCCGGCCGGCCCGGCCCGCCCACATCGGCTGCCGGGCCAGCACAAAAAGCGACAGGCCCCAGGCCAGCACCGCCAGATGAAAAAACATCCATATCGGCCGCAGCGCAGCCGCGTTGGAGGTGAGCCACGCGAGGCTCTGGACTGCGCCGGCTGCCGCCGCACCGGCGGCGCTATAACCCGCAAGACGCCCCAGCTGAAACAGCGCCGCGCGCTGCAGCGCTGCCTGGCGAGGCGCGGCAAAGACGATGGGGTGGCTCACGACCTGCGAGCCGCCCGAGCCCCCGGTGCGTTCCCCGGGCCTCGTAATCGCACCGCAGGCGGCGCCGCACATGGCCACGCAATGCGGACCACCCGCCAGCCCCATGAGCAGGGCCGAAAGTGCAAGCGTGGTGGACACCGGCAATTCCTCAATTAATGCGCGAGAACTTCGCGCGGTTGCAGTACTCTTCCATCGTCTTGGCGTGATGAAAGCTATTTGAGGATCCCGGACTGTGCACGGGCTGACGCTGCGGTCGATTGATCCATGTCACGACCCAGCTTCATGTGCAGCTCGAAACCTTCCAGACCCTCAGTCACCGCCAGACCGGCGGCGCGGGCCAGGGCCACCATTGCAGCGTTTTCGCGAAGGCATTGCCCTTCGAGCGCTGAGGTACCGTGCAGGCGCAGGTAGTTGACCAGCTTGTCCAGCATCATCCGGCCCAGGCCATGGCCCTGCCAGGCCGACGCAACCTGGATTGCGAACTCCGCGCGGATGTTGTCCGGGTCGCAGATGGCGCGCACCTCGCCGGCCATCCGTTGGTGGCCGAATTCATCGGCGGGCGTCAGCGCAATGAAGGTCATCTCGCGGTCATAGTCGATCTGGCTGAATCGCGCCAGTTCGGATGTGGGCACTTCGCGCCGCGCCATGAAAAACCGCAGCCGCATGTCTTGCGGGGAACACTTCGCATAGAACGCTTTCAGCCGGTTCCCATCTTCGGGGCGGATCGGGCGCAGCAGCAGCTCGGTGCCATTGATCGTGACACGCTCTTCCAGCGACCGCGGGTAGGGCCGCAGTGCCAGTTGTGCGCCGGCCGGACCGCCACGAAGCCGCACCCGCACCCGTGCGTCCAGCGAGATCGCGCCCTGCGAATTGACAACCAGCGGGTTGATGTCGAGCTCGGTCACCGAGGCAAGGTCGCAGGCCATTTGCGACAGGCGCACCAGCGTATCGACCACGGCCTGCTCGTTACCTGCAGGCGCTCCCCTGTGGGGCGCCAGGAGGGACCGCGCGCCGCTGCGCGTTATCAGGTCGCGCGCAAGCAGGTCGTTGAGCGGCGGTAATGCGATGGCGTGCTCTTTCGACAGTTCAACGTCGGTGCCACCGCGACCGAACAGCAGCACCGGACCGAACACCGGGTCGCTGGCGATTCCTGCAATGAATTCGCGGCCATGCGCACGCCTGACCATGCCCTGCACCGCAAAACCTGCCACATGGGCGCCGGGCATCAGCCTGGCCACCTGCTGGCGCATGCGAACCGTGGTGTTGCGCACATCGTCGCCCGAGGTCAGACCCAGCGCAACGCCGCCGACGTCGGACTTGTGCACGACCTGCTGCGAGACCACTTTCACGGCAACGGGAAAACCGATGTCCTGTGCCGCCTGCACCGCTTCGTCGCCGTCTCGCGTCATCGTCGTGGGCGCGGTCTCGATGCCGTAGGCGCGCAGCAAGGCGTGAGCCTCTTCGGGGTCGAGCCACTCATGCCCGGCATCCACCGACCGGCGCAAGATGGCCAGTGCGCGCTCGCGCTCGGGTGCGTGAGCTGTTTCGCGGTCAGCGGGTACTTGCTGGAGGGCATCCTGGTTGCGGTGGAAGTCGGCCAGTTGCAGCCATGCACCCACTGCACGTTCAGGCGTGCTGTACCAGGGCAGGCCGTGATATGAGAACGAACTGCGCGCCCCGGCCACCGCCTTGCCACCCATCCAGCAGCTGAGCACCGGTTTTGATGCGTTGCGGATGTGCGGCAGGCACTCCAGCGCAATATCGGCCGCCGGAACAATCGCCGTCGGCGCGTGCATGAAGACGACACCATCGACTTCAGGCGCCGCAAGCAGCACGTCTAGTGCCTGCGAATACCTTTGCGAGGGCGCATCGCCCACGATATCGACCGGATTGCCGTGCGACCAGCTCGCAGGCAGGCAGCCGTCGAGCGCGGTCATCGTTGCCGGCGACAGCTGCGCCAGCGTGCCACCGGCCAGTGCCAGCGCATCTGCAGCGAGCACGCCTGCTCCGCCCCCGTTGGTCAGGAGCGCCAGCCGTTCACCCCGCCAGGTGTGCGGGTGGGCCAGCGTGCCGGCTGCGTCGAACAGCGCCTCGAGCGTGTCCACCCGCAGCATGCCGGCGCGCCTTGCGGCAGCGTCGAAGACGGCATCGGAGCCCGCCAGCGCACCGGTGTGCGAGGCAGCCGCCTTGGCCGCGCCCGGCGAGCGACCGGCCTTGACGACGATCACCGGCTTGTTGCGTGCGGCCGCCCGCGCGGCCGACATGAACTTGCGGGCCGCCTTGACCGACTCGACGTAGAGCAGGATGGCGCGCGTATCCGGATCGCTGGCCAGGTAGTCGAGCACATCACCGAAATCGACGTCGGAGCTGTCGCCCAGCGAGATGAAGTGCGAAAAGCCGATGCCGCGTTCGTTGGCCCAGTCGAGCATGGTGGTTGCCAGCGCCCCCGATTGCGTCACGAAGGCGAGCGAGCCCGCCAGTGCATTGCCGGGCGCAAAGCTGGCGTTCAGGCCGATGCCGGGGACGAGCGCGCCGATGCAATTGGGACCGAGAATTCGAAGCAGGTAGGGTCTAGCCGCCTTCAGCATGGCCTGCTCGAGCGTCTCGCGTCCGTTGCCCGGCGGCTCGCGAAGACCCGCCGCGAAGACAATGGCCGCGCGCGTGCCTCTGGCGCCCAGCTCGGCAATCACCGACGGGACGGTGGCCGCCGGTGTGCACACGATGGCCAGGTCGGGCGCCGACGGCAGGGATGCAACATCGGGCCACGCCTTCTCGCCGCCCACCATTTCATGGCGGGGATTAACGGCCCACACCGCTCCAGTGAGGCCGCCCGCGCGCGCATTGCGCAGCACGACGTTGCCCACGCTGCCGGGCCGGTCCGATGCGCCGATGACGGCGACCGAGCGAGGCCGAAGCAGCGACTCCAGGTTGCGAACGCTCATGGCTGGGGGGCCCTCACCAGCAGGACGGGTACCGGCGCATGGCGCAGGATCAGTTCGGCGTCGCTTCCCATCAACAGGCGGTCCACGCCGTGGCGCGCCTGGGTGCCAACGACGATCAGGTCGGCCGCCCAGTTGGTGGCTTCCGTCGCGATCAGCTCGCAGATACGGCCGCTGACACCGATGATCAGCTCGCCTTCGGCCGAAACCTGCCTCCGGGCAGCCCGGGCGCAGCCGGCGGCCAGCAGTTTTTCGCCGGCCTGCCGCATGCGCGGGACGATGTCCCGCACGAGCGCCACCGCAGGCTCGAACCCGTTGGTCCAGGCCAGCTCATCCATGACGTGCACCAGCCGCAGCTTGGAGCCGCTGACTTCCCCCAGCGCAATGGCCTCATCCAGCGCCCGCGATGCGGCGGGGCTGTCGTCGAAAGGGACAAGAATGCGGTGAAAGCGTGTCATGGGTTGGGGTCTCCAGCTGCGGTTCACGATAGCCCGCCGGCCGACGCTTGGGGTTGACGCAGGTCAAGCGCAAGCCGCCGCCAGCGGTAACACTAGGGTATTGGATTTAGGAGACCCGCATGTACAAGCGATACCTCGTGCCCGTCGATGGCAGCGATACATCCAACAAGGCGCTGGTCGCGGCTTTGCAGATGGCACGCGACAGTGGCGGCGCCCTGCACCTGGTCCATCTTGAAAACGAACTGGCGACACTGGGCATGGGCGAAGTGGACCCCGGCGAAATCGAGGACCTGCTGGAGATCGGGCATTCGGCAGCCCAGCAGGTCATCACGAACGCCAGGGCCATCTGCGCATCGGCCGGTGTCAAGGCTGACAGCCGCATCGTCAACTCGATGGGCCAGCGTCTGGGTGATGTGATCGCCAACGAAGCCACCGACTGGAAGGCCGACCTCATTGTCGTGGGCAGTCATGGCAGGCGCGGGATCGGCCGCGTGCTGCTGGGCAGCGGGGCCGAGCAGATTGTTCGAGCCGCGCCGGTGCCCGTTCTGGTCATTCGTTGAAACGCGCCGCGATCAGCGTGAAGATGATTTCTCTCGCCGATAGATCATGTGATACGCCAGGCTAACCAGCGCTGCGCCACCCACCAGATTGCCGGCGATGACGACCGCCAGGTTCGCGGCCATTCCGCCCATGGTGACTGCCACCCCGGCAGATCCCGCACCCCCCTGAATCAGCATCGCCAGCGGCATCAGGTACATGTTGGCAATGCTGTGCTCGAACCCGGCAGCAACAAAGGCGCTCACCGGGAGCACGACGGCCACCGCCTTGTCGATCACGCTGCGGCCCGCCATCGCCATCCACACGGCCATGCAGACCAGCACATTGCACAGAACGCCACGCACGAACGCCTGTTCCCACGGCAGGTCCTGCTTGGCCAGCGCGAGTGTCACGACGGTACGGCCAATCGCGCCGTTACCCATGTCGGTGTGCCCGCTCAGGTAAACGGCCAGGGCCAGCGACGCCGCGCCGGCGAAATTGGCCAGGCAGACCACGACCCAGTTGCGGGCGACGGCCCGCCAGCCGATCAGTCCGTCGGCCCAGGCCATGACCAGCAGGTTGTTACCGGTAAAGAGCTCCGCGCCCGCCACGACCACCAGCACCAGACCCAGCGAGAAAACGGCGCCCCCCAAGAGCTGCGAGGCTGCAAGGCCGAGCGCCGCGTCGGACTTGACGATGACGAACAGCAGCGAACCGAAGCCGATGAAAGCGCCGGCCAGCAGTCCCAGCATGGCCAGTGGCACCAGGGCCATGCGCGCCTTGGCGACGCCGGCCTCCTCCACTCTTCGGGCGATCTGGGCGGGCGCGTACGCGTCGGAGCCAAAAAGTTCAGTACTCATGGCGCGAGTGTGCTGTGTCGCGCTTGCCTGCGGTTGACCAGGATCAAACCGGCCCGCGCCCAGGCCTTCAACAATGCGGGTGCAACCAGAGGAAACCTCATGCCTACCAACACCGATCCCGTGCACAAACGCATCGCCACGGCGCTGCTGCAGCGCGAAGCCGAGCTGCGCGCCACCCTGAAATCGGAAACCGCCTCTATTTCACATGCGCGGGGCGAGCCAGGGGAAGTCACCGACTTCAAGGACCTCGCCTCCAGCGAATCCGAGTCGGCCATCGACGCCATCCAGGGCGAGCATGCAGCCGCCGAGCTCGCGCAGGTCGCAGCCGCGATGCGGCGTCTCCAGGATGGCACCTATGGGATATGCACCGACTGCGGCGTCGCCATCGACGAACAGCGCCTGCTGGCGCTTCCGTCCGCGCCGCGCTGTACCGCGTGCCAGGCGCTTGCCGAGCAGGCGGGCGGAACCTGACCTGAAGGGAGGCATGCCATGTACCAGCGAATCCTTGTTCCCATCGACGGCAGCGCCACCTCCAGCCGCGCGCTCACGGCGGCGATCGGCATGGCCCAGGCATTCAAGGGCAGTCTGCGGCTCATCTACGTCGTGGACGAAGCGGCCTATGTCACTGGTTACGACCCCTCGGGCGGCTATTCGGGCGACCTGCTGCGGGTGATGCGCGAATCGGGCCAGAAGATCCTGGACGAGGGCCTGTTGCTCGCGAAGGCCGCACGCATAGAAGCCGACAGCATGCTGTTCGACACCTTCGGTGAGCGGCTCGGTGAGACCGTTGCCAATGCCGCTAAACAATGGAATGCCGACCTGGTAGTGGTCGGTACGCACGGGCGGCGCGGGTTCAGCCGGCTGCTGCTGGGCAGCGGCGCCGAACAGATCATCCGGCTGGCGCCCGTGCCTGTATTGACGATTCGCGGGGGTGAGGACGACAGGGACGCCAAGGCGGGATAGGCGAGCCTGGAATGTCGCACGGGTCGATGTCGTCCGGGTATTTTCAAGGTTTGCGCGCCGAGTCAGGGGCATTTCCGGCAGGGGCTCATACTGTGACGGCCTCCGTTTCGCTCACGCTCCAGCTACGGCTTCGCTGCGTGAAGGGGCCTGGGGTCGGCGCGCAAGTGCGCGCTTCGTCTCTGATCCAGCCCGATGTTTGAACGCAGGGGCCATAGGGCCCGGAGTGAGTTTCGGGATGCTCGACCCCAGGCCCGTTCACGCAGCGAAGCCGTAATGAAGCGAAGCGCAATGAAGGCCGCCACAGTATGAGCGCCTGCCGGATATCGCCTGATGCGGCGCGCACAGCTGAAATCCTCGGGGGCAGTTCAGCCTAAGGCAGCAGGCGTCCGCCATGCGGCAAGCGCGCATTCAGCGCGCGAAGCTGCCCCTGCAACTCGTCGATCGTGCGCAGATAGTCCACCAGCAATCCCATCGTGAAGACGTCCAGATCGAAGATCGCGCGCTGACGGGCTGCTTCCCGCAAAGGCCACAAGGCGCCTGCGTCGAAGCAATCCTGTCCTTCGCGCGAAACGCAGGGCCGCAGCACCCCGTAATCGAGCAGTTCGTTGAACTCTTCCAGCGTCAGGCCGCAGGCGAGCGAAAGCTCCGTGGCGTCGAGCACGCCCGGTTCATGCAGATGCGCGTTCATGGGCGGTGTCCTTGTCGTTGTCCGTGTTGCCGCCGGTGCGGGCACGGAAAGTTGACGTCCTGGCCAGCTGTTCGAACAGATCGCGCTCGGCAGGCGTGAGCGTCGCCGGCACATCGATGTGCGCGACCGCGTACAGGTCGCCGCGACCGCCCCGGCCGTCTGCCAGGCCCCGTCCTCGAAGGCGAAGCTTGCGCCCGGCGCGGGTGCCGGCAGCGACCGTGAGCACCACCGGGCCGTCGAGTGTCGGCACCTCGACCTCGGCGCCCAGCGCCGCCTCCCAGGGCGCAAGCATCAGGTCGAACTGCAGGTCGCGGCCATCGACCCGGAACACGCGGTGCGGCACCAGGTGGATGTGCAGGTAGATGTCGCCGTCTGCGCCGCCGTGGATACCTTTGCCGCCCTTGCCCCGAAGCCGCACGCGCTGGCCGTCGGCGACACCTGCCGGCACCGTCACTTCCAGCGTGCTCGTGCCGCCTTCCTCGCGCGCCAGGTCCAGGTTGAGCGCGGTGCCGCGATGGGCCTGCTCCAGCGTGAGCTTCACCACCGTTTCGTAGTCGCGGCCGCGTTGCGGATGGCTGGAACCGCGGCCGCCGCGCGCCCTGCGTCCCAGCGACGCGAACAGGTCGGCCAGGTCGGCGTCGTCGAAGCTGTGCGCATCGAATCCGCCGCCGTTCCAGTTGGGGGGCGGCGAAAAATCAGCGCCGGGCTCGCGCTGGCCCAGCTGATCGTAGGCGTCGCGTTTTTCCGGATCCTTGAGAGTGGCATACGCCTCGCCGATGTCCTTGAAGCGTTCCTCGGCGCCGCCTGCTTTGGACATATCAGGGTGATGCTCGCGGGCCAGCTTGCGATAGGCCTTCCTGATCGCGTCGGCATCCGCGTCACGGGCCACGCCGAGCGCGGCGTAGTAATCCTTGTATTTCACGGCGGCAATTCCTTGGAGGGTCTCCAGTTATTTTTGCACTATGCGCGCGGCCCTGCGGCATGCAGTTGAGAAAAATCAAGCGCCCGGCACGCCCTGCTGCCTAAAGTCCTATCAACATGACCGCTGCTTCTGCTGCCGCCCAGCCCATCCTGCACATCCAGGGCCTGACGCGCACCTACGGGCAAGGCGATACGCAGGTGCGGGCATTGAGCGACGTGAACCTGGACATCGGCAAGGGCGAGTTCATCGTGTTGCTAGGCGCTTCGGGCAGCGGCAAATCGACCCTGCTCAACATCCTGGGCGGGCTCGACTTGCCGACTTCGGGCGAAGTTGAATTCGACGGGCACCGCCTCACCGGCGCGACCGATACCGAGCTCACCCGCTACCGCCGCGAGCATGTAGGCTTCGTGTTCCAGTTCTACAACCTGATCCCCAGCCTGACGGTCGCGGAAAACGTGGCGCTGGTGACCGACATCGCACACGACCCGATGCCGGTGGACGAGGCGCTGGCGCTGGTGGCTCTCACGCCCCGGCGTGACCACTTCCCCTCGCAGCTCTCGGGCGGCGAGCAGCAGCGGGTTGCCATCGCACGCGCGATCGCGAAGCGGCCTCAGCTGCTGCTGTGCGATGAACCTACCGGCGCGCTCGACTATGCGACCGGCAAGCTGGTGCTCGAGGTCATCGCACGCATCAACGCGGAACTGGGCACCACGGCCATCGTCATCACGCACAACGCGGCAATTGCTGGCATGGCAGACCGGGTCGTGCGGCTCGCGGATGGGCGCGTGGCCAGCATCGAGACGCCCGAACGGCGGCTCACTCCGGCAGAGCTTTCATGGTGAACCCATGGTGCGCATGAAGGCACTCGACCGCAAGGTGCTGCGCGACCTGCGCCTGCTGTGGAGCCAGGCGCTCACGATTGCGCTGGTGGTGGCAAGCGGCGTTGGCGGCTTCCTGGCCATGCTGTCGGCGGTCGATTCGCTAGCAAAGGCGCGCGACGATTTTTATGCGCAGGGGCATTTCGCCGATGTGTTCGCCTCGGTGCGCCGGGCACCGGACTCCATGGCCGCGCGGCTGGCCGAAGTGCCGGGCGTCATCGACGTGCAGACGACCGTCGAATCCATGGCCCGCGTCAGCGTTGCGGGCAGCGTGGACCCGGTGATCGGCCAGCTGATCGGTCTCGATCCGCTGCGGCCACAGCGCCTGAACCTCGTGCTGCTGAGAACGGGCCGCATGCCCGAGGGCGGCTCGCGCGGGGGCGAACTGGAGACGCTGGTCACCGAAAGTTTTGCGCAGGCCCACAAGCTGCGCCCTGGCGCCACCGTATCGGCGCTCGTCAACGGCAAGCGCCGAACCCTGCGGATCACGGGTACGGCCCTCTCGCCGGAGTTCATCTTCGGTGGCCAGATGGGCGTGCCCGACCTGCGATCGTTTGGCGTGTTCTGGCTCGACAAGGCCGAGCTCGCCGCGGCCATCGACATGAACGGCGCATTCACCCGCGCCGCACTGAAGCTCGCACCGGGTGCTTCGCAGCCTGCGGTGATCGATGCCGTGACCCGGCAGCTCGCATCGCTGGGCGGATCCCAGGCGCATGGACGCGATGAGCAGGCTTCGCACGCGATGCTGGACAACGAAATCAAGGAGCAGCGCGTGCTGGGCACCGTGCTGCCGGCGATCTTCCTGGCGGTTGCGGGCTTTCTCCTGCATGTGGTCACCGCGCGTCTGGTGGCAACGCAGCGCGAGCAGGTGGCTGCGCTCAAGGCCTTGGGCTACGACAACGGCGCAATCGCTTTTCACTACCTCAAGCTGGTCGCGCCCATGGTGATCGGCGGCTACCTGCTCGGCGTGGCGCTGGGGCAGTGGCTCGGCACGGGCATGACGCATCTCTATGCGGATTTTTTTCACTTCCCGAGTTTCGAGCACCGCATTCCACTGACCCTGGCCCTCATTGCCCTGTTCATCGTGGCGCTCACGGCCGTGCTGGGCACGCTCACCGCCATCGCCGCAACGGTCCGGCTGTCGCCCGCAGAGGCGATGCGTCCGCCCGCGCCGGGCAACTACCGGCGTGCCTTGCTTGAACGCGTGCCGCGAGTACGCGTGGGTCCGGCGCTGCGCATGATCCTGCGCAATATCGAACGCCGGCCCCTGCGCGCGGCCGTGACCACCGGTGGCATCGCTGCCGCCGTGGCCGTCGTAGTGATGGGCAACTTCTTTAGGGACGCCATGGACGCCATCGTGCACACGCAGTTCAATCTGGCCATGCGCGGCGACCTGATCGTCTGGGCGACCGATGCGGTGGATGCCAGTGCCGCGCGTGAACTGGCACGGCTTCCCGGTGTCACGCAGGTGGAAACCGGCAGGCGTGTCGCGGTGCGCTTCATCAAGGGCTCGCGCAGCGAGAACAGCGTGGTGGATGGACAGACCGCGACACCGGTTTTGCAGCGCGTCATGGATGTGGACGGCCGCCAGGCCCTGGCTGGCATGCACGGCGTGCTCATGACCGATCGGCTGGCCGACAAGCTGCGCGTGAAGCCGGGCGACACCGTCACCATGCAGGTGCGCGACGGGCGGCGCCAGGAGCGCGAGGTGGTGATCGAGCGAACCGTGCGAGACATGATGGGCCTGAATGCCTTCATGGAGCGCGACGCGCTCAACCGGCTGCTGGGTGACGGCGACCTGGCCAACAACTTCAGCCTGCGCGTCGAAAAAGATTCCCTGCCCCGCGTGCTTGAAGCCACGCAGCAGCTGCCGCGCATTGCCGGCGCCTTCAGCAAATCCACCCTGCTGCGCAACATGCAGGAAGTGACCGCGCGCAACATCCTCATCATGAGCTCGATCCTCACGGCATTCGCGGTGGTGATTGCCGTGGGTGTGGTTTACAACAACGCGCGCATCGCGCTGGCCGAGCGCACCTGGGAACTCGCGAGCCTGCGCGTGCTCGGGTTCACCAAAGCCGAAGTGTCGCTGCTGCTGCTGGGCGAGCTGGCGATCGGAATCGCGGTCGCCCTGCCCCTGGGGATGCTGCTGGGCTGGTCGCTCACGCATGCAGTCGTCGCACTGATGCGGTCTGACCAGTTCCTGTTTCCGGTCGTGATACAGGCGCGCACCTACGCCTGGGCGGCCATCGCGGTGGTTGCCGCAGGTGTGGCAAGCGCGCTGGTGGTGCGCAGGCGTATCAACGGCCTGGACATGGTCGCAGCTTTGAAGACCCGGGAGTAGGCAGATGATGAAAAAGACAACCGTCGCGGCCGCCGTCGCAGGTATCGCGGTGATCGCGGCGCTGGTGTGGGCCTTTGCGCCCAAGCCCATCGAGGTGGAAGCCGCAGCGGTCGAACGCGGACGCTTCGAGCAGAGCATCGACGAAGACGGGCGCACCCGTCTGCGAGACCGTTATGTCATCTCGGCTCCGGTCACGGCTCGCGTCTCGCGCATCTCCATGCGGGAAGGCGACACGGTGAAGGCGGGCGACGTCGTCGCGGTGCTCACGCCGGTGATGGCGTCGCTGTACGACGAACGCAGCATGCGCGAAGCCGTCGCACGCGCCAAGGCAGCGCAGGCGGGCGTGGCGGGGGCCGATGCAAGGGTGGAGCGTTCGCGGCTTTCGCAGGAAGAGGCGCGGCTGGAATTCCAGCGCACCGCCCGCCTGGCCGGTGAAGGGTTCCTGTCAGCGTCGCGGCTGGACAGCGCCCGTCTGGCGCTGAGCGGCGCCCAGCGCGAATTGCAGGTTGCGCAGGCGGCGCGCGAAGTGGCGGTGTACGAGCGCGCGCAGGCCCAGGCCGCCGTCCAGCCCGCCTCGCCGCAGGCCCCGGCTGGCCAGCCCCTTTCCATCCGCGCGCCGATCTCGGGGGTGGTCCTGCGACTGCCCGTGCAAAGCGAAGGCACCATCGCCGCGGGCGCTGCATTGATGGACATCGGGGACCCTTCGCACCTGGAAGTGGTGGCGCAGCTGCTGACGACAGACGCCGTGCGGGCCGTGCCTGGCACGCGCGCCGTCATCGAACGCTGGGGCGGACCCGCACTCGAGGGGCGTGTGCGCAGGGTGGAGCCGGCCGCTTTCACCAAGGTCTCTGCGCTGGGTATCGAGGAGCAACGCGTCAACGTGCTGGTGGACGTGATGAACCCTCCCCCCGCATGGCTGCAGATGGGCGACGGCTTCCGGGTCACGGTGCGCGTGGTCGTGGTCAGCGCAGCAGATGCAATCCTGGTTCCGGTTGGCGCACTGTTTCCGGATGCGAAAGGCGGCATGGCCGCGTATGTGATCGACAGTTCGCGGGTTCGCCTCACGCCCATGGCACTGGTCGCTCGCAATGCCAGCGTGGGCTGGGTGCGCGGCGGCGTGCAGCCCGGCGAGCAGGTGGTGGTTTACGCGCCGCCCTCAGTGGCCGATGGCAGTCGCGTCAAGGTGCGCAAGCCCTGAAACCGTTCAGAGCCGCTCAGTTCAGGCGAACAATCCACGCTTCGGTCATGCCCTGCGGATTGAGGCCCGTCCCGGCGATCACGCGCCCGTCAGGGGTGACGGCATTGGCGCGTTGCAGCGTCCACCCCGGCAGGCTGAGCCGGCGTTCTTCAGCCAGCGCCTGCACGAGGGGCCGCAGGCCCCGTGCCGCATCCCAGATCACCGCCGATTCGACGCCGCCACGCGTCCAGCTTCCAACCAGAACCGAACCATCGGCCGACAGCGCCCGGACATTCATTTCGGTGACATCGGCGGGTGTGCCGGGGATGGCGGTCATGCCGCTTTCAACCGTCCATCGGTACATGCGAACACCGCTTTCACTGCCGATCGACACGCCTGCGGCCACCCGGCCATCAGCCGACAGGGCGCTCACGGAAGCAAAATTGTCGCCGGCCGCCAGGTGCCCCAGAGTGAGCGGCTCCTGTCCGTGAGGCCACAGCATCGCGCCTCTCAGGATCGGATTGCCGGCGCCGCCGATCACCTGGCCGTCATCGGAAATCGCAGACGCTGTGCTCGAAGCGCTCATGCCGCCACCGAACCGTCCCAGGCTGACGGCACCGGTGGCCTCGGTCCACCGGAACCCACTGTTACCGGCGCCCAGGCATGTGCCAACCACCACTTGTCCATCACCCGAGACCGCTGTGCTGACGCAAAGGGAAATCATCTGGGGCAAGGTCGGCAAGGCCTGCATGCCACCTGCTGAGCTCCAGCGGAATGCGACCTGTGAGGGCGTCGCGCGGACGTCACCGCCGCCGACGATCACCGAGCCGTCGGCTGACATATCGGCTGCGGCGCTGCGACTGCCACCCGGCAGGAAACCCAGCGTGGTGAAACCTGCGCCGACAGTCCAGCGAAACGCCTGGTCACGGCCGCTCGCGTCCTTCGCGGTTCCGGCGACGACGAGGCCGCCTGCCGAGATTGCAACCGCGTCGCTCGTCACATGACTGGCCGGCATTCCGAGCGGCTGGAAGCTGGCAGTGGGCGCGTCCGGCGGCGCAATGGTGTCGCTGCCGCCCCCTCCTCCGCCGCAGGCCGAAACCAGAGCTGCCGAGGCCAGCAACAGCGAAGCGAGCCGAAAACGAGGACCACGGTCGCAGATGTTCAGGAAGTTCATCGTTTCACTCTGCACCACTGCTGCCGTCCTGCATTGATCTGCGTCAAGCGCACGCCATGCACGCATGCCTAAAGTGCTGAGGTGGACACATCAATACCTCACCGACTGCGCCTGCGACGGATGGGCATCGACACCTATCAGGAACCGGTGCTCTATATGCGCGCCGACTGCCCGGTGTGCGTATCCGAAGGTTTCGAGGCGCAGTCGCGCGTGGAGCTTTCACTGGGCCATCGCACCATCGTCGCCACCCTCAATGTCGTGAGCAGTGAATTCCTGACCAATGGTGAAGCGGGTCTGTCCGAAGCCGCATGGCGGCTGCTGGGCGCAAGGGAAGGCGACGAGGCGACCGCGCGCCACCCGCGCCCACTGGAATCGCTGGGCCACGTACGCTCCAAGGTGTACGGCAACCGACTGGGCGCGGCCGCGTTCGACGCGGTCATTGCAGACGTTGCCGCCGGTCGCTATTCCGATTTGCAGCTGGCCGCCTTTGTCACGGCGTGCGCGGGCGATGGGCTCGATACCGAAGAGACGATCGCGCTGACCCGCGCCATGGTTCGCGCCGGCGATCGCATGCAGTGGGGCGATGGCAGCGTCATGGACAAGCACTGCGTGGGCGGCCTGCCAGGCAACCGCACCAGCATGATCATCGTGCCCATCGTGGCCGCATGCGGACTGCGAATGCCCAAGACCTCATCGCGTGCGATCACTTCGCCGGCGGGCACCGCCGACACCATGGAGACGATTGCACCGGTGGAGCTGGACACCGCCGAGATCCGGCGCGTGGTCGATCGGGCGGGCGGCTGCATCGTCTGGGGCGGCGCCGTGCGCCTGAGCCCCGCCGATGATGTGCTGATAAGGGTCGAGCGTCCGCTCGACCTGGACAGCCAGGGGCAGCTCGTGGCGTCCATCCTGTCCAAGAAGGCGGCGGCGGGGGCAACGCATGTGCTGATCGACATGCCCGTGGGACCCACCGCCAAGATCCGCAGCCAGCAGGCGGCCAGGGACCTGTCGGACCAGTTGCGCATCGTGGGTGACGCCCTGGGCTTGCGGGTGGAGGTGATGCAGACTGATGGACTGATGCCGGTGGGCCGTGGCATTGGCCCGGCGCTGGAGGCCCGCGACGTGCTGGCAGTGCTGGAGCAGCGGCCCGGATTTGCACGGGATCTGGCGGAGCGCAGTTTGCAACTCGCGGGCCGGCTACTCGAACTGGGAGGCGTCGCTGCGCCCGGCATGGGCGCGCAGCTGGCGGGCCCGGTGCTGGCCGATGGCCGTGCCTGGCAAAAATTCCAGGAAATCTGCGAGGCGCAGGGCGGCATGCGCGAACCGCCGGTCGCACTGTTCAGGCGGGACATCGTGGCGGGCCGCAGCGGCTCCATCGTGTCCATGCACAACCGCCGCCTGGCACGTATTGCCAAGCTGGCAGGTGCGCCCAAATCGCCAAGCGCCGGGATCGACCTTCACGTTCGCGCGGGCGAATTCGTGGCGCGGGGCCAGCCGCTCTACACCCTGCATGCGGCCTCACCCGGCGCGCTGGCCTATGCCGCCGAGTACGCGCAGTCACAGGCCGACGCCGTTTGCGTGATCGAGGACGAGCCATGCTGATCGTCGCCCTGCCCGGTGGCGCGGCGCTGGCTGCCCGGCTGGCACGGCTGCTCGATTGCGAGTGCAGCTCGCTGGCGGTTCACACGTTTCCCGATGGCGAAACCTCCGTGCGGATCGACGCGCCCGTGGCAGGACGCGCGGTCATCCTCGCGGGCAGCCTGCACCAGCCGGATGCCAAGACGCTGCCGCTTGTCTTTGCGGCCGATGCGGCGCAAGAGCTGGGCGCCAGCGCTGTTGGACTGGTCGCGCCCTACCTGGCCTATATGCGGCAGGACGCCCGCTTCAGCCCGGGTGAAGCTGTCACTTCGCGCAGCTATGCACGCATCTTGAGCCAGTCACTGGACTTCATGGTTACGGTCGATCCGCACCTGCACCGCTGGCATGAGCTATCCGAGATCTACTCGATCTCCACGCATCGCGTCACGTCTGCGCCAGCCATTGCGGCGTGGGTGGCCGCGCACGTAAACCAACCCCTGATCGTCGGCCCCGATTCAGAAAGCGAGCAGTGGGTCTCGCAGCTTGCGCAGCTGGCGGGCGCACCCTGGATGGTGCTGGACAAGAAGCGACATGGTGACCGCGATGTCACGGTGCAGACGGCAGAGGCTGGTCGATGGGAAGGACGCACGCCGGTGCTCCTGGACGACATCGTTTCATCGGGCGAGACGCTGGTGGCAGCCCGCGCGGCCTTGCGGCAGGCAGGGCTGGGCCCGCCCGTGTGCATTGCGGTACATGCGCTGTTCGCATCCGGTGCGCTGGAACGGATGCGCGCCTGCGGTATCGAACGCATCGTCACCTGCGACACCATCGAGCATGAAACCAACGCCATCGAGCTGGCACCCCTGCTGTCCGGCGCATTGACCCGCGCCCTGGACGACTTCCTGCGAAAGGCAAACCGATGTCTTCAAGAATCCTGCTGATACAAGGCCACCCCGACAACACCGAGCGGCATTTGTGCCATGCGCTGGCTGAGGCCTATGCCGGCGGGGCGACCGACGCCGGGCATGAGGTGCGCACCACCGCCATCGCTTCAATCGATTTCCCGCTGCTGCGCAGCCAGAAGGACTGGGAACAGGGCGCGGTTCCTGAGGGTCTTCGCACCGCGCAGGGCGACATCCGCTGGGCGGATCACATCGTGCTGCTGTTTCCGCTCTGGCTGGGCGACATGCCGGCCATCGTCAAGGGTTTTCTCGAACAGGTGGCGCGCCCGGGGTTTGCATTCGAATATGGCGAAGGCGGGACCTCGTTCACGAAAAAGGGGCTCAAGGGCAAGTCCGCCCGCGTGGTGGTCACCATGGGGATGCCCGCGCTGGTGTACCGGTGGTTCTACCGGGCCCACAGCGTCAAGTCACTCGAGCGAAACATCCTGGGCTTCGTCGGCATTTCACCGGTCAATGAGACATTGATCGGCATGGTGGGCAACCTCGACGAAGCCCATGCTCGCAACTGGGAGCGCAAGCTGCGGGCACTCGGCAAGAAAGCGATTTGAACTACGGGAAGTCAACGTCCCTGCCGGTCCACCGGGATATACAGCGAGAATCCGGCGCGCCCGACCAGCAGCGCCACGACAGGCGCATGGGCGAGCGCGGCCAGCGCGGCATTGAATTGCGCATGGCTCGATACCGGCGTGCCGTTGACCGCGATAATCCTGTCGCCCTGCTCGATGCCCGCCACCAGGCTCGATCCGGATGCGCTATCGACATAGACGCCCGAAGGCATCTGTGCCGTGGTCCGGACCGGGGCCAGTCTCAGGCCCAGCTGCACCTCGGGCCGCACAGCGCCCTCGCCCGCGAGCGCAACAGCAGAGGGCGCGGGCAGCTCGGGCCGCACGACAATGCCGTATGTCGATTCGCCGCGCCGCACCTCGAGCGCAAGCTGGGTATGCGGAGAAGCCTGCGCGATGGCCTCGCTGACTTCTGCCCCGCCAGGCGCGGTGAGGATGTCGCCGATGCGTATGCCGGCGCGCTCTGCGGGGCCCTGCGCACTGACCTGGGTCACGAGTAAGCCGCGCTGATCGGGCGTGCCGAACGCCACGGCCAGTTCGCGCGTGAGCGGTTGTGTGACCACGCCAATCGTGCTGCGCGAAGCCACCCCATTGGTTCGCAGCTCCTGTGCAATTCGCAAGACCCGGTCGATGGGCAAGGCGAAGGAAACGCCCATGTAGATGCCGCTGTTGGAATACACCATGGAGTTCATCCCGATGACACGGCCCTGATCATTGAAAAGCGGCCCGCCCGAGCTGCCGGGATTGAGCGCTGCGTCCGTCTGGATGAGGGGTATGCCGCCGCCTGAGGGCAGGTACCGGGGATTGGCGCTCACCACGCCGACCGTGACGGTCTGATCGAAGCCGAACGGCGCACCGATGGCAGCCACCCAGTCGCCGGGACATGGGGGGCGGCTGAGTTCGACAGGCACAGCCGGTATCGAGCCCCCCTGCACCTGCAGCAGCGCCACGTCAGAGCGCCTGTCGTAGCCGATCACGCGGGTAGGAAGCCGGCGGCCATCGGCAGCTACGACCCATACCTCGCGCGCGTCGTGGACCACGTGCGCGTTGGTCAGGATGGAGCCGTCGGCGCCGATCGCAAAGCCCGAGGCGGTGGTCCGGTCGAGTGCCACGGCGTCGGCTTCGCGGCCCGGCAGGGGCAGGCCCGACAGCGCCTGGAAAAATTCGGGACCGGAGTCCTCATCCAGCAGGGATCGCCGCGGCCGCACGATGATCACGCTGACCACCGATGCGGCCTGCGCGGCAGCTGCGCGCGCGAACGAAGGGTTCACCGCTGCGGTCGGCACTGCAAGGCAGGCAGGCGCTGCGGCCGCCGCGCCCTGAACTGCCAGGCCCATCAGCGCGCATGCAAGCGCCCGCAGCAAACTCATTCAGCCGGGACCATCGTGTTCCGCGATCCCACACCAATCGGCGCAGGCGCGGCCATGACGATACGGGTAAACAGGCGCTCATAAACCGGATCGCGGACACCGCCGGCCAGCGGATCGAGCGAGGTCAGGAATGCCTTGTCCATCGCAGCCCATTCCTGCTCTGTGAGTGCGCCTTCCGCAGCCGGCAGCAGCTCGCGTTCTTCGGTGCGCATGTGCTCCAGGTAGAACGCCACATAGTCGTGGGCAGCCTCGCAAAAAGCATCGCGCCTTGTCTCGCCCAGCAGTTCCCATGCAAGAAGCAGATGCTGCAGTGCACGCGCCCTGCCCTCGCCGCTCATGTGGTCCGATTCGAGCCGCCGGATGGTGGGCATCAGCGCGGGAACGGCGCGCGCCAGCGCCGGAAACAGCAGGTCGGATTCCTTGGGGTGATGGCGCTTTTCGGGAAACTCGTCGATGTAGAACAGCATGGCCCGCAGGACGTCGAAGAACTGTTCAGGCGCCTCGCCCGGCCCCTGCCTGATCATCATCGTCATCGAGCGCAGCATGGCAGCCAGCGCGGCATGTTCATCACGGATCACGCGAATGGTGGGACGGATCATGGCTTCGGTCCTGTGTCAAGGCGTCAGTGAACTCTCATCTCGAACGCCCGCGTCATCGCCGGCACGTCCACGATTCGGATGTGGCGCTTGTCCACTTCAAGCAGGCCCTGCTGCTGGAACGCCGAAAAAGTCCGGCTCACGGTTTCCAGCTTCATGCCGAGGTAGCTTCCGATCTCCTGGCGCGACATGCGCAGGTGAAACTCGGTGGGGGAATAGCCGCGCGCCTTCAGACGCTGCGAAAGATTGAGCAAGAAGGCCGCCAGGCGCTCTTCGGCGTTCATGCTGCCCAGCAGCAGCATCAGGCTGTGTTCGCGAACGATCTCGCGGCTCATCAGCCGGCTCACGATGTGTTGCAGGTTGCTCGAACTGGAGGCAAGTTCATTGAGGTGTGCATAGGGAATCGCGCAGACTTCCGCATCTTCCAGCGCAATGGCCGTGCTGGCGTGTTTGCCATGGGCCACCCCGTCCAGGCCCATCAGCTCGCCGGCCATGTGGAAGCCACTGACCTGGTCGCGACCGTCGGCCAGGACCAGGCTCGACTTGAAGGTTCCCATGCGAACGGCGTAGATGAAATGGAACGGCTCGCCTTCGTGATAGATCGCCTGGCCTGCCGCGATCCGGCGGCGGGCGAACTTCAGGCCGTCGAGCCGCTCGATATCGTTTCCTGCGAGTCCGCAGGGCAGGCAGATCTCGCGCAGGTGACAACTGGAGCATGAAGTCTTGAGCGGCGCGACGGATACGGCATCGTTCGTGGTCGTGGCCGTGGCGGGCACCGAGGCGGTGCGGGCGGCCGTTGCTGTTGTTGTTGGGCGCGTGGCAGCAGACCGGGCGGGCACCAGACGGAAAACGCGTTCACGCGTCAACAGGGCAGAAGCGGACATGAGGGATTTCTCCTTGGAATTCATTCGCGGTGGCGCGGCGCAGCGGCAATGGCGCCGGCCAGCTGGTCGAACTGGGTGGACTTATCGAGAAACACATGAGCGCCCTCGGCAAGATAGCGTTTGCGGTAGGCGTCTTCGGCGTTGTTGCTAAAGACAATGAACTCGGGCAGTGCCCCGGCCCCGGCGGTTCCCGCGGCTTCGCGCACGCCGCGCAGGACGTCCAGGCCAGTGCCGCCTTCGAGCTGCACGTCGAGCACGACCACATCGGGATGTGATGCGCAGATGCCGTCGATGCAGGCGCGGGGGGTGGAGCCTTGCCCGACGATCGTCATGGCAGGCGCCGCGAGCATTGCTGCAACGCGGGTGCGTATCAACGCTGAATCGTCGGCAAGAAAAACCTTGAGGGATGAATCGGTGCGGGCCATGCACTAAATGTCGCTCTTCGCGCTGCATCGCACCATCGGCGGGCGCTGAGCCACAGGCTCGGCGGTTTCCGGTTCGTGGCTTCCCGGGCACCGAGGTCTGCTAGGAATATTCCTAGGTGGCCGGGCGGCAAGCCCCGTCCCTACACACTCTCTTCGTCGAGCCCGTGGCGCATGGCGTACCGCACCAGGTCCGAGGGGTTGTCCAGGCCCATCTTCTGCATCAGGTTGGACTTGTGGGTGCTGACGGTCTTGACCGACACCTTCAGCCGCGCGGCGATGTCCGTGACCGAGGCGCCAGCCACCAGCAGCCGCATGACTTCGAACTCACGGTCCGAGAGCGTTTCGTGCGGCGCGGCCGAAGCGCCGCCGGGCATGGCGCCCAGGGCCAGTTGCTGCGCGACCTCGGCGGTGACGAAGGCGCCACCGCCGGCAATCTTGCGAATGGCGTCCACCAGCTGCGCCGGAGCACTTTCCTTGGTGAGGTAGCCGCTGGCGCCCGACTTGATCGCGCGCACGGCGTATTGCAGCTCCTGATGCATGCTCAGCACGAGAATGCGCAATTTAGGGCGCGTGGCCTTGACCAGCTTGATCAGTTCCATGCCACTGCGCCCGGGCATCGAAAGGTCCAGCACGAGCACGTCGAACTCCTGGCCCCGCACGACCTCCATCACCCGGTTGCCGTCCGCCGCTTCATCGACGACCTCGAGATCTCCGGCCGACGAGACGATGCGCTTGAGGCCCTCGCGCACGATCGCATGGTCATCCGCAATGACGATGCGGGTCACGTCCTGTCTCCTTCGGCGCTGATGGGGATGTGCGCCTCGACCCGGGTTCCGGCACCGGGGCTGCTGGCTATGGTCACCGTGCCACGCAGCAGGTGGGCCCGCTCGCGGACGCCCACAAGGCCCAGCGAGTTCGGCTGCCGGGGCTGGTTACGGTCAAAACCCACACCGTCGTCTTCGACGCGAAGGGTCACTTCATCCCCGGAGCTGTCGATGGTCACATCCACACGGGTAGCCCGGGCGTGCTTGGCCACATTGGCCAGCGATTCCTGGACGATGCGAAAGACGGCAGTGGCATAAGGCTCGCGAAACTCGATGGCCTCATCCATCTTCAGATGGCAGGGGACGCCCGTGCGCTTCGTGAAGTTCTGAACCACCCATTCGATGGCCGGCGCAAGCCCCAGGTCGTCCAGCATCAGCGGACGCAGGTCCGCCGCGATGCGCCGGGTAGAGGCCACGGTCGCATCGAGCATCGCAAGCATCTGCGAAAGTTTGGCCGAGCCCGCCTCGGTTGCGGGCAGGTTGTCGCGCAGCCAGATGGTGTCCATCTTGAGCGCCGTGAGCGATTGCGCGAGCTCATCGTGAAGCTCGCGCGCGACCCGCGTTTTTTCCTGCTCGCGGATGGCGCTGGCCTCGGCGGCAAACGACGCGAGATCCTGCTGCGCCCGCACGCGCTCGGTTACGTCGCGCATGATGACGGTGAAGAGCTTGCCTTCGGGCGTGTCGAGCTGCGAAATGGCGGCATCGACCGGGAACTCCTCGCCATTGGCCCGCAATGCATACACGACAGCACTGCCGCCCATGCGGCGCGAGGTGGAGCCGGTGGCGCCGAACCGCCGGACGTGGCCGGCATGGCCGCCCTGGAATCGCTGCGGAATCAGTTTGGTCAGGGGCTGCCCAAGCACCTGCTCGCCCGACCAGCCGAAGATTTTCTCGGCTGCGCGGTTATAGAGAACGATGTTCTGGGCCTCGTCCACGGTGACGATGGCGTCCATGGCGGAATCGAGCAGGCCTGCCAGTCGGGCGGCTGAGTTCTCGGGCGAGAGCTTGTACGGCATGGCCGCACTTTACTTCAGCCCGAAAGGTGGACCTAACCGGCCCGGCGTGACTCCTGCCGGCCCAGCACGAGTGTCAATGTGCTGGCCAGCGCGCAAACCGCCCAGAACACAAAGAAGGCGCCCGCATAAATCGCCTGGCGGGACCACCCCGGCGATCGGCCCATCCAGTGGATCTCGCTCGGGTCCACCATGGCGAACACGATCAGTTCCAGCAGGCAGGCGGCGATGAACGCGGGCCACACCACCTGCATGAGCCGCTCGGTCCAGCGGTTGTTTGCCACGGCTGCAGATGGCTCAGGGCGCATGGGGGGCCGGCACCGTCGCCGCGTGGTTACGACCCTGCAAGGCCGGTGCCAGGGCGGGCTGCACGGTCTTGATCCGCGTGTCGGCCCGACGGAAATGGTCGCCGGTGAGCACCGGGTCCGGATTGCTGATGGCAAGGTAAGCGGTCACGAAGCCGGCAACCACCACGATGGCCGGACCGGCAATCACCAGCCACACATGCCCGAACTTCCACCAGGGTGGCGCGGCCGGTGCCGGGTTGTGTCGCTGGACCTGAGAGTGGGTTTTCATGGGGATTTCCTGGATTTACCGTCTGGGCCTTAGCGCGGCACGAGAAAGACTGATTTTTCGCTGACCCGGGCATCGCCCGACGCCGTTGCGATATCGAAATGGATCGGGTGCGATCCTGGCGCCAGCGAGCCGTACGGGATTTGCAGCCGCACCGCAAGCCAGCGTGATTCCGCCGGGCCAACCTCGACGCTCGCCTCCGATGCCACGACGAGACCGGGCAGGCCCGTCGCGCTCACCACATAGCGCTGTGGCACTTCAGTGGCATTCATCACCTGCAACCTGTAGACGTTCTCCAGCTTGCCGCCGGCCACGATGCGCGACATCATGCCGCGGTCACGGATCACATCGACCTTCAGGGGCGTGCGTGTTGCCAGGCTCGCGAGCAGGGCAAAGCAAAGGGCCAGCAGGATCGCACCGTAGGCCAGCACCCTCGGACGCAAGGTGCGGCTGAGCAACTGCTTGGCGTTCAAGCCCTGCGCCAGGGCGTTTTGCGTGGTGAACCGGATGAGCCCGCGGGGGTAGTTCATCTTGTCCATCACGCTGTTGCAGACATCGATGCAGCCTGCGCAGCCGATGCACTCGTACTGCAGGCCTTCGCGGATGTCGATGCCGGTCGGGCACACATGGACGCACAGGTTGCAATCGACGCAGGCGCCCAGGGCCAGCGTGGACAGGTCGGCCTTGCGCGAGCGCGAGCCGCGGGGCTCGCCGCGCTCTGCGTCATAGCTCACGATGAGCGTGTCCTGGTCGAACATCGCGCTCTGGAACCGGGCGTACGGGCACATGTACTTGCACACCTGTTCGCGCAGGAACCCGGCATTTCCATAAGTCGCCAGCCCGTAGAAAAACACCCAGAAGACTTCCCACGAGCCCATCCGGGTCTGCAGGAACTCCATGCCCAGTTCGCGAATCGGGGTGAAGTAGCCGACGAAGGTAAAGCCAGTCCACATCGCAAGGCCGATCCACAGCACATGCTTGAACCACTTCTTGACCAGCTTTTCCAGCGACATGGGCGATGCGTCCAGGCGCATGCGCGCCGCCCGCTCGCCCTCCACCTTGCGCTCTATCCAGAGGAACATCTCGGTGTAAACCGTCTGCGGACACGCGAAGCCGCACCACAGGCGCCCTGCCAGGGCGGTGAACAAAAAGAGCGCCAGCGCGCTGACGACCAGCAGGCCCGTGAGATAGATGAAGTCCTGCGGGTACAGCACGAACCCGAAGATGTAGAAGCGCCGCGCGGCCAGGTCGAACAGCACCGACTGGCGCTGCCCCCACTCGATCCAGGGCAACCCGTAGAAGACCAGCTGCGTGAGCCACACCATGGCCCAGCGCCACTGGGCATACCGGCCCGTCACCTGGCGCGGGTAGATCTTTTTCTGCGCCTCGTAGAGAGATTCGCCGCCCGACTCCACGGCGATGATCGGAATGACTTTCACGGTACTTTCAGTTGATCAGGGCTTGACCGCTGCCGTGTTGACCGGCCGGTTGGACAGGCCCCAGACATAGGAGGCCAGGACATGGATCTGGGCCTCGGTCAGCTTGCCGTTTTGCGACGGCATGGCGTTGGTCTTGCCGGTGTTGATGATGTTCACGATGGCCTGTTCGCCCCAGCCGTGCAGCCAGATGTCATCGGTCAGGTTGGGCGCGCCCACGGCCGGGTTGCCCTTGGCATCGATACCGTGACACGCGGCGCAAGCCGTGAACTTCGACTTGCCCAGCTGCGCGCGCAGCGAATCATGCGGGTTGCCCGAGAGCGACAGCACATAGTTCGCCACGTTCTTCACGTCGTCGGGCGTGCCGACCGCAGCGGCCATCGCGGGCATGACACCGATGCGTCCGGCTGTGATGGTCTCCACGATCTTTTGCGGCGATCCACCGTGCATCCAGTCGGCATCGACCAGGTTCGGAAAGCCCTTGCTGCCGCGCGCATCGGAGCCATGGCACTGCGCGCAGTTGTTCATGAAAAGCCGTTCGCCGATGGCCATCGCGTTGCCATCGCCGGCAAGCGCCTCGGCTGGCTTGGCGCTGAACTGCGCGTACAGGGGCGCGAGTTCCTTGTTGGCTTGCGCCATTTCTTCGGCGTGCTCGCTGCGGGTGCTCCATCCCAGCTGCCCCTCGTAGCTGCCCAGCCCCGGATAGGCCACCAGGTACATCAGCGAAAAAATGATCGACAGCACGAACATCCACATCCACCAGCGCGGCATGGGGTTGTTCATCTCGCGCAGGTCGCCGTCCCAGACGTGGCCGGTCGTGTTGTCCGCCGATGACTCCACCTTCTTGCGTGCGGTGATCCACAGCAGCAGCAGGCAGGCCAGGATGCTCAGGACGGTGAACGCGGCCACATAGATGGACCAGAAATTGTTGTTGAAATCGCTCATTGCCGTGTTTCCTCAATCCTGCTCGAACGGAATGCGCGCGGCTTCGTCGAAGCGGCCCTGGTTATGGCGGGCATACGCCCACCAGGCGATGCCCAGGAAAGTTGCCAGCGAGACCAGCGTGGCCGCGATGCGCATGGTGGTGATGTCCATTCTTGTTGCTCCTTGCGGTTCACTTCAGGGCCAGACCCATGCCCTGCAGGTAGGCGATGAGTGCTTCCATCTCGGTCTTGTCCTTGACTGCCTTGGCGGCGTCCGCGATCTCGGCGTCGGTATAGGGGACCCCCGCCACTCGCAGGGCCTTCATGTGCCCGGGCATGGCAGCCGCATCCACCGTTGCCTTTTCGAGCCAGGGATAGGCCGGCATGTTCGACTCGGGCACGACGTCGCGTGGATTGATCAGGTGGATGCGATGCCAGTCGTCGCTGTACTTGCCGCCCACGCGGTGCAGATCGGGACCGGTGCGCTTGCTGCCCCACTGGAACGGACGGTCGTAGATGAATTCGCCTGCGACTGAATAGTGGCCGTAGCGCAGCGTTTCGGCGCGAAAGGGCCGGATCATCTGCGAGTGGCAGTTGTAGCAGCCTTCGCGCACGTAGATATCGCGGCCCGCCAGTTGCAGTGCCGTGTAGGGTTTGACCCCTGCGATCGCCTGCGTCGTTGACTTCTGGAAGAACAGCGGCACGATCTCGATCAGGCCGCCCACGGCCACGACCAGCAGGATCAGCACGATC
>JAZKFD010000237.1:53821-65226 GCA_040386635.1 Pseudomonadota bacterium
TGCGCGCCACATCAGGCCCTGCATCACACCGGCGATCCACATCGCGGCGATGTACAGGACGATGCCGATCGTTGCCATCCAGAAGTGCAGCTCGATGGCCGGGACCGAATGCATCTTCCTCTGGCCGAACAGGCGCGGGATCAGGTAGTAGAGCGAACCCATCGAGATCAGCCCCACCCAGCCGAGCGCGCCGGAGTGCACATGGCCCACGGTCCAGTCGGTGTAGTGCGACAGCGCATTCACGGTCTTGATGGACATCATCGGACCTTCGAACGTGCTCATGCCGTAGAACGACAGCGACACGATCAAAAAGCGCAGGATCGGGTCATCGCGCAGCTTGTGCCAGGCGCCCGAGAGCGTCATCACGCCGTTGATCATGCCGCCCCAGCTCGGTGCGAGCAGGATCAGCGAGAACACCATGCCGATGGACTGCGTCCAGTCCGGCAATGCGGTGTAGTGCAGGTGGTGCGGGCCCGCCCACATGTAGGTGAAGATCAGCGCCCAGAAGTGAACAATGGACAGGCGGTAGCTGTACACCGGCCGTTCGGCCTGCTTGGGGATGAAGTAATACATCATGCCCAGGAAGCCTGCGGTCAGGAAGAAGCCGACCGCGTTGTGTCCGTACCACCACTGGATCATGGCGTCCTGCACGCCCGCGAATGCCGAATAGGACTTCATCCAGCCCGCTGGAACCGCGGCGCTGTTGACGATGTGCAGGATCGCGACGGCCAGGATGAACGAGCCGTAGAACCAGTTCGCCACATAGATGTGGCGCACCTTGCGAATGCCGATCGTGCCGAAGAACACGATGGCGTAAGAGATCCACGAGACGGCGATCAGCAGGTCGATGGGCCACTCGAGCTCGGCATACTCCTTGCCCTGCGTGTAGCCCAGCGGCAGGCTGATCGCGGCAGCCACGATTACCACCTGCCAGGTCCAGAAGTGAAAAGAAGCCAGTTTCGCCATGAAAAGCGGCACATGGCAGGTGCGCTGTACGACGTAGTAGCTGGTGCCGAATAGCGCGCATCCGCCGAAGGCGAAGATCACGGCATTGGTATGCAGGGGGCGAAGACGCCCATAGCTCAGCCAGGAAATGCCGAAATTGAGTTCGGGCCACGCCAGCTGGGCCGCTATCAGCAGCCCGACCAGCATGCCCACCACGCCCCAGACAACGGCCATGATGGAGAACTGTCGCACCACCGTGTCGTCGTAGATCGCTGGCTGCACAGCGTTTTCGTTCATTGGTACACCTTGCTTTTTTCAGATGAGCAAGTGTCCCGCGCTCGTCCCGCGCCTCACTTGATGAATATCAATCGGACTTGAGAATGCGTTCGCCTTCTGCGTCGATTGACTCGAACTGGCCACGCCAGACTGCCCAGGCCAGTGCACCCAGGATCACAAGGCCCAGCCCGACGGACAGGGGAACGAGAAGAAAAAGGATATCCATGCAGGGCTCAATCCCGGTTGACGCTCAGGCGGGCCGAATTGGCAACCACCAGCAGTGAACTCGCAGCCATGCCCAGGCCGGCAAGCCACGGCGGCATGGCGCCCACCACGGCCAGCGGAACGCATACGGCGTTGTAGATCGCCGCCCAGGCGAGGTTTTGCCGCACGACGCGCCGGGTCCGGCGTGCCAGCCGGAGCAATTGGAAAATCGCCGCGAGCTGGCCGCCCGGCACCGTGAAATCGGCGCGAGCCTGCGCAAGTGGTGCACCCTGCCCCATCGCGACCGAGGCGTCGGCCCGCGCCAGCACCGGGCCATCATTGACACCGTCGCCCACCATCATCACGCGATGGCCGAGCGCCTGTTCGCGGGCAACATGATCCAGCTTGGCCTCGGGCGAGCATCCGCCGATGGCGGTCTCCAGTCCGGCACGCAGGGCCATCCGTCGCACGGCCGTCTCGTTGTCGCCCGAAAGCAGTTGCAGTCGCAGCGAGTCGCTGCGCAGGGATGCCAGGGCCGCCACGCTGTCGCTGCGCAGAACCTCCTGCAGCTCGAACGTCGCCAGCAGACCGTCATCGTCGGCCAGATGCACCTGCGTGGCGGATGCCGCATCCGCGTCCCCGATCACGCCACAAAAGACCGCCGAGCCCAGGCGCAGCGACCTGGCGCCTTCGGGTTCCCGCAGCTGAGCCAGCACCCCACTGCCGGCGATCTCGTGGCAATCGCGCAGGTGGTAGGTGACACCATGGGTCGCGTCATGGACTGCGCTGGCAGCTTTTGCGATGGCCCGCGAGGCCGGGTGCAGGGAGTGCTGCGCCAATGCACCGGCCAGTGCCATCACCCGCGCACGATCCGCGCCGGGGCGCAGATGGACGGCCGACACCGTGAGGTTTTCGTGCGTGAGCGTTCCGGTCTTGTCGAACACCACCGTGTCGATCGCCGCGCAGGCGTCGAGCGCCTGCAGGCGCCGCACCAGGATGCCGCGCCTTGCGAGCGCACCGGCAGCGGCCAGCGTCGCCGCGGGAGTCGCAAGCGACAGCGCACAGGGGCAGGTCACCACCAGAACGGCGATCGCAACACTGATGGCGTGGTGCGGATCGGTCGGCCACCAGTACATCGCCGCCGCCCCAGCAGCGGCGATCACGCCCAGGATGAAAGGGCCGGCGATGCGGTCCGCGGCCTGGGCGAGCAGCGGCTTGTCCAGCGCGGCCTGTTCCATCAACGCCACGATGCCCGCATAGCGGGTCTGCGACCCCGTCCGCTCCACCCGCATCGTGATGACGCCGGTCACGTTCTGCGTACCGGCGATCAGCGGCTCGCCAGCGGAGCGTGTGACCGGATTCGATTCACCCGTGAGGAGCGCCTCGTCCATGTCACTCACGCCCTCGATAACCAGGCCGTCGGCTGGAACCGTCTCTCCGGGCAGCAGGCGCACGATGTCGCCGGCCTCAAGGCGCGTGGCGGGCACATGCTCGAAGCTTCCCTCGGCGGTTTTGCGCAGAACCGCCCGAGGCAGGCGGCGCATCAGCGCTTCGAGCGAGCCTGCGGTGCGGTCGCGCAGGCGCTGCTCCAGCATGCGGCCCGAAAGCAGGAAAAATACAAACATCGTCACCGAGTCGTACCAGACCTCGCTGCCCAGCGGTCCCTTCGGATCGAACGTGGCGGCGCTGCTGGCCGCAAAGGCAATGGCGATCCCGAGCGCGACGGGTACATCCATTCCCACCCGCAACCGGCTGAGATCGCGAAAGGCCGCGCGAAAAAACGGCCACGACGAAAACACGATCACGGGCAGCGTGAGAACCCATGAGGCCCAGGCCAGCAGCGCCATGATGTCGGGCGTGATTTCGCCCGGCTCGGCCGTGTACGACGGCGTCGCATACATCATCACCTGCATCATGCAAAAGCCCGCGACCAGCCAGCGCCACAGCAGCACCCTTTGTTCCTGCACGCGCGGCAAGGCCGTGAGCAGATCGCCGGCCGGGGTGGCACCGTAGCCGGCGCGCTGCAGTGCGGCCAGCCACTGCGAAGGCAGACTGGCCTGCGGCGACCATTGCAGGCGGGCCGCGTGCGTCGCGCCGTTGACCTGCACGCGCTCGACCCCGGGCAAGACGCGCAGTGCGTCTTCCACGTCGAGCGCGCACGAGGCGCAGTGCATGCCCTCGATCGCCAGAAACGATTCGAGCCAGCCGTCACGCCCGGGGACCGCGCGGCTGAACGACTCCCACTCGCGGGGATCGTCCAGGGCAATGGAGGCCGGATTCATTCCTGCGAGCCTATCGCGCGGCCCCAACCCCGCGCTTGACATGGATCAAGCGCCCGGCAGCGATCCCTGCCTAAGCTGTCTTCTAGAATCCAACCAACCGGAGAGAGCCATGTACAAGAAGATCCTGGTCGCCACCGACGGCAGCACCTTGTCAAAGAAGGCCGTTCGCGGCGCCATCGGGCTGGCCAAGTCCACCGGCGGATCCGTCGTCGCGCTGTATGTGGTGCCGCGATATCCCGTCAGCTACTTCGAAGGCGCAATCGCCCTGGACAGCGAAGAAATCTCCCGGGTCGAGCAGCAGTGGGCCGACAAGGGCCGCGAGGTCGTCGAACGCGCCCAGCGTGAAGCCGAAGCCGCCGGCGTGCAACTCAAGGCAGTGACGGCCCAGTCCGACCTGGTCGCGGAGGCCATCGTGTCGGCTGCAAAAAAGCACAAGTGCGACCTCATCACGATGGCTTCGCACGGCCGCAAGGGCATCAAGCGCCTGCTGCTGGGCAGTGAAACCCAGCACGTGCTGGCAAACAGTACAGTTCCGGTTCTGGTCCTGCGTTAACGGTCAACCAAAGAAAGAGGAAGACAACCCATGAAGATCCTGCTCGCTGCAGACGGAAGCAAGTACACCAAGAAGGCCCTGGCCTTTCTCGCGACGCACGAAAGCATGTGCGGTCCCAACGATGAACTGGTCGTGCTCCATGTGCAGCCCGTCGTGCCTCCCGGCGTCAAGTCGATGGTGGGAGCCAGCGCCGTGAACGACTACTACCGCGAAGAATCCGAAAAGGTTGTCAACCCGATCAAGACCTATCTGGCGCGCCACAAGATCGAGGCCCGCTGCATCTGGAAGGCCGGGCCCGTGGTCGATGAGATCCTGAAGGCCGTGACTGCAGAAAAGGCACACATGGTGGTGATGGGCACGCATGGCCACGGCCTGCTGGCGCGCGCTGTCATGGGCAGCATCGCGCAGCGCGTGATCGCGCAGTGCGAGGTTCCCGTGCTTCTGGTGAAGTAATACCGGCCTAGAACCGGCTTGGAACCCGGCCTTACTGGCAGCCCTGGGGCCCCGCCCGCGTGAACGACTGGCCCTGCGCAAGGGCCAGCGGGCCGCCGGCGGCCACCAGGCGCATCTGCGAGCCGTTGACCTCCAGCACCAGCTCGCCGGCCTTCTCGGTCACGCTGCGAAGCGTTGACCCCTCCACGGTCCCTTTGAGCGTGCGGGCGCGATTGCGATGGCGCAGCGTACCTTCGAAGCGCTGGAACTGCTGCGTCAGCTCCAGGCTCGCGCCCCGAAGCAGGCCCGCGCCACACCACTGGCCCGCAACCTTTGCAGGAACCGTCCAGAGATGGATCTTGCTGGATTTCTCTCGCCCTACCTTCTTGTCGGGCACCGCAACGACGGTGGTGCGGTCCGGCGCCCAGTCGCCCATGTCCCAGTCGTGCGAGACCACGCGCGTCCCGGGCTTGAGATCCAGGATGGCGGGACGCAGCTGCAGGTTCACCTCGGGCAGCAGGTACATGGTGATCACCGTCGCCTGCGTGAGATCGGTCTTGAACAGGTCCTGGACACGAAAGCTCACCCGGTCGGCAACGCCCGCGTCCTGGGCGCTGCGCATGCTCTTTTCCACCAGCTCGGGAACGATTTCCACCCCCATGCCCGATGCGCCGTGGCGCTTGGCGGCGGTGATCACGATGCGGCCATCGCCCGATCCGAGGTCAAGCACATGATCGTTCGGGCCGACCCGGGCGGCATTGAGCATTTCCAGCGTGACGTTGTCGGGCGACGTGATGAACGGCACGTCCACATCCAGCTGGAGCGCGCTCGCCGCGGCACAGGCCAATCCACCGGTCAACGCCAGGAACAAGGCTGCAATTTGTCGAACAGGTCTGTTATGCATGAGGTACTGCTTTCGATAAATCAGAAGGAACCCCGCGAGCGGCGCTCGCGTGCCGCCGCCGCAAGCTGTTCGATGACGGCGACGGTGCTGTCCCACCCGATGCAGCCGTCGGTCACGCTCTGGCCGTAGCGCAAGCCGGCGCGGCCCTGGGTGATGTCCTGGCGGCCTTCGACGAGGTGACTTTCCAGGAGCACGCCGCAGATTGCCGTCGAACCGCTTGCGACCTGCCTGGCGAGATCGGCGGCCACTTCGGGCTGGCGGCGATAGTCCTTGGCGCTGTTGCCGTGGCTGCAGTCCACCAGCAGGCGCGGCTGCAGGCCGGATTTCTGGAGCGCGGCTGCAGCCTGCGCGACGTGCTGCGCGTCAAAATTGGGGCCGCTGTGGGCGCCGCGAAGCACCAGGTGCGCATCGGGGTTGCCGGTGGTGCTCACGACAATCGCGCGGCCTTCCTGGGACACGCTGGGAAAGCGGTGCGGCTGCGCGGCCACGTGGATCGCGTCGATTGCGATATCGACGCCGCCGTGCGTCGGGTTCTTGAAGCCCAGCGGCGCCGATAGCGCCGACGCCATCTGGCGATGCAGCGGACTCTCGACCGTGCGCGCACCGATGGCTCCCCATGTCAGCAGCTCTGCGTAGTACTGGGGCGTGACGAGATCCAGAATTTCAGAGGCTGCAGGCAGTTGCAGTCGGGCGCATTCCAGCAGCAAGCGGCGTGCGGCGCGAAGACCCTCACCAATGTCACCTTCACCATCGAGCCCAGGGTCATAGATAAGACCCTTCCATCCCATGCGCGTGCGCGGCTTTTCAAAGTAAACGCGCATGATGATGAAGACATCGTCGTTCAGTCGAACCGCCAGCTCATGCAGCTTGCGCGCGTACTCCACAGCCGATTCAGGCTCATGGATGGAGCAGGGCCCGACGATCACCAGCAGCCGGTCATCGTCGCCGCGCAGGATGCGCCGCGCTGCGTCTCGCGAACGTCCGATATGTGCCGCCTGTTCATCGCTGCAGGGCAGTTCGGCGGACAGCGCGCTGGGGGCGGGCAGCGCGTCTTCGCGCGCAATATGGAGATCGGAAATGCGTTCAGTCATGAGGGGTGCGTGTGCGGACCAGGGTGCGTCACAATGCTAACCGCTGACCGCGCCATACACTCGGCTGCATGCCCTCCCCCGGATCCATCGCCCCCATCGCGCCCGACACCAAAGGCTCGCCTCGCTCGCTATCCGGTCTCGTACCCTTCATCCGGCCGTACCGCGCACGAATCGCCCTTGCAATCGCCTTCATGGTGCTCGCAGCCGGGGCAACGCTGCTGTTTCCGGTAGCGCTTCGTGGACTCATCGATGGCGGATTGGGGCCTGGGGCCAAAGGGGCGCAACTGGTTGGGCTGCGCGATCACTTTCTGGCGCTTTTTGGTGTGGCAGTGGCCGTGGGGCTATTTTCTGCTGCCCGTTTTTACATGGTGAGCTGGCTCGGAGAGCGCGTTACGGCTGACCTTCGCAACGCGGTGTATGCGCACGTTCTCAATCAGAGCCCGGAGTTCTTCGAGACCACCCAGACCGGCGAAGTGCTGTCTCGCCTGACCACCGACACCACGCTGGTGCAAACGGTGGTCGGCTCGCAGCTCAGCCTGGGGCTGCGCAACGTGGTGATGGGGATCGGCGCACTCGGCATGCTGGTGTGGACCAATCCGTACGTGATGACGCAGGTGCTGCTAATCATCGTGCTGGTGGTTCTGCCCACCATGTGGTTCGGGCGCCGCGTGCGCAAGCTGTCACGAGCCAGCCAGGACCGAGTCGCGGATTCCAGTGCGATTGCAGCAGAAGTGCTCAACGCCATCCCGGTGGTGCAGAGCTACACGGCAGAGCAGCGCGAAGCCGCACGTTTCGATTCGGCGACCGAGAACGCGTTTCAGACGGGGGTGCGGCGAACCCGGGCACGCGCCGTGCTGGTCGCCTTCATCATCATCGTCAACGCCGGCCTCTTGCTCTGGGGGCTGTACCAGGGAACGCAGGCGGTGATCGCCGGCAGCATTTCGGCCGGCCATCTGGGCGAGACCATCGTGTACGTGATCATTCTTGCCGGTGCAGTGGCTGTGCTCGGAGAGGTCTATGGCGATCTGCTGCGAGCGGCAGGCGCCACCGAGCGTCTGATGGAGCTGCTGGACTCGCGCTCACCGGTGATTGCGCCTGCGCATCCGACAGCACTGCAAAGCTCCAGCGGCGGCAGCACGCTTGCATTCGAAGCCGTGACCTTCAACTATCCCTCGCGCCCATTGATACCCGCATTGCGCGACTTCAGCCTCTCGGTCGCACCCGGAGAAACGGTCGCGCTGGTCGGCCCGAGCGGCGCGGGCAAGAGCACGGTGTTTCAGCTGGTTTTGCGCTTCTACGATCCGCAGCAGGGGCAGATCGTGCTGGATGGCACAGCGACGCGTGAAGTGGCGCTGCATGAGCTTCGCGGCCGCATCGGGATCGTGCCCCAGGACGCCGTTATCTTTTCGAGCAGCGCCATGGACAACATTCGCTATGGCCGTCCCGGGGCGAGTGATGCCGAGGTGATCGAGGCGGCAAGGTCCGCGTTCGCGCATGAGTTCATTCTGGCGCTGCCTGAAGGCTATGAAACGTTTCTGGGGGAGCGCGGCGTGCGTCTTTCTGGCGGCCAGCGGCAACGGATTGCAATTGCGCGCGCAATGCTGAAGAACCCGCCGCTGCTGCTGCTCGATGAAGCGACGAGCGCGCTCGATGCGCAGAGCGAGCGCATGGTGCAGGCGGCACTGGAGACCGCGATGCGCGACCGCACGACGCTGGTCATCGCACACCGGCTGGCCACGGTGCAGCAGGCTGACCGCATCATCGTGATGGACCATGGGCGAATCGTCGAGCAAGGCACGCATGAAACGCTGATCGCGGCCGGCGGGGTCTATGCGCGGCTGGCTGCGCTGCAATTCCTGGAGTAGCCCTGGCCCCCATGCCCGGGCGGGCGCGGCATTTGAGTTGATTACTGAAGCGGCTCTTTCAACGCCTTCGGAATGGGCAGCGGCACCACGCCAATCCCCTCCTCCATCAGCGCTTCGGTTTCCTCGCGCGAAGCCTGGCCACGAATCCCGCGTTCCTGAACTTCGCCGTAATGGATTCGCCGCGCTTCTTCAGGAAAGCGTTCGCCGACATCCTCGGTGTTGGCCAGCACCTGCCTGACCATCTGCATCCATGCGACCTGCATCTGGGCGTCTGGCGTGGTGGCAACCGGATGGCGTTCGGTCGTAGGCTCCGCGGCTTGCGAGGCGCCCAGGTTCAGGCGCGGCGCACTTAACAGCTTGACCACCGAGGTATCCGAACACAGGGGGCACTCGATCATGCCGCGGCTAAGCTGGCCCTGGAAGTCATCTTCGGACGCAAACCAGCCTTCAAAGCCGTGGCCGCTGGAACACCGGAGATCGAGGACTTTCATGACCTCGAAATTATGACTGCCAGTCGAGGACCCAGGTCCCGGCAAGGACATTCTGAAGCCACATGGCCCCGATCAAGGTCTTGGAATCGGTCACGACGCCGTCGCGGCACCAATCCATCAGCTGACCCGGCGTGGCGTTGATGACTTCAAGGAACTCACCCTCGTCGAGCGCGCGTGTTTGCTGCACGAGGCCCCGGGCGAACCAGATCTCGATGAGCTCGGTGGAATAGGAGATGACCGGATGCATCAGTGCCGCCCGAGCCCACTCATTTGCGGTGAAACCTGTCTCTTCAAGCAACTCGCGCTTCGCGCAAACCAGGCGATCTTCGCCTTTGTCGATCTTGCCGGCGGGAAATTCGATCATCACTTCGCCGATGGGGTAACGAAACTGCCGCTCCATCACCAGGCGGCCATCATCCAGCATGGGGACGATCATCACGGCACCAGGATGGATGACATATTCACGCGTGGCCTCGGTGCCATCGGGAAGCTTCACCGTATCGCGAAACGCGTGCAGCAACCGGCCCCGGAGCAGTTCCTGACTCGCGAGCTTGCGCTCGATCAGGTGGTCGTCACCGGCCATCGGAGTTCTTTCCGTGCTTCCACAGGAACCGCCAGATGAATCCCGGGAAGGCAAGCACGATGAACAGGGCCGCCGTTACCGCGTAGAACTCCCAGTTCTGCGGGGCGATCTGCCCCGCCCGCTTTTCCAGCAGGAGTCCGATCCCACCGACCACGAAATACAGCACGACCAGTTCTGCGAGGCGGATGGCAAGTGATTTGCCGCCGGCAAGCGGCACCACCGCCAGCAGCCGCTGGTTGACGAACGGCAGGTTCGCTGCAACCAGTGCGGAAATAATCACGATCCAGATCGAGGCGGTCTGCGACATGGCCCGTACAGGAAAAGGGTGCCAGGTGCGCGGCTTATGCGCCGAGCGTCTTGACGATCGCGTCCCGGCACAAGGTCATGAGGCCACCGGGCAGGATGCCCAGGGCGAGCACCAATGCGCCGTTGATCGTCAGCACGACACGAACATCCAGCGGCGCCGACACCGTGGTCGCCGTGATCGGTGCATCGAAATACATGACCTTGATGACGCGGATGTAATAGAAGGTGCCGACCAGCGACATCACAACCGCAAAGATTGCAAGGCCGACATACAGCGCCTGTCCGGAAGCGATCAGCGCCTGCAGTACGGCCAGCTTGGCGAAGAAACCCACCAGAGGCGGAATGCCGGCAAGCGAGAGCAGGCAGATGGCCATCACAGCTGCATAGAGCGGGCTGCGCTGGTTGAGACCGGCCAGATCCGAGATCTCTTCGCTTTCGAAGCCTTCGCGCGCCAGCAACAGAATGATGCCGAACGTTGCCAGCGTCGTCATGACGTACGTCACGATGTAGAACATCGCCGAGCTGTAGGCATTGGCGGCGGACAGGGTGTTGCCGTTCACCACCCCCGACAGCAGGCCCAGCAGCACGAAGCCCATTTGCGCGATGGTCGAATAGGCCAGCATGCGCTTGAGGTTGGTCTGTGCAATGGCGGCCAGATTACCCACGAGCAAGGATCCGATGGCCAGCACCATCAGCATCTGCTGCCAGTCGATGGCCAGCGGCAGCAGGCCCTCCACCAGCAGGCGGATGCAGATCGCGAACGCGGCGAGTTCCGGTGCGCTTCCGATCATGAGCGTGACGGAGGTCGGAGCGCCCTGGTACACGTCCGGAATCCACATGTGGAACGGAGCGGCGCCCAGTTTGAACGCAAGGCCGGCCACGATGAAGACCAGACCGAACACCAGCACCTGGTGCTTGACCTGGCCCGAGCTCACCACCTTGAAGACCGTGCCGATATCGAGCGAGCCGGTCGCGCCGTACATCATCGACAGCCCGTATAGCAGGAAGCCGCTCGCCATCGCGCCCAGCACGAAGTACTTCATTGCCGCTTCGGTTGCCGTGCCGTTGTCGCGGCGCAAGGCCACCAGTGCGTAGCTGCACAGCGTGAGCAGTTCGAGGCCCAGATAGATCACCAGGAAATTGCTGCCCGAGATCATGACGAAGATGCCGAGCAGCGAGAACATCGCCAGCGTGAACATCTCCCCGCCGCGCAGCATGTCGCGGTCGGCGGCATAGGGACGGCCATAGACCAGACAGACCATCATCGCGACCGATGCAAAGCACTTGAGCCAGTTGCCCATGGGGTCGCTGACCACCATGCTGCCGAAGGCATAGAGGGTCTGGTTTTCGGATGCGAGCACCGCCGACATCACGGCCACGAAGGCCAGGGTGCCCATGGTGAGCCAGTAGGTCAGCGTACGAAGGCGCGACTTGACGCCCAGGTCCACCAGTGCGATCAGGCAGGCCATGGCC
>JAZKFD010000237.1:65236-67678 GCA_040386635.1 Pseudomonadota bacterium
CAGTTTGGACACGGCCACGTGCTTGAGGAAATCGGCCACCGTGACATTCATGACATCGGTGAACGGCTTGGGATAGATGCCCATGTAGAGCACGGCCGCCGCCAGCAGTCCCAGCATCAGGAACTCGCGGCTGTTGATATCGGTGAGGCCGCGCACGTCGTCGTTGACGACCGGTCCGAGGTACACGCGCTTGAACATCCACAGGGTATAGGCAGCGCCGAAGATGAGCGCGGATGCCGCCGCGAAGCCGAGCCAGAAATTGGCCTTGACCGCGCCCAGGATCACCATCCACTCACCCACGAATCCGGCGGTGGCCGGCAGGCCGCAGTTCGCCATCGCAAAAAGCAGCGCGAACGCGGTGAAGTTGGGCATCGTGTTGACGACCCCGCCATAACTGGCGATCTGGCGCGAATGCACGCGGTCGTACAGCACGCCGATGCACAGGAACATCGCGCCTGAAACAAATCCGTGCGCAATCATCTGCACGATGCCGCCGGCTACGCCCAGGTCATTGAAGATGAAGAAGCCGAGCGTGACGAAACCCATGTGCGCGACCGATGAATAGGCCACGAGCTTTTTCATGTCCTGCTGCACCATCGCCACGAGACCCACGTAGATCACCGCGATGAGGGACAGCGCGATCATGAGCCACGCCCAATCGTGCGAAGCATCGGGCGCGATCGGCATCGAGAACCGCAGGAAGCCATAGGCACCCAGCTTCAACATGATCGCGGCCAGCACGGCCGAGCCGCCGGTGGGCGCTTCGACGTGCACATCGGGCAACCACGTGTGTACCGGCCACATCGGGACCTTCACGGCGAAGGCGGCGAAGAAGGCGAAGAACAGCATCGTCTGCGCCGTGGCACCGAGCGGCAGCTTGTGCCATGCCAGGATGTCGAAGCTGCCGCCGGACGTGGTGTACAGGTACACCAGCGCAACCAGCATCAGCAGCGAGCCGAGCAGGGTATAGAGGAAGAACTTGAACGCCGCGTAGATCTTGTTGGGCCCACCCCAGATGCCGATGATCAGGTACATCGGGATCAGCGTCGCCTCGAAGAAGGTGTAGAAAAGAATGCCGTCGAGCGCACAGAACACGCCGATCAGCAAGCCCGACAGGATCAGGAACGCGCCCATGTACTGGTTGACGCGCTCGGTGATCGCTTCCCATGCAGAAATCACCACGATCACCGTGATGAAGGCCGTGAGCAGCACGAACCAGAAAGATATTCCGTCGATGCCCAGGTGGTAATTGACGTTGAAACGCTCGATCCATTGCGTCTTTTCGACGAATTGCATCGCCGAGCTTGCGCGGTCGAATTGCGAATAGAGCGGCAGCGTCACCAGCAAGCTGATGATGGAGCCGATGAGGGCGATCCAGCGTACGACGCGTGCCTGGTCGTCACGCCCCAGTGCGAGCAGGACGACGCCGAAAAAGATCGGCGTCCAGATGGCAAGGCTCAGCAAACCCATTTATTGTTGTTCCTTGAAAGCTTAGGTTATGGCGCAAAGCCCAGCAGCCGCAGGAACGTATCCCGCCACACGAACCATGTCATCAGCACGAAGACGCCGACGATCATCGCGAAGGCATAGTGATAGATGTAGCCGGTCTGCATCCAGCGCACGACCCCCGAGATCCAGCCGACACCGCGCGCGCTGCCGTTGACCAGGCCACCGTCGATGATGCGTTCGTCGCCGCCCTTCCACAGGCCGACACCCAGCAGGCGTGCGCCACGTGCCAGCACGTTTTCGTTGAACCAGTCGAGGTAATACTTGTTCTCGAGCAGCGTGTAGATCGGCATCACGCGCGCCTTGATCGCCGCCGGAACAGCCGGGTTGATCAGGTACATGTACCAGGCCGTGACCACGCCGGCCACCGCCAGCCAGAACGGCAGTGTCATGAGGCCGTGTGCTGCCATCTGCACCGGGCCGTGGAAGATCTCGGCGAGCCTGGTCATCGCAGGATGCTTCACCGCATCGACAAAGATCGCGTCCTTGAAGAAGTCGCCGTGAACCATGGGCCCGATCGCAAGGAATCCGATCACCACGGACGGAAACGCGAGCAGCAGCAGGGGCGCTGTCACGACCCACGGGGATTCGTGCGGCTCATGATGCGCGCCGTGGTGGGCATCGCCATGGTGATCGTCGTGCGCGTCGTGCGCGTCGTGGTGGGCATCCGGATTCTGGTCAAAGCGTTCCTTGCCATGGAACACAAGGAAGTACATGCGGAACGAATAGAACGCCGTGACGAAGACACCCGCCATGACCGCGAAGTAGGCGAAGCCCGAGCCGTAAACATTGCTGAAGTGCACCGCCTCGATGATGCTGTCCTTGGAATAGAAACCTGCAAAAAGCGGCGTACCGATCAGCGCGAGCGAACCCAGCAGCGACGTGATCCAGGTGATCGGCATGTACTTGCGCACGCCGCCCATCCAGCGGATGTCC
>JAZKFD010000238.1:0-15894 GCA_040386635.1 Pseudomonadota bacterium
GTAGAGCAACTGAAGCTGGACCAACTACGCATTTTCCCGACGGGCAAGGCCTGGCACAAATCGAACGATCTGACACCCGCGGAGCATCGCCTTGCGCTCGCTGAGATCGCATTTTCCGGGCTGCCGAACACGGTGGTGGATGACCGCGAGCTGAGGCGTCCCGGCCCGACCTACACCATCGATACACTGCGCGAGCTGGCTGCCGAGTACCCGCAGGCGGAACTTTTCATCGTCATGGGACAGGACCAGGCTGTGCAATTCCAGCGCTGGAAGGAATGGGAAACCATCGCCCGCATGGCCGTGATCTGCGTTGCGGCGCGTGAGCACACGGCGCCTTCCGGCTCATCCGGCACTGCGGCGCTGCCCGAAAATGCGCGCGTCTGCACCATCGAATTACCCAACATGCCCGAAAGCGCCACCGAAGTGCGCGCCATGGTCGCGCACGGAGAAGGGATCGCACATATGGTCCCGCCGGGCGTTGCACGTTATATTGACACCCATAACCTCTATACCCCCGCCTGATGACCCAAGAAGCCGCCGCCAAGAAAGACACCCAGAAACTCCAGCGAGCCATCGTCGATGCGCTCGAAGACGTCAAGGCGCAGGACATCACCGTCTTCAACACCGAGCATCTGTCGCCTCTGTTCGAGCGCGTAATCGTTGCCTCGGGCACTTCGAACCGGCAAACCAAGGCGCTGGCAGCCAGCGTGCGAGACAAGGTGCGTGAAGCGGGTTTTCCGAAGCCGCGCATCGAGGGCGAGGAAAACGGTGAGTGGATCATCGTGGATTGCGGCGCAGCCGTTGCGCACATCATGCAACCCGCCATTCGCCAGTATTACCACCTCGAGGAAATCTGGGGCGACAAGCCGGTCCGGCTGAAGTTCGGCGCGCCCAAGCCGATCGCCCAGGCGAGCGAGCCCGAACCCAAGGTGGCTGCGAAGAAGACGCCCGCCCGGGGTTCGAAGAGCGCGAAGGACGCGCCGACCAAGGCCGCGGGCAAGACCTCGGCAACCCGAACCGGCGCTGCAAGGCCAGCCGCCGGAAAGAACACGGCAACTGCGAAGACGGCAACTGCGAAGAGTGCGCCATCCAGGGCACCTGCAAAACAGGCCAAGGCGCCTGCCAAAAAAGCGCCAGCCCGATCGTCAGCACCTGCGAAATCCGCCGCGGCCAAGCCGGCAGCGCGCAAGCCTGCAGCCAAGAGCCCTGCCCGCAAGAAATAACCCGCATCGAATGCAGCCGGCGCGATGAAGCTCCTGGTCGTCGCGGTGGGCCTGAAGGTCCCGGACTGGGCGCAAGTCGCCTGGGACGACTACGCCAAGCGATTTCCTGCGGAGCTGAAGGTGGAGCTGAGGGCGGTCAAGACCGAGCCGCGCGCCTCGAAAACCCTGGACAACATCTACGCCGCCGAACGGCAGCGCATTGCGGCGGCCATTCCCAAGGGCACCCACATCGTCGCGCTCGACGAGAAGGGTACGTCGCTCACGACGAATGCGCTGGCCTCTCGCCTGACTTCGTGGCAATTGCAGGGCGGGGATGTCGCACTGGTGATCGGCGGCCCAGACGGACTCGAGCCCGCGTTCAAACAGACCGCCCATGAGCGGATTCGCCTTTCGGACCTCACGTTGCCGCACGCGATGGTTCGCGTGTTGCTGGTCGAGCAGTTGTACCGGGCCTGGTCGATCAATGCGAACCATCCCTATCACCGTGAATGACAGCGGGGCGCCGCGTGCCCCCATCAGGACAATGACTTTCATCTACCTCGCCTCCCAGAGCCCACGGCGCCGTCAGCTGCTCGAACAGCTCGGCGTTTCATTCGAATTGCTGCTGCCCGACGAGGGCGAAGACACCGAATCCATCGAAGCAGCGATGCCCGGCGAGGCGCCGGCGCGCTACGTGCAGCGGGTGACCGGACTCAAGCTCGACGCGGCGCTTCATCGGCTCGTGCGCAGGGGCTTGAAACCGGCGCCCGTGCTGTGCTCGGACACCACGGTGGCGATGGGGCGCAGGATCTACGGCAAACCCGCGGATGAAGCCGACGCGGCGCGCATGCTGCGCGAGCTTTCAGGCGCCACACATCGCGTGCTGACTGCCGTGGCTGTGCATTCAGGCCGAAAGCGCGAAACAGCGCTCAGCGATTCCCGCGTCACCTTCAGCAAGCTCACGCCTGCACAGATCAGGACATATGTAGCCAGCGGCGAGCCCATGGGCAAAGCCGGGGCTTATGCGATCCAGGGCGGGGCGGCGGCGTGGATTCCTCACATCAGCGGCAGTTATTCGGGAATCATGGGCCTTCCCATGCACGAGACGGCGGGCTTGCTAAATAAGCTTCGGCTGAGACCTTAGTCGGACGCCCCGATGGAACTGGCGCGTTCCACGGGTTACTCACTTCCCATGTAACGATGGGGAATTGACGTGAGTTTTTTGAACCGCATTCCAAATGTTGTCAGGCGTGACGCTGCGCCGAAGTACCAGGCGCTCGATCAGCCCAAGGCCAATAAGGGCAGCCAACGCCTGTCGGCGAGCGAACGGCCTTCGCAGGGGGAGGTCGTGGACGAGTTTCACGGATTGCTGGAAGTCGATCACCGGATAGATGATCACCGACAGGCTGTGACCCGGGATGTAGCCAAATTGCTGACGGCTCTTCAGCAGGACGATCGCGAGTCGCTGGGGGAGGCACAAAATGGTTTGTTTCACGCAACCCAGGGCATGTTCAAACTGGGATTGCCGGTCGAGCAGGCGTATCAGGCGCTTGTAGATGAGGCGCTTGGAAAGCTATCAGGCGATGCCATCGAATCGATTGGCGCCAAGTTGGCCGAGCGTGGGTGGGATAGTGGCAAGTCCCCAATTTACTTCAGGGTTTTGGGCGACGCCGTCCGATCCCAGCTCTCCGCTCGCGCGATGCGGATTCATGACGCGCACACCCCGCAAGCTGCCCACTGGAAGCGTGACCATCGCGACATCGGCGTGCAGCTGAGATGGCTCGCGCGGCCCATGATTGGAAAACCGGCACTTGACCGTGCATGCTCGACCCTTTCTTCATTGATGCATGTTGAAGACCCCATGCTTCACGATGGCGTGGCGCATCGGGAGCAGGGGTTCGAACAGCACGTCGGGTTGATGCTGGGCGACTGGAGCGACGAGCAGCTAATCTGCCTGCAGCACAACCTTGCGCGAGTTGGTCCTTCTGATGATTTCAGCGTCCAGGAGCGCCTAACAGTCATCCGCCAGCAATTGCAGTCGGTCATGGACCAGCGCAGCATCGACGAACCATCTCCCAAAAAGCTGATTTTGAGGCTCGCCAACAGCGGGATTGAGACGCCGCCGACTTCTTCCGCGGGCGGGGCGCGCGAGGCAGTTGGCCGATATACCACCTGGGGCTCCCGTTTCAGCGTCGGTTCAGTGCTCAACCAGACGCTTCGCTACCTCACACTGAGCGAGCCCGCCCGCAAACTGGGCAACTGGGTGCAGCGCGGGCACGATTCGGGCGCGCAGTATGCAGCCGGGGCTGTGATCAAGGGATTGGCCAGCATCACCGGAGCGGCATCCGCTGTGGTCGCCAGCGTGGTCACGGTGGCTGAGACGATGGTCGTCAATGTGGTGGGCACGACGCTTCGCCTCTTCGGCGGCGGCGCCTTGGCTCTGGCTGGGGCGAGCGCCAAGCTGGTCGGTCTGGCCAGTCCGTCCGCCAACCGTGCTGGCGACCGTATCGTTGGCACAGCGAAGGGCCTGGTGAAAGGCATCTCGCTGGTGAACAACACGGCGCAGCAGCAGCCAATCCCGCCGCACATGATGGCTCGCGCCCGCGACATGGCGCGGCTCGCACGAATCACCGGCAGCACCACAGCCGATGTGAGAGCCGAGCAGCTGCCTGATGGATTTTCGCGCGCGCACCGGGGCGTCATCCCCCGGGAAATACTGTCTCTGGAAGGTGGCGGAACCGGTAAGGCAGCCAAGCTGCGCTTCGATGAAACAACCGGGCATTTGCGTGGTGACCGCTGGTCGGACCTGATGGTGGGCGTCTATGTGGAAGAGGACGCCCAAGGTAACGGTGTCGCTTACCACCTGTCGTTTGTCGGAACCCAATCCGGCCGCGCCGCCACATTCAAGAGTGACGCTGCGCAAAGCTTCTTTGGATTCGAGGACAGCGCGTTTCAGGAAGCCGATGCCATCGTCAAGGCATTTGTCGCTCGTTACGGCGCCGACAAAATCAAGTTGCAGGGCCATTCGCTGGGTGGAGGACTCGCGCAGTGGGCGGGCATTCGCAACAGCGGCGGCGACCACCCGGTGCAGGTCACCTGCTTCAACGCAGCGGGCTTGCACATCAATATGCGCAACCGCCTGGGCGCTGAGCTCATTGCCAGATCAGACGTGGAGCACTTCAACACGGCCAAGGACTTTCTCAGCCAGAAAGCAGAGGGCGCGCGTTCACCTTTCCTGGGTACACAGATCGGTGAACGCTACCTGATACCTGAGAGCAAAGGGCATTCGCTCAAGCATCACATTGAAGGACTGGAGCGGCTGACCGGGCAAGCCGAAGATCTATCGGTGGATGCTTCCAAGTTGATGCCGTAGCGAACATCAGCGACTCGGCGGCTGCGGCCGACAGCGGCTGGTATCCTGCCTGTCAATGCAGCAAGACATCCTGATCAATTGGTCTCCCCAGGAGACCCGCGTGGCCGTCGTGGAAAACGGCGCAGTGCAGGAACTCCACGTTGAACGAACGCTCGAGCGTGGCCTTGTCGGCAACGTGTACCTGGGCAAGGTTGCCCGCGTGCTGCCCGGCATGCAGTCCGCTTTCATCGACATCGGTCTGGAGCGCGCTGCGTTCCTCCATGTGGCGGACGTGTGGCATCGCCAGCCCGAGGGGGAGCCTCCGGCATTCGTGCGCAACAGCCAGCCGCAGGTGCCCATCGAAAAGCAGGTGTTCGAAGGTCAGGCGCTGATGGTGCAGGTCATGAAGGACCCGATCGGGACGAAGGGCGCGCGGCTTTCCACGCAGATCAGCATTGCAGGGCGCTTGCTGGTGTTTTTGCCGCAGGACGATCATCTGGGTGTCTCTCAGAAAATTCCGTCCCAGCAACGCGATGCCTTGCGTGCGCGCCTGCATGCGCTGGCGGGTGCGCAAGGCGGTGGATTCATTCTTCGCACCAATGGCGAAGACGCAAGCGACGCTGAACTGGCTGAAGACATCGCCTACCTGCGAAAGACCTGGGCGCGCATTCGCGACGCGTCGGTGCGACTGCCCGCGACATCGCTGTTGCATCAGGATCTGAGCTTGCTGCAGCGCGTTTTGCGCGACCTGGTGAGCGAGAGCACCCAGACCATCCGCATCGATTCCAACGAGCAGTTCACGCATCTGCAGGCCTTCGGCCAGGAGTTCATGCCGGCGGCGGCAGGCCGTCTGCAGCTGTACAAGGGCGAGCGGCCGATTTTCGATCTCTATTCGATCGACGATGAAATCGCGAAGGCGCTGGGCCGCCGGGTGGACCTGAAATCGGGCGGCTACCTGATCGTCGACCAGACCGAAGCGCTCACGACCATCGACGTCAACACGGGCGGTTTCGTGGGCGCCCGAAATTTCGACGATACGATTTTCAAGACCAATCTGGAGGCGGCGCAGGCCATCGCACGACAACTTCGCCTGCGCAACCTGGGCGGCATCATCATTGTCGATTTCATCGACATGGGCCGCGAGGATCATCGTGATGCGGTCCTGGCCGAGTTTCGCAAGCAGCTTGCGAGAGACCGCGTCAAGACCATGTCGGGCGGGTTCTCGCAACTGGGCCTGGTCGAGATGACCCGCAAGCGCACGCGAGAGTCACTGGCTCACATGTTGTGCGAACCCTGCGACGCCTGCCAGGGCAAGGGCACGATCAAGACCGCGCGCAGCGTCGCCTACGACATCCTGCGCGAGATACTTCGTGAGGCGCGGCAGTTCGACCCGCGCGAATACCGCATCGTCGCGTCACCGCAGGTGATCGAGCTTTTCCTGGACGAAGAAAGCCAGCACCTGGCGGGCCTGTCTGATTTCATCGGCAAGCCGATTTCACTGCAAAGCGAAGCCGCGATGGGGCAGGAGCAATACGACATCGTGTTGCTCTGAGGCGCGTCAATTTCCCGGGGGCAGCACCTGGTGCACTTGTTCCAGGACGCGCGCGGCACTGATCTGCGTCAGGCAATCACTACGGCTTTGCCGATGGTTCTCGCACCCGGCCTTGCCGCAGGGCACGCAGGGCAGGGTGCCCTGGAGCAGGGTCACATTTGCCGCCCGCTGCACCACCGCCACTTTCTGGAACAGTGAGGCCGCCTCGGCCCTGGCTGGCCACGGTGCCCAACGCATCGGATTGGTCGGCCCGAATATCGCTATCACCGGTATGCCGGTGGCAGCAGCAAGATGCGACACCGAAGTATCAGGGCCGATGTAGAGCGCCGCGCGCGCAAAGATCGTGACGAGCTGATTGAAGTCGAGCTGGCCCGATGTGTCCAGCACCTGGGGCGAAGGTGCGATGGCGCGCAGCGGCGCGATGCATTCCTGGTCCCGGGGGCCGCTGCTTCCCGTCAGGACGACCTGTCGTCCTTCATCGACAAGCGAGCGAATCAATTCCTCGAAATGTGCAATGGGCCATTGCTTGTACGGCCACATCGAGGGCGCGTGGATGACCACGGCGCCGGGCCGAAACGCAGCATCGATATCGGCAGGCAAGGCAGCGCCGGCCGGTGGCACGACCCGCGGTACGGCAGAAGATCCGGCCGGAAGCCAGGGCTCGATCAGCGAGAGTTTCTCTGCGGTCACATGCGTGGTGCCGTGGTCTCCGGCGGTTTCAACGACATGGTCCAGGATGTCGCGCTTGAGCCAGTTGCTCCGGCCGTGCGCCGGGATGACGCCGCTGCGGCAAGGCGCGGCAATCCATCCGAGCAGGTGAGCCCGGTCGCCCGGATCGGTAACCAGCGCCAGGTCATAGCGCCGCCAGATCTGCGCGATCAGGGCGCGGGCGCTCTTGAAACCCGATCGCGGTGTTGTCTCGATGAGCTCGTTGATCGCCGGATTGGCCTTGAGCATGCCAAGCGTGCCGGAAAAACCCAGCACGTCGATCTGCGCATCGGGCCAGCGCCTTCGCACGGCGTCGATCAATGGCGTTGTCAGCAACACATCGCCGATCTGCCGGGTGGCGATGACCAGCACGCGCTTCAGGTTGGCGGTTTGCCGGTCCTGCGTCCGGGCAAAGCGGTTCTCGGCCACCACCCATGCCAGCAGGGCCATGTAGATGTGGCCCTCCACAAAGTCGAGCAGGAGAGAATTGAACAGGGACCCGATGACGAAGGCAAGTACCAGGCCGGCCATGAGGCCGCCAATCCCCGGACGCGCCCGCGACGCGGTGCGCAGCGCGACGGCGAGCCACGCGACGAAAAGCGCCAGCGCGACGACCCCTCCGCTGATCAGGTGCATCAGGAATTCATTGTGCGGATTGCTGCTGCGCATCCAGCTGACGTTGAGGTGATCGACCGGCTTGCCGTAGCGGGCCAGCGCCGCCTTCTCGTGTTCGTCCGCGTAGTGTTCGTAGCCGGCGCCTGCCAGCGCGTGGGTGCGCGTCAGGTCGGCGGCCACGCGCATGAGCTCGATCCGGATGCCGGTTGAAGTGATGGCGTGAGCGTCGGCCGTGCTTGCGCCACTCATCCTCTCCTTGAGCCGGCTGCCCACGGCCCCTGAACTGACCGCCAGCCCGACGGCGACCACCAGCGCGCACAACGCCACCAGTCCCCGCCAGCGGCGCGGGCTGTGCAGCCAGCCCGCCAGCGCCACGAGGGCAAGCAACACGAGGTGGCCCGTGCGGCCATCGATGGCAAAAAGCACGGTGAGCGCCAGGATGGCGGCAAGCCCCCGCGCGGGCCAGGGCTCGCTCTGGCCGCGAGCGCGCATCACCAGCAGGAATGCGCAGATCGCCAGGGCAAACCCCGCCGAAATCCGGCGCGTGTGCAGAAGCGGCTGGAGCCCCGGAACGACAAAGGCCATCCAGTGCAGGGTGGCAAGGAACACACACCCCGCCATCAATCCGTGCACCAGAATCTGACGGTGACGCGCATCCTGCAGCATTGCCAGCAGCAGCGGGGCGAAAAGCAGTTCGTGGTAGCGGTTGATGGTGCCGACCGTCTCTCTGTCGATCGCGCTCACCACCAGCGTGTGAAGGGAAATGTACGCAAATAGGAGGAGCCCCGTGGCCATGACCGGGTCTCGCCACGGAGCGGCGCGCACGATTTGCAGGGGGCGCATCGCGGCAAGGGCCAGCAGCACACCCATGCTGATGGCAACGCCGGCCGACGAAAACGGCAGGAAGAATCCGAGCGATGCCAGCACGAAGGAAACCCAGCTGTGCCAGGTGCGCACGCCGCCGCTTGTCGCCACTGGGTTCATTGCGCGCCGAACTGCAGGGCGTGCAGCTTCGCATAGAGGCCGTCCTGGGCCAGCAGCTGTGCATGGGCACCGCTCTCGACAATCCGGCCCTGATCCAGCACCACAACGGTATCGGCGTGTTCGATCGTGGACAGGCGATGTGCAACGATGAGCGTGGTGCGGCCCGCCATCAGGCGCTGCAATGCTTCCTGCACCAGCCGTTCGGAGGCGGTGTCAAGCGCGGAAGTGGCTTCATCGAGGATGAGAACAGGCGCGTCCTTGTACAGGGCCCGTGCAATCGCAACCCGCTGGCGCTGCCCGCCCGACAGCGTGACGGCGTTATGACCGAGCACGGTCTCAAGCCCTTGCGGCAGGGCCGTGGCGACATCCGCCAGGTTGGCCGCCTCGATGCAGCGGCGCAGCTTGTTGTCGTCGCGTGCATTGCCCAGTGCGACATTCGCGGCCAGCGTGTCGTTGAACATCACCACATCCTGGCTCACGAGTGCGAACTGCCTGCGAAGCGCGTCGAGGTTCCAGTCGGTCAGGTCGTGGCCGTCGAGCAGCACTCGGCCCTGCGTCGGCGCAACGAAGCGGGGCAACAAGTTCGCCAGCGTTGTCTTGCCAGAACCCGACGGTCCGACCAGGGCGATCACCTGGCCCGGTTCGATTGAAAGCGACACGCCGTCAAGTGCACTCGGTCCGTCTTCCAGATAGCGAACGGCGACGGCTTCGAGGTCGATGCGACCGACGGCCCGCTCGGGCGCGTAGCTGCCTCCGGCCTCGGCTGGCGTCTTCTCGATGAGGTCCATGGCACGTTGCACGGCGGCCAGACCGCGCGCAATCGGATTGGCGACTTCGGAAAGGCGCTTGATCGGTGCGATCAGCATCAGCATCGCCGTGATGAACGAGGCAAAGGTGCCCACCGTGATGCCATCCCGGCTCTGCCAGAGCGCGATGCAGATCACGATGGAAAGCGCCATTGCAGCCAGCATGTGCGTGAGCGGCGTGACCGAAGCCGACGCTACCGCTGTCTTCATCGCCAGGCGCCGCAGCGCCGAGCCGAGCGCAAGGAACCGGCTGGCCTGCGCAGCCTGCGCGCCGTGCAGGCGCACCACGCGCGCAGCGAGCACGTTTTCTTCGACGACGTAGGCGAGTTCGTTGGTCGCCTCCTGCGTGGCTCGGGCGATGCGGTAGAGGCGCTGCGAAACGGTGCGGATCAACCACGCCACACCGGGCACGATGAGAAACACAATCAGTGTGAGTTGCCAGTTGAGATAAAGCAGGTAAACCAGCAGGGCAAGCAGTGCCACGCTGTCCTTGAGCAGACCGATGACCGCGTTGACCAGCAAGGTTGCGCCGTTCTGCACCTCGAAGACGACCGTGTTGGAAAGCCCCGTCGCGTTCTGTTCGCGAAACAGCGAAAGGCGTGCGTCGAGCAGGCGCGCAAACATGTCGCGCCGCAGCAGCAGGAGCCCATCCTGCGTGATCTTCGCCAGTGCAACATCAGCAAGAAACCCGGCGGTGCCGCGCACGGCAAATATCAGGAGCAGGGCGGCCGGCACTGTCCATAGCTCGATCCCTTTGGCCGAAAAGCCCCGATCGAGCAGCGGCTTGAGCAAGGCAGGCACAAGGGGCTCGGTCGCAGAGGCCACGATGGTGGCAAGAATGGCCAACAGCCATGCGCCGCGCGCGCGACCGAAATAGGGCGCGAGCCAGCGGACCGTCGCCCGCACGGTGACCATGTCGGGCCGGATCATTTCTGCAGGATGGGGAACAGGCTAACCCTCATAATCAGTCAAGCAACCTCAAATTATCTTCGACTCGCGTGTCATCTCCTGCTGCTGCCGGCCTCTCTGTCATTGTCATCACCCAGGATGAGTCCGAACGGCTGCGTGGCTGCCTTGAGTCCGTGGCCTTCGCCCATGAGCTTGTCGTTGTCGACAGTGGCAGCAAGGACGACACGGTGAGCATTGCAAGGAGTATGGGTGCACGCGTGACCGAAACGGCAGACTGGCCCGGTTTCGGCGCCCAGAAAAATCGGGCCCTCGACCTGGCCACCGGGCCGTGGATTCTTTCCATCGATGCCGATGAACGCGTGACACCGCAATTGCAGGCGGCTATCGTCGCTGCGATGAGTCGCACCGATTTCGACGCATGGGCGTTCGATCGGCGTTCCAGCTATTGCGGCCAGTTCATGGCGCATTCCGGCTGGAGCCCGGATTATCTTGTGCGGCTATTTCGTAAGGGCAGCGCGCGCTTCTCAGATCACCTCGTTCACGAATCGCTGCAGGTCACTTCGCCCGCCAGCCGGGTCGGCCGCATCCACGCGAGCGAAGGCCAGTTGCTGCACGAAAGCTTCACCAATCTCGAATCGGTGCTGGACAAGGTCAACCGCTATTCCACCGCTGGCGCACAGGCACTGCATGGAAGGGGTGTCAAGGGCTCGCTGGGCAAGGCCGTTGGCCATGGCCTGTGGGCGTTTTTTCGCACCTACATCTTCAAGCGCGGCTTTCTCGATGGACGTATGGGCCTTGCCTTGGCGATCTCCAACGCTGAAGGCACTTACTACCGTTATCTCAAACTATGGTTGATGCAGCGCCGTGGCACGTCCGGATGAAGATTGCATTTGTCGTTCTGACCTACAACCGACCCGATGCGTTGATCGCCGTGCTGCGAGCGCTCGCACCGCAGTGTCCCTCCGATGCGGTGGTGATCGTTGCCGACGACGGCTCGCGCCCTGAAGCCGTTGCCGCGATGCGCGCGGGCCTGCCGAAATTTGCCTGCCCAGTGCGTCATGTGTGGAACCCCGACGTGGGCTTTACAGCGTCGCGGGCGCGCAATCTGGGCGCTTTCGACTCGCACGCGGACTATGTCGTGTTTCTCGATGGCGATTGCGTGCCGAGCCCGCACTTTGTCAGGGCGCATATGGAACTGGCGCAGCCCGGCTATTTCGTCAACGGCAACCGGATCATGTTGAGTCCCGATGTGACGCGGCGCGTATCCACCAGTGCCAAGCTGCAAACAATCTCCGTATACCAATGGCTGCAACTGAGGCTCTCGGGAGACGTTAACAAACTGACGCATCTCGTTTACTGGCCGGGCGCGCCAGGTCGTGTAGAAAGCACGTTTCGCTGGAAAGGCATCCGCAGCTGCAATTTCGGCGTCTGGTATCGTGACTTTGAAATGGTCAACGGCTTTGACGAAACATTCAGGGGTTGGGGCCACGAAGATGCAGACCTGGTACTGCGGCTGCACCATCTGGGACTGAAACGAAAGAATGGCTATCTGGCCACCGAAGTCCTGCATCTCTGGCATGACGAGTCAAGCCGCGAGAGCGAGGCGCTCAACCGTGAACGGGTGCTGCTGCGGATGAAGGGATCATTGGTGCGTGCCGAAAAGGGACTGGCTGAGCTGACCAGCGACCCCGCGCCAACCGTCACCGCATTAAATTGAACCGAACTGACGATGGAGAGACTAACGAGCATGAATGAAACTCTGCAATGGCGCCGGCGCCAGATCGTGGGCTTGCTGGGTGCAACGGCTGCGCTACCCGCGCTGGCCCAATTCCGGGTTGAGGTGACAGGCGTGGGCCTGACCCAGCTACCCATTGCAATCGCACCGTTTCGCGGCGAAGCAGGTTCTCCGCAAAAAATCGCAGCCATCATTCAGGCCGATCTGGAGCGCAGCGGCCAGTTTCGGGCGATCGACGCCGCGGGTTCCAACCTCGATGATGCAAGCCCGCCCGATGTGGCGCCGTGGCGGCAACGTGGCGCCGATTCGCTCGCCGTGGGCAGCGTCACGCGCCTGGCTGACGGGCGGTACGACGTGCGCTTCCGGCTGTGGGACGTCGTGCGGGCGCAGGGCCTGGGTGGGCAAAGCTACGCTGTCACCGCGGCTGACCTGCGTCTTGCCGCACACCGCATCGCCGACTTCATCTACGAGAAGCTGACGGGCGAGAAGGGCGTGTTTTCGACCCGCATCGGCTACGTCACCAAGGCGGGCAACAGGTACAACCTGTGGGTGGCCGATTCCGATGGCGAGAACGCCCAGTCGGCGCTTGCCAGCGCAGAGCCCATCATTTCGCCGGCCTGGTCAGCCGATGGTTCGCAGCTCGCGTATGTGTCCTTCGAGTCGCGCAAACCGGTGGTTTACGTACACGACGTCTCCAGTGGCAGGCGGCGGCTCATCGCGAATTTTCGCGGCTCCAACAGCGCGCCGGCCTGGTCACCCGATGGGCGCACACTGGCCGTGACGCTCAGCCGTGATGGCGGCTCGCAGCTCTACACCATCAACGCCAGCGGAGGTGAACCGCGCCGCCTGACGCAGTCCGCCGGAATCGACACCGAGCCCACTTATTCGCCGGATGGACGCAGCATTTTCTTCGTGAGTGACCGCGGCGGAGCGCCCCAGATCTACCGGATGGGCACGACCGGCGGCAATCCGGAGCGCGTCACGTTTACCGGGAGTTACAACATCTCGCCCGCGCTGAGCCCCGACGGAAAGTGGCTGGCCTATATTTCCCGTATCAATGGGCAATTCAAGTTGCAACTCATGGAGCTGGGCTCCGGCAAGGTCACGTCGATCACCGACACCTCAGCCGATGAAAGTCCGAGCTTTGCACCCAACGGTCGTCTCATCATCTATGCCACGCGCCAGGGTGGCGTCGAAGCATTGATGACCACGACGCTCGACGGAAAGATCAAGGCGCGCCTTCCGGGGCAGGGCGGAGATATCCGCGAGCCGGACTGGGGCCCTTTCCAGAAATGAATTTCAACTTCACACCATCAGGAGGTATTTGAATGATCCAGCGCATGTTTCTGGCCCTTGGGCTCGCCGTCGCTATTGCAGGCTGTTCCAGCGTGCCCCTCGAAGAGGCACCCGTCGTTGACAGGGCGCCGGTCGTTCTGAGCGGCGGTGGCGGCGCAGGAGCAGGTGCCGCAAGCGGCCAGTCCAGCGTGCGTCCGGTTCAGGCCGACGAGGTCGGTCCCAATCGCGGGGGCCCGGTCAATGTATCGCGCCTGGTCTATTTCGATTACGACAGCTACACGATCAAGCCCGAGTTCCAGAATCTGATTTCGGCCCACGCCAACTTCATGAAGCAGAACCCGGGCCGCCGCATGAACATCGAAGGCCACACCGATGAGCGCGGCGGGCGCGAATACAACCTGGCTTTGGGCCAGCGACGCTCCGAAGCGGTGCGGCGCGCCCTGGGTTTGCTGGGGGTGCCCGATGCGCAGCTCGAAGCGGTGAGCTTCGGCAAGGAAAAACCGGCGGTTCAGGGTGCGGATGAGTCGGCTTATGCTCAGAACCGGCGCGCCGAGATCGTGTACCGCTGATGAATACGCCAGCCATTTTTTCAGCCAGCGCGGCGCCGCGCCGCAAGTGCGGCTGGCGCACCGTGGCCCCGACACTGATGGCCGCCGTGCTCATGGGCACGAGCTCACTGGCTGGCGCAGCGCTGTTCGAGGATGACGAGGCCCGCCGCGCCATCCTCGATTTGCGCCAGCGCGTCGATGCCAGCCGGGCAGCCAGCGATCGTGTGGTGGAAGACATGCGAAACGATACGACGCAGATGCGGCGCAGCATGCTCGATTTGCAGTCGCAGATCGAAACGCTGCGTGCAGAGGTCGCGCGCATGAACGGCACCAATGAACAGTTGATGCGCCAGCTTTCAGAGCTGCAGCGGAGCCAGAAAGACATCGTGCAGGCCGTCGAAGAGCGGTTGCGCAAGGTGGAGCCGGCCAAGGTTTCAGTCGATGGTCGGGAGTTTGTCGCGGATCCGGCCGAGGCCCGTGAATTTGAAGCGGCGCTGGCGGTGTTTCGCAAGGGCGAATTTCCTGCGGCGCAAACGGCGTTCTCGGAATTCATCCGGCGCTTTCCGCAAAGCGGTTTCCGTCCGACGGCACTCTTCTGGCTGGGCAACGCGCAATACGCCAACCGTGACTACCGCGGCGCAATCGGGAATTTTCGCGCGTTGCTGACGGCTGCGCCTGAGCATCCACGTGCCGCGGAAGCCGTTCTGTCGATTGCCAATTGCCAGATCGAGTTGAAGGACAACGCAGCTGCCAGGCGCACGCTCGGTGAGGTGGTCGCCTCGTATCCCCAATCGGAAGCTGCGCAGGCGGCCAGGGAGCGGCTGGCCCGTTTGCGTTGATTTCGCTAGCGGCTGGTTTTTGCCAAGCCGATTCAGTATTTCGGCTCGTGCGCCCGGATCGTGTCCCTGACTCTCGCAGTCAGGGCGAATCCCGGGCCGTACAGGTCGGCCAACTCGGTGGCGCGCTTTTCAAACGCCTCGATACCCGTGCCGTAGATGAACTGCATGGCACCGCCGGTCCAGCCCGGAAATCCGATGCCGAAGATGGAGCCGATATTCGCGTCATGCACCGTGGTCAGCACATTCTCGGCCAGGCATCGGGCGGTCTCGATTGATTGGCGGTAGAGCAGTCGGTCTTGCAGATCGCGCATGTCCCACTTCACGCCTGCACGCTGGAACAGCGGTTTAAGTTCAGGCCAGAGGTACTTTCTCGCGCCTTTTTCTTGCGGGTATTCATAAAAGCCACCGCCCGCCACACGGCCGTTGCGGTCCCACTCCTTGACCATTCGCTCGACGATCAGCTCGCCTGGCGTCGCGATATAGGTGCCCCCTTCCGCACGCATGTCGGCGCGGGTCTGGTCGAGCACATGCACCGACAGTGACAGAGCGGTTTCATCCAGAACAGCCAGCGGGCCGACGGGCATGCCGGCCTGGATTCCGGCCTGTTCGACGACGGCGGCAGGTATGCCTTCGCCCACCATGGCGGCCCCCTCCATCACGAAAGTGCCGAACACGCGCGAGGTGAAAAAACCCCGCGAATCGTTCACGACGATCGGGATCTTGCCGATGGCCTGGACATAGTCGAACGCGCGCGCTACCGTTTCATCGTCAGTCTCTTTGCCGCGAATGATTTCCACCAGCCGCATCTTGTCCACGGGACTGAAGAAATGGATGCCGACGAATTTCGAGGGGTTGGCACTGGCCCGGGCCAGTCCGGAAATGGGCAGCGTGGACGTGTTGCTGGCAAAGAAGCCGCCAGGCGCCAGCATGGGCTCGGCCTCCTGCGTGACCTTCGCCTTCAGGTCGCGGTTCTCATACACGGCTTCGATGATCAGGTCGCAGCCTTGCAGTGCCAGGGCCGAGGATGTCGCCGTGATGCGCGAGAGCAGCGCCTGCTGATCGTGCACGCTCATGCGGCCTTTCTCGACCCTCGGCTGGGTCACCTTGACGGCGTAGTTTTTGCCAGACTCGGCCTTGTCTTGCGACACGTCACGAAGCACGGTCTCGATGCCACGGCTGGCCTGCACATAGGCAATGCCGCCGCCCATCATGCCCGCGCCCAGGATGCCGACCTTCGCCGGTTTCCATGGAGCCGTCCTGCCCGCACCTGCGGCGGCTGTGGGACGCGACTGGCCCGACTTGATCGCGTTCATGTTGAAGAAGAACGTGTTGATCATGTTCTTCGCGA
>JAZKFD010000239.1:0-12443 GCA_040386635.1 Pseudomonadota bacterium
CGATCGAAAACGGCCCGTCGCGGCGCTGGTGTGCGCAAAAGTGGACCTGTGAAATTACGAGTTACCAGGGTGCGCGCGACTGGCTCAAGCCGGATGCGCGGATGGGGCAGGTGCAGCCTTCGAACTGAAGTTCTTGCAGCCGGGTAAAGCTCATATCCGGAAAGAAGTCGATGCCGGCCGGCCGGGCGCCAGAAGCGAACTGGCCACTTCAGCGGATTGCGCAAGCAGCTTGCCGCGCCTGAACACCTTGAGCCGGTTTGCGCGCAGGCGAATGGCCTCCATCGCATCGCGCGCCTGGAGAATCACGAAGCTGGCATCGCAGCCTGCCTCCAGGCCGTAGCCGCCGAGGTGCATGATTTTTGCCGCATTGCCCGTCACCGCATCGAAGCAGGCCCGGATGCCCGCCTGGCTGGTCATCTGTGCCACGTGCAGGCCCATGTGCGCAACTTCGAGCATGTCGGCTGAACCCATTGAATACCAGGGATCCATCACGCAATCGCCCCCAAAAGCGACATCGACGCCGGCGGCCATCAGCTCGGGCACGCGCGTCATGCCGCGGCGCCTGGGATAGGTATCGTGACGGCCCTGCAGCGTGATGTTGATCAGCGGGTTGGCGATGATGCTCACGCCGCTTTGTGCGATGAGCGGAATCAGCTTGCTGACGTAGTAATTGTCCATGCTGTGCATGGAAGTGCAGTGGCTGCCGTTCACACGGCCCTGCAACCCCAGACGCTGTGCCTCGAACGCGAGCGTCTCGATGTGACGCGACATCGGATCGTCGCTCTCGTCGCAGTGCATGTCCACCAGTTTGCCCCGCTCGGCTGCGATTTCGCACAGAAGCTTCAAGCTGGCGGCACCTTCGTTCATGGTGCGCTCGAAGTGCGGAATGCCGCCCACGATATCGACGCCCAGATCGAGCGCGCGCTTGAGGTTATCCACACCGCCAACGCTGCGAAGCACGCCGTCCTGCGGGAAAGCAACGAGCTGCAGGTCGATATAGCCGGCGACGCGTTTCCTGACTTCGAGCAGAGCCTCCACGGCCAGCAGGCCCGGATCGCTCGTGTCAACGTGGCTGCGAATGGCCAGCAAGCCGCGTGCAACGGCCCAGTCGCAATAGGCGAGGGCGCGTTCGATGATGGCGTCCTGGGTCAGGCTGGGTTTGAGTTCGCCCCAAAGTGCGATGCCTTCGAGGAGCGTTCCGCTTTCGTTGACCCGCGGATTGCCGTATGAGAGCGTCGCGTCCATGTGGAAATGTGGATCGCAAAAGGGTGCGGTGACAAGGCAGGCCTGCGCGTCCATGCGTTCGTGAGATGGCGCGTCGAGCGCTTCGGCCACCTCCACGATCTTGCCGCCCGCAACGGCGATCGCCATGTTCGTGCGTCCGTCCGGAAGGTTTGCGTTGGTGATGAGAAGGTCGAGCATCGGCATCAGAACGGCCCACCCTGGATATCGAAGGCGCGCTGGATGAACCACCACAACGCAATCAGCGCAACCAGGATCGATCCGACCTTGAGCACCCCGATCCGATAGAACGCCGTCTTGCGCAGGGCAAATGCCAGGGGCAGGAAGACCGCGACGATCGCGAGCTGTCCGATTTCGACGCCGACATTGAACCCGATCAGGGCGAGCAACAACGCGTCCTGCGGCAGTCCGAGGTCGGCCAGCACCGAGGCAAAACCGAAACCGTGCAGCAGGCCGAACGCAAACGCCATGATCCATCGCCTGCTGTCAACGCCGCCGCGCAGGTTGTTCAACGCAGCAACGATGACCGATAGCGCGATGGCCGACTCCACGACGCGCGACGGTAGCGAGATCACCTCCAGTGCCGCCAGCGTGAGCGTGATCGAGTGTGCAACGGTGAACGCCGTCACCACCTTGACCACTTCGATCAACGCGCCACCGAAGCGGGGCGCCGCCTCAATCTGGCCTTCGCGCCTGACCAGGACCGCCGGCAGCAGCAGCGCAAGCAGGAAAAGGATGTGGTCGAAGCCGATCCAGATGTGCCAGACGCCATCTTGCAGGTACTGGCGCAGCGTGCTCCACGGCCCCTGCGGCTGCAAGCCCAGCACCTGTTCAGCAGACGTGCTTGAAAAAACCAGGGCCTGCGATGAGTCGCCGGCCGTCGGCTGCCATTTGACCAGGCCGCGATGAGACGGATCGACATCGAACAGGAGTGAATACCGCAGCTTCAACTCGCGCAGCTTGTCTGAATCGCACCTGGCATTCATCGTGAGGACGGCATACGTGCCATCGCTGTGTTTGTCCAGTTGCATAGGCTCAGGAGGCTGCCATTGGCAGACCCTGCCATCGGACGTCAGCGCCAGATGCCGGGTGGCATACCGGGTGATGTCGTCCCCCCGCGTACGCACCTCGCCCCAGGTCAGTTCGCCGTTGCCATCGCGATCGAGTTCCAGCACGTAGTCGAGGTCGCGCAAGGCAATGTCCCAGCGGACCCTGACGTCCTCGCTGTTGGGTGAGGCGCGCAGGCTGAGGTAGCTGTCGCTCGGTTTATGCGCCAGCGCAGCGCCATGCACCAGGGTCGCAACAACGAGCATCAAGACATGGGTGAAAAACCGCCTCATCGCGATGCGCCCCCTGCGACCAGCTTATCGGCCATGGCGGCGAAGGCCCTGTCTTCGTACTTGCTGGTGCGCAGCCAGTCAAGGGCAGGCTGCGCCGACTTCGCGCTGTTCGCAGCCAGGGCGGCGCGCATCAGGATCTCGGCGTCGCGTGGCTCCTTTTGGGACAGGTAATTCTTGGTTGCATAGCTCAGCGCCCGTGTGGGGCTGCCTTCAATATCGAGCTCGAAGCGTGCGGCTTCCTGTTCATGCAGGCCGTCACCCCGGCGGGCCGCCTCGGTGAAACGGTCCCGCAGGGCATTGGCCCACCGCGATGCCCTGGCGTCGCGCGTCGCCTTGCCGGCCAGCGCAAGCCGCAGCAGCAGCACATCGGAGCGCTCCCAGTCGGCCAGCAGCTTGATCACTTCGGCGGGCTTGTTCTGCATCAGCAGGAAGTCGGCATAGGAGGCCAGGAGAAACTGATCGGTGACGCCAAGGGCGAGCGCCTTTTCATAGTGTGTTTGCGCATCGTCCATCTTTCGCAGGCGCGCCGCCATTTCGGCCAGTCGCGTGCGAATCCATAACGCGAACTCGGGTGGCTGGCCCGCACCGTCGCCAAATGCAGCGGAGAGCGCTTCGTAGGCGGCAGCCAGTCGTCCGGTGGTGGCGAGCACATACGACGTGCAGCCTTGCGCCTGAACGGGTTGCGTCAGCGGGACGAGCCGCGTGCATTCGGCCAGCGCCCGCGGATAGTCGGCCTGCACCATGTGGATGGCGGCGCGCCAGGTGATAGGGTCAGGGGCGCCGGGGTCGAGCTCGCTGGCCTTGTTGAGGCTCTGGATGGCGCCTTCGAAGTCGTGGCTGTACTGCTGGATCAGGCCCAGGGCCAGCCAGTATTGCCAGTTGTTGGCCGCCGATTTCGAGATGGGCGCCAGCGTGGCTGATGCGTATCCGACATAGCGCGGGTCACCCTGCGCCATCGCCAGGTCGAAATAGCGGCGCGCGATCTCGATTCGAAGCGCTGCGTCGTCGGGCTGTGCGACAAGCTGCTTGCGCAGCGACTCCACTCGGCGAAACGAAGGGTCTGAAGTGGAGAAGGGCAGGCGTTCGACGACGTCGGTGTCGGCTTTGGGTGTGAAGGGGGCGGCAAGAGCCGACGTGCTCACCAGCGTGAGCACGAGTGTCCGTATGAAATTCATTTAGTTCCGAAAATCCGGTCGCCCGCATCGCCCAGCCCCGGCAGGATGTAACCGTGGTCATTGAGTTCCCGGTCGATCGCTGCGGTGAAGATCGGCACGTCGGGATGCGAGCCGTGGAAGGCGCGGATGCCTTCAGGGCAGGTCAGCAGGCACACGAACTTGATGGATTTGGGCGACAGCTCTTTCAGGCGCTCGACCGCGGCTATGGCCGAGTTGCCGGTAGCGAGCATCGGATCGACCACCACGACATCGCGGTCCTGCATGTTGTGGGGCATCTTGAAGTAGTACTCGACCGCTGTCAGTGTCTTGGGGTCGCGATACAGGCCGATGTGACCCACCCGCGCACCGGGCACCACGCTCAGCATGCCGTCCAGGATGCCGGTGCCGGCGCGCAGGATGGAGACGAAAACGAGCTTCTTGCCGTCGATGACCCGGGCCGTCATCGTCTCGAGCGGCGTTTCGATCTCGACGTCCTGCATGGCCATGTCCCGGGTGACTTCATAGGCCATCAGCATGGAAAGCTCGTTGAGCAGGCGCCTGAAGCTGTTGGTGCTGGCTTCCTTCTTGCGCATCAGGGTCAGCTTGTGCTGAACCAGCGGGTGATCGATCAGGTGGACATTGGTCATTGAAGGTATTTAAAAAACGGTTCCATCGGTTGCAACCTGCAGCGGCGGCAGGCCACCTCGCAAGCACTGCGCCAGCTCGCGGCCCGCGGCCCAGCTGCCGCCTTCCAGCACGCGGGCCAGGGGCATTTGCGACTCGTTCAATCGTAGCTGCTCGCGAACCGAAAAAGCGAGCTCATCCATCAGCGCGACGGTTAGCGCACGCCATTCCACGATGATTTCGTCGCCCGTCTGCCAGACTTGTGCGCCCGCCTTGTCGTCGCGCAGCTGCACGAGATTGCTGTCCATCATCAGACCGCCGTTTCGGTACTCGGGCAGGGCCGTCAGCGCGTCCACGCCCTTGACCTTCACGCCCGACCATTCGAACGGCTCCAGCAGGGAGTAGGTGAGCCATTGCGAGAGCTTGTGAAAAGGTACCCAGCCGTCGGTCAGGCCCTCGCCGCGCGCCGCCGCATGGCGCCAGCAATCGCCCAGCGGCACATTGCGGATCGCGTTGGACGCCGGCCAGATGTCCGAAAGCGATGCAAGCAGCAGCGAAAGAATGTCGTGCGCGGCCACGTCCGCCGTGTGCGGCACGCCGTGGCCGAAAGGGCTGACCAGCATGTCGAACATGCCGCCGGGCCGGCCGTCTTGCCCGAACACTTCAGGCTGCTGCGCCATCACTTCGCCCAGCCGCCGCAAAAGGATGGCCCGCTCTTCGATGCCGACAAGCGGATTGGATGCGCTGACCTGGAACGCGGCAGCCAGGTGAGCGGCCTGCAGGGCACGCAGGCCCTCGGAATCGGCCTGCAGCATGCGGGCCTTGTCGCTGGAAAAAAGCCCTGCCGTGAACGCATGGAAGCTCGCAACACCCAGGCCTTCGGAGCGCGTCAAGGTCCTGCCTGTGGAGGGCTCCACGTATTTCCAGCCGGCGCCGGCGCCTGCATCGAGCAACACGCTGATCACCGTCAGGTCGATCATGGCGTGGGCCCGCGATCCGTCGGACAGGCCTGCCATCAACCGGTCCAGCTGCGCCTTGCGGTCGATGCCCCCGGCTTCGAAGTGCCGCCAGCGGCTGTGAACCGGAACGTGCAGCTTCGGATAGCGCGATCGGGTCGCATCGACGATTGCGCTGGCTGCAGTGCCCAGGAAACCGTCATCCACGATGAACCAGGACGATTCGCCGTGACGCGCCCGCGTCAGCAACTGGCGAGAGCGCTCGCGAATGGCGGCCGTTGTTCGCAGTGCGGCTGCTGCCCCAGCGGCGTCGCTGGTGTCGTGTCCGGAGGTGGGCGGGTTCATTCGAGCCCCCGGCCCTTGGCCTTTTTCAGTTCTTCGGAATCGGGAACCGAGCCGGTGGTGAAGTAGCCGGCTGCGACCTTGGCGTCCATCTCGACCCGCGCATCCAGGGGGATGAGCGAATCGGGAATGTTGACTCGTTCGCCGATCTCGATGCCCGAGCCCGTGATCGCGTCGAACTTCATGTTGCTCATGGAGACCAGCCGGTGAATCTTGCGTACGCCCAGCCAATGCAGCACGTCGGGCATCAGCTCCTGGAAGCGCATGTCCTGCACGCCTGCCACGCATTCGGTGCGCGCGAAGTACTGGTCTGCGGTGTCGCCGCCGACCTGCCGCTTGCGGGCGTTGTAAACCAGGAACTTGGTCACCTCGCCCAGGGCGCGTCCTTCCTTGCGCGAATATGCGACCAGGCCCACGCCGCCGCGTTGCGAAGCCTGGATGCACTCCTCGATCGCGTGGGTGAGGTAGGGCCGGCAGGTGCAGATATCCGAGCCGAACACGTCCGAACCATTGCATTCGTCATGAACGCGCGCCGTGAGTTCGACCTCGGGATTGGCCAGGTCGCGGGGATTGCCGAAGATGTAGATGGTCTGCCCGCCGATGGGCGGCAGGAAAACTTCGAGGTCGCTGCGCGTGACGAGTTCAGGGTACATGCCGCCGGTTTCTTCAAAGAGCACGCGGCGCAAATCGGTTTCGGAGCACTTGAACCGGGCGGCCACTCCCGGCAGCCACCACACCGGCTCGATCGCCGCTTTTGTCACCATGGCCGCGCCGGTGGCCGTGAGGATCTTGCCGTCGGCTTTCAGGCGGCCCGCCAGCAGGCCTTCGATCACTTCCGGAAGGATCACATGGGCCTGGGTCACGGCAATGGTCGGACGGATGTCGTAGCCCTGCGCAAGCTCCTCGCGATACACATCGGCGACGATGGCGCCCCACGGGTCCAGGCTCACGATCTTGCCGGGTTCGCTCCACTGCGGGTAGGGCCCGATGACGTCGGTCGGAGCCGTGTTGGTGAGGTCGGCGCGATGCTCGCGCTTGAGCGCGCCCGCGGCCACCGCAAGCGCGCGATACACACTGTAGGAGCCGCTGTGCGTTCCGATGACGTTGCGGTGGGCGCGGGTCGTCGTGGTGCCGACGACGGGTCCTCGCTCCTGCGGCGTGGGCGCGTCCCAGCGGATCGGCAGGGAGCCGTGACCTGACGCGTGCGAGGTCAGCCGGATATGGCGGGGCAGGGTGCCTGGTGCGGCCGATTGGATGGGCGTTGTTGAATCGGGCATGAGTCGGGATCGGTAAAGACGTCAATGTACGCCTTTGCGACCAAAAAACTGAGCGATCCGGCCGATAAGATCATCGGCATATCAACCACGACAGCGTGGAACGAAATGGCTCGCTGGCGTGCATCCCGACCCTCAAACCACCGTGCCGAACAGCGCTCCCACTGCGGCGGTGACCGCCATGGCCAGCGCACCCCAGAATGTCACCCGCGCCGCCCCCGTTACCGGGCTGGCGCCGCCGGCTTTTGCTGCGGCAGCGCCGAGCACCGCCAGGAAAACCAGCGAAGTCGCACCAATCGAGTAAATAAGTCCACTGGCTGGAGCAATTACAACCACTGCCAGCGGCAGCGCCGCACCCGCTGCAAAGCTCGCTGCCGATGACAGGGCTGCCTGCACCGGCCGTGCCTGGTTGGTGCCGGTGATCCCCAGTTCGTCACGAGCATGGGCGCCGAGGGCGTCGTGGCTGGTCAACTGCGCAGCCACCTGCGCCGCCAGGTCAGGCTGCAGGCCCCTTCCCACGTAGATGGCAGTCAGTTCCCGCAGCTCGGCTGCAGGGTCGGCGACCAGTTCAGCGCGCTCTTTGGACAGGTCGGCTTCTTCGGTGTCGGTCTGGGAATAAACCGAGACATACTCGCCCGCGGCCATCGACATCGCGCCGGCCACAAGGCCCGCAACGCCGGTCATCATGAGATTGGATGCGCTTGCGTTAGCGGCCGCCACCCCGACCAGCAAGCTCGCCGTGGAGACGATGCCATCGTTGGCGCCCAGCACCGCAGCTCGCAGCCAGCCGATCCGGTCGGTGCGGTGGTATTCCAGATGTCGGCGAGAAGACCTCATCGGCATCCTACCGGCGCTTCGTGCCGAGGATGCCACCCAGCACCCCGCGCATGATCTCGCGCCCGACGGCGCTACCGATGCTGCGCACCGCCGATTTCGCCATGCTCTGCGCCAGGCCCTCGCGCACGCCGCCACGAGGGCCGACGGAGCCGAATACCGCATCCTTCAATCCGTCGAGCAGGCCGCCGCCGGCCGGTGCGGCCGCACCACCGGCGCCACCGGCACCAGCGCCCGCCGGCATGGCGGGCGTTCCCGAGGCAGTCGCCGTCGCTGCGCGGGCCTGCAGTTTTTCATGAGCCGATTCGCGGTCCACGGTTTTTTCGTACACGCCTGCAACGATGGAGTTCGCAATCAGGGCCTTGCGCTGCTCGGGTGTGATCGGCCCGATCTGGCTGCCCGGCGGCAGCACATACGCGCGCTCGGTGACGCTGGGACGGCCCTTGGAATCCAGAAAGCTCAGCAGCCCCTCGCCGACCGCCAGTTCGGTGATCGCCGTTTCGATATCCAGACCCGGTTTTTGCCGCATGGTCTGGGCAGTTGCCTTCACGGCCTTCTGGTCGCGCGGGGTGTAGGCGCGCAGGGCGTGCTGCACCCGGTTGCCCAGTTGGGCGAGCACGCTGTCGGGGATATCCAGCGGGTTCTGGGTCACGAAATAAACTCCGACCCCCTTGGATCGGACCAGCCGCACGACCAGTTCGATGCGTTCGATCAGCACCTTGGGCGCTTCGTCGAACAGCAGGTGCGCTTCGTCAAAGAAAAATACAAGCTTGGGTTTGTCCGGGTCACCGATTTCAGGAAGTTGCTCGAACAGCTCGGACAACATCCACAGCAGGAAGGTGGCATAAAGCCGGGGCGAATTCATCAGACGGTCGGCGGTGAGGATGTTCACCACGCCGCGCCCTTTCTCGTCGGTCTGCAGGAAGTCCTGGATGTCGAGCATCGGTTCGCCAAAGAAGTTCTCGCCGCCCTGCGACTCGATTTGCAGCAAGCCCCGCTGGATGATGCCGATGCTGGCGGCGCTGATGTTGCCGTAGCTGGTGCGGAATTCGCCTGCGTTGTCGCCGACATACTGCAGCATCGAGCGCAGGTCTTTCAAATCGAGCAGCAGGAGCCCGTTGTCGTCGGCGATCTTGAAGACCAGGTTGATGACCCCCGCCTGCGTTTCGTTCAGGCCTAGCATCCGGCCCAGCAGCAGCGGGCCCATGTCGGAGACGGTGGCGCGGACCGGGTGGCCGTTCTCTCCGAAGACGTCCCAGAGGGTGACGGGCGCAGCGAAGGGTTCGGGGGTGGGCAGGCCACGTTCCTTGATGATGCCCGCGAGCTTTTCGCCGATGGTCCCGGTCTGGCTGATGCCGGTGAGATCGCCCTTGACATCGGCCATGAAGACCGGCACACCGATTTTCGAGAAGTTTTCGGCCAGTGTTTGCAGGGAAACCGTCTTGCCGGTGCCCGTGGCCCCGGTGATCAGGCCGTGCCGGTTGGCGAGCGCAGGTAGCAATTCGCAATGTGTTTCGCGGTTCTTCGCGATCAGCAGGGGGTTGGCCATGGTGTCCCAAACTAAAATGTTCGATTGCACAATATATCAACTGCACCGCAGCAAGAAGGATTTCATCAGTGGCCGGACACAGCAAATGGGCGAACATCCAGCATCGCAAGGGCCGCCAGGACGAAAAGCGCGGCAAGATCTGGACCCGGGTCATCCGTGAAATCATGGTTGCCGCGCGATTGGGCGGCGGCGACCTGGCCATCAACCCCCGGCTTCGCCTGGCGGTCGAAAAGGCCAAGGCGGTCAATCTGCCTGCCGACACGGTCAAGCGCAACATCGACAAGGCCACTGGCAATCTCGAAGGCGTGAACTACGAGGAAATCCGGTACGAAGGCTACGGCATCGGTGGCGCCGCGATCATCGTTGACACCATGACCGACAACCATGTGCGCACCGTGGCAGAAGTGCGGCACGCCTTCAGCAAGTACGGCGGCAACATGGGCACCAACGGCTCGGTGTCGTTCCAGTTCAAAAATGTCGGCCAGCTGATCCTGGCTCCTGGCACCAGCGAAGACAAGGTGATGGAAATCGCCCTGGAGGCCGGCGCCGATGACGTCATCACCGGCGACGACGGCGCCATCGAAGTGCTCACGCCGCCGGGCGAGTTCGAAGCCGTCAGGAACGCGCTGGAAGCAGCCGGCCTCAAGCCGGAGATCGCCGAAGTGACGATGCGGCCGGAAAGCACGATCGAGCTGACCGGCGACGACGCCACCCGCATGCAGAAGCTGCTGGACGTGATCGAAGATCTCGATGACGTTCAGGCGGTCTTCCATAACGCGGAAATCCAGGAATGAAAGTCCTTGTCATTGGAGGCGGCGGCCGCGAACATGCGCTCGCCTGGAAGCTCGCCCAGTCGCCCAAGCTGCAGGCTGTGTATGTCGCGCCGGGCAACGGCGGTACGGTGCTCGATTCGCGCCTGGAAAACGTTGACATCACTGATGTGGTCGCGCTGCGCAAATGGGCTGAAGACAACAAGATCCAGCTGACGGTCGTCGGCCCCGAAGGCCCGCTTGCGGCAGGTGTGGTGGATGAATTCCGGGCCCATGGCCTTCGGATCTTCGGACCCACGAAGCAGGCCGCCCAGCTCGAGAGCTCCAAGGCTTTTTCCAAGGCCTTCATGAAGCGCCACGGCATTCCGACGGCCGAGTACGAGACCTTCTCCGATCCGGTCGCGGCTCATGCGTACATCGACCAGAAGGGCGCGCCCATCGTCGTGAAGGCCGACGGACTCGCTGCGGGCAAGGGCGTTGTCGTTGCGATGACGGCGGCCGAGGCGCACGAAGCCGTTGATTTCATGCTGGTGGACAACAAGCTGGGTGTTACCCACAACGATGGCGGCGCCAGGGTCGTGATCGAGGAGTTCCTGCAAGGCGAAGAAGCCAGCTTCATCGTGATGTGCGACGGCAGGAATGTCGCTGCGCTGGCCACTTCGCAGGACCACAAGCGCCTGCTCGACAATGACCAGGGGCCCAACACCGGCGGCATGGGCGCGTATTCCCCTGCGCCCATCGTCACGCCGGATGTACACGCCCGCGCCATGCGCGAGATCATCCTGCCGACGGTCAAGGGCATGGAAAAGGACGGTATCCCGTTCACCGGCTTTCTCTATGCCGGCCTGATGATCGACGCGCAGGGCCGCCCCAAGACGCTCGAATTCAACTGCCGGATGGGCGATCCCGAGACGCAGCCGATCATGATGCGCCTGAAGACCGACCTCTACGACGTGATGATGGCCGCGACCTCCGGCACGCTCGACCAGGTCGAGCTGCAATGGGACCGCCGCACGGCGCTGGGCGTTGTGATGGCTGCGGCCGGTTATCCGCATTCGCCGCGCAAGGGCGACCTGATCACGGGGCTGCCCAAACCCACGGAAGAAGTCGTCGTGTTTCATGCGGGAACGGCAGCCCAGGGCAACGCCACCGTCACTTCCGGCGGACGGGTGCTGTGCGTGACCGCGCTGGCCGATTCGGTCAAGGCAGCCCAACAGCTTGCTTACGACACGGCCGATGGAATTTCATTCGACGGGGCCCAGTACCGCCGCGACATCGGCCATCGCGCCATCCGCAATTGAAAGCGATCTGATGACCAACGTCGATGGGGTGCGCCAATACCTGGTGGGCTTGCAGGATCGGATTGTCACGACCTTCGGCCAGATCGATGGGGGCACGTTCCTTAAAGACGAGTGGACCAAGGATGCGGGCGAGCCGCTGCAGGGCGACGGCATCACCTGCATCCTGGAAGGCGGCGAGGTTCTGGAGCGCGGGGGCTGCGGGTTTTCGCATGTCGTCGGGCCGCGCCTTCCCGCGTCGGCCACGCACAACCGGCCGGAGCTGGTCGGTGCTTCTTTCGAGGCGCTGGGGTGTTCGCTCGTGTTTCACCCGCGCAATCCGTACGCGCCCACGGTGCACATGAACGTGCGGATGTTGATGGCCTCGCCCCAGGATGGGCAGCCCGTCTTCTGGTTTGGCGGCGGCATGGACCTGACGCCCTACTACGGCTTCGAGGAAGACGCACAGTTCTTCCACCAGGTGTGCAGAAACGCGGTCGAGCCCTTCGGCCAGGATAAGTACCCGCGCTTCAAGCAGTGGTGCGACGAGTATTTCTATCTGAAGCACCGAAACGAGCAGCGTGGCATCGGTGGCATTTTCTTTGACGATTTCGCTGAAGGTGGGTTCGACAACGGCTTTGCGCTCATGCAATCGGTGGGGGATGCCTTCATCCTGGCGTACGAGCCGATCCTGAACCGCCGCAAGAACACACAGCATGGCTCGCGCGAGCGCGATTTCCAGCTGTACCGGCGGGGACGCTATGTTGAATTCAACCTCGTCTGGGATCGTGGGACCCACTTCGGACTGCAATCGGGAGGGCGCACCGAGTCGATCCTGATGTCGATGCCGCCCGAAGCGCGCTGGGCGTACCAGCACGAGACGCGTCCCGAGACGCCGGAAGACGATCTCTACCGAAAATTCCTGGTGCGAAGGGACTGGATTTGATTCCCCGCCGCCGCATCGGCATGTTTGGTGGAGCCTTCGATCCACCCCATGTGGCGCATGTCACGCTGGCACGCGCAGCCGTAGAGCAACTGAAGCTGGACCAACTACGCATTTTCCCGACGGGCAAGGCCTGGC
>JAZKFD010000240.1:0-10676 GCA_040386635.1 Pseudomonadota bacterium
AGCAGACTGCCATTGCGCTGGGCCGCAAGTTCAAGGTGCGCAACGAACTTGCACCTGAAGCCACGGTCAAAGACATCCTGGAAACTGCGCAGTGGCCGGACGCGAGGCAAGCCGTGCTGATCGTGGGTCACCAGCCGGTGCTGGGCGAAACGATTGCTCACCTCATGGGCTTCCAGCTGCCGTCCTGCCCGGTGCGAAAAGGCGCTGTGTGGTGGTTTCGAACGCGCGAGCGCGATGGGCATGGCCAGACGATACTGGTCGCCGTGCAATCGCCCGAGACGATCTAGGAGAAAGATATTGAGCGAAGACTCCAGCGGCGACATGAATCGCACCCGCGTATTCATGACCGGGGCCTTCCAGAGCCCGGCAGCGCCTGTGGAGGAGCGCGAGCATTACCTGGTGGTGGTCGAGGGCGCGCGGGCAGGCGAGCGCATTCGTCTGCAATCCACGCCGCTGCGATTTGGCCGGGCCCTGTCGTGTGATTTCGTGGTGCCCGATACCGAGGCGTCCGGCCAGCATTGCGAGATCAGTGCAGTGCCTTCCGACGTAGAGGCGCTCGTCACCGACCTGCGCTCCACCAACGGATGTTATGTCGAAGGCAGGCGGATCGAGGGCGCGGCGCGTCTTGCCAGTGGCGCGCTGCTGCAGATCGGGCGCCATGTGTTCAGGCACGAATGGCTTTTCAAGGGCGAGGCACACAAGGCGCAGGAACTCGGCCGTGACCTCGAAAAGGCAAGGCACTATGTTCAGTCCCTGTTGCCACCGCCGATCAGCAGCGGGCCGGTGCTCACCGACTGGGTCTATGAGCCTTCCACGCAGCTCGGTGGCGATGCATTCGGTTATCTGGACCTGGGAGGTGGGCTGCTGGCGGCTTACCTGATCGATGTCTCCGGCCATGGCGTCGGGGCCGCGATGCACAGCGTCTCCGTGATGAACGTGATGAGGCAGCGCGCGCTGCCTTCCACCGATTTCTCGGACCCCGCGCAGGTGCTGGCGAGCCTGAACGCCATGTTCCAGATGGAAAGCCATGACGGCATGTACTTCTCGATCTGGTACGGCGTCTACGACACCGTGAGCCGGTCGCTGGTCTATGCTTCCGGCGGGCATCACCCCGCCTACCTCGCAACACCTGGAACCCCGACGCTGGCGGCCCTGAAGACGCGCAGCCTGATCATCGGCGCAACGCCCGCCGCGCGGTTCAGCGCTGCGCGCGTCGAGATATCGCCCGGCGCGCGACTCTACGTCTTCAGCGACGGTGTGTTCGAGATCGTGACACGCGATGGCACGCAATGGGCCCTTGAGGACATCATCCCGTTGCTGCAGGCGCAACCCGAAGCCGGGGTCACCGAATCGCAAAGGCTGTACCGCAAGGTCCGCGACGCCGCGCGACCCGGCCCGCTGGACGATGATTTTTCAATGGTGGTTGTCACATTTTCGTAACACCACGGACATAGGCTGAGTTGGCCTCCAGGAGAACGTATGGAAATCGAAGTTGACGAGGGTTCGGCGCCAGTGAATGTCGTGAGGTTGCGTGGCCGGCTTGATTCGGCCGGAGTCGACCAGGGCGAAACCCGTTTTTCAGCAGCGGTCGTTGCCAGGGGCAAGGACACCGCGGTCGACCTGTCGGGTATCAGCTTCCTCGCGTCGATGGGCATACGCCTTTTCATCACGAGCGCGCGCGCCTTGAACCAGAAGGGCGGTCGAATGGTCCTGTTCGGCGCTTCGGAGATGGTGCAGACCGTGCTGGAGCACGTCGCGCTGGACCAGGTCGTGCCGGTTGTAGCCACCCAGGAAGAAGCGTTGGCACGGCTTGCCGCTGCGGCGTGACGCATGTAATGCAGGCCTTTGCGCTGCGCCAGAAGGTCTCCCGCGGCCGCGACGAAAGCGGCGCTGTCCGCGAGGCCATACTGAGATTCCTTGCCGATTCGGGCGTGGATGCGGCGACCATCTTCAAGGTCGAACTGGTCATAGAGGAAACCTTCGTCAACCTGGCGTGGCACGCCTTCGATGACGACCTCGAGCATGAGGTCGAAATCGGGATCGAGCTGGACGACTCGCAGCTCGCGCTGGTGATCTCGGACGACGGCATCGCCTTCGATCCCACAAGGGCGCGCGAACCTGCGCGGCCTGCATCATTGCAAGAAGCAGTGCCGGGCGGGCTTGGCCTCATACTCGTTCGGAAGTTCGCGCAGTCGGTTGCCTATGCGCGCTGCGGTGGGCGCAACCGTCTCACCATCCGACTGGCGACAGACAAACCGGGAACTGTTCAATGAGAACCATCAAATCAGCTCGACGCTTCATCGAAACCAGTCCGGACGAGCCGGCTGCCCGGATTCTGGCAAGACTTGTTTTGTCGCTGGAGACCGAGGGCACTTTCAAGCTCAATGATCTTTACTCGCTCAGCCCGGAACACTTCGACCTGGCCATCGACCTGCTTCGTGATTGGCGGCTCGACCGTTACTACATGAGCAAGGCAAAACTCTTTGACGTGTCGTGGCAACTGCGCGAACTGCAGCAGGCGGGCAGGCAATGATTCCCGTGTCGTGGAGATGACATGTTGAGGCGTTAGCCTTCATCCTCGTCTCCAGATCGGCCTACCGATCTTTCATGCCCTGATCCATCGGTCAGGGCATTTTTTTTTGGCACGCATGGTGTCCGCGAATGACTGCGTACTGTCACACAACTCTCCTATGGTTCGGTGCGCCGGCGATGCATTTGTCGCCGCACGAATTCACCAAGGAGAAAAGACTTGTCCGCAGATTACTTCGACCTCGCATCCGGCAACTTCAGCCAGGACTGGACCAACGCCGCACTGATCACCACCAATGATTCGTGGGCAGGTGTGCCCTCCATCATTGGCTACCTCGGTGACTACGACGCCGGCTCTCCGGCCGATGTCAATGCGCAGGTCGTGACAGCGGCCATGGTGACGGTTGACGTGATTGCGAACCAGACCAATCCCAACACGTTGACCTCGGGCGGCGTCGCAGAGTTCGCGATTACCAATCCGGTGGTCGCCTTGCAGGGATCGGGCACGGCCGATGCGCCCAACCTGGTGATCTATCTCAATGCGACTGGACGAGAGAGCGTCACCGTGAGCTATCTGCTTCGTGATGTGGATGGCGCTGCAGACAACGCCGTGCAGCAGGTCGCATTGCAGTACCGAATTGGCGGCACGGGTTCTTTCGTCAACGTGCCTGCTGCCTATGTGGCCGACGCGACCACCGGCCCCAGCCTTGCAACCCAGACGAACAGCATTTCTGTCGTCCTGCCGGCGGAAGTGAATGGGCAGGGGCAAGTCGAAGTTCGCATCATCACGACCAACGCGACCGGCAGTGATGAATGGATCGGTATCGACGACATCAGCGTGACCAGCGTGGCGCAAAGTGTCCTGCCTGCTGTGCAGACGTTCACGCCGAACCCCGGCACGACTGAAGGTAGCTCGGACGCGTCGACAGCCCTTGCGCTCGATGCCAACTGGATGGTAGTGGCCGATGACGAGGCGAATGTTCTTCGCATTTACCCACGTGCAGGCGGCCCCGCCGTTGCCGAATGGAGCTACGAAACCAACGGCCCGTTGCTGGCTGGCGAACTGGACCTGGAAGGCGGCACCCGCATTGGCGACACGCTGTACTTCACCGGCTCGCACAGCAACACCAAGTCGGGTGGGGAAGACAACGCACGTGAGGCGATCTTCGCCGTGAATGTCAGCGGCACCGGGGCAGCCACGCAGTTCGACTACGTCGGCAAATTCACGGGCCTCGAAGCAGCGCTGGCCGCCTGGGACAGCACCAACGCGCACTCGCTTGGCGCCAATCACTTCGGCTTCACGGCCTCCGCTGCAGCGGGTGTGGTGCCCGAAGGCGTGAACGGGTTCTCGATCGAAGGCCTCACGGCGTCTCAGGATGGCACGCAACTGTTCATCTCATTTCGCGCACCGCAGGCTGACGGTGTGGCACGCACCGATGCCCTCATCGTGCCGGTCAACGTCGCGGGCCTGCTGGAAGGATCGCCGGTATTCGGCGCGCCTTTCGAACTGGATCTGGGCGGCCGGGGCATCCGCTCCATCGAAAAGGCCGCGACCGGTGGCGATTACCTGATCGTTGCCGGACCGGCTGCCGGCGCGACGTCCCTGGTCACGAATGACTTTCGCATTTTCCGCTGGGACGGCGCCAGCACCACGGCGACGCAACTGGATGTCAACCTCGATGCGCTGCGCGACACGACAGGCGGCAGCTTCGAGTCCATCGTGGAAGTGCAGAGCACGGCCCAGGGCACGCTCGTGCAACTGTTGCAGGACAACGGCGACACGATCTGGGCCGGGCAGACGCTGGTCTCCAAGGATCTCGCACCGGGCCTGCAGCAGTTCCTGGGCAACTGGGTCACGCTCGGCGCGAACGTCACGGATACAGCGGCGCCAGTGCTCGCAGGCACGAGTCCTTCCGCGGGCTCCGAGACAGTCGGTGTTGCAGCCAATATCGTGCTGCAGTTCGACGAGGGCGTGGTGCGTGGTGCGGGCAACTTCGTGATCCGCAAGGCCGTTGATGACAGCATCGTCGAAACGATTTCGGTGAATGCGGCGAATGTGGCGTTCAACTACAACACGGTCACGATCAATCCGTCTGCGAACCTGCTGTCGACCACCGCCTACTACGTCCACGCGGACAACGGCGCCGTGGTGGACCACTCGGGCAATGCATGGACCGGCCTGGCCAACACCAGCTTCAACTTCACCACGAGCCCGCCGCCGAGGCTGCTCATCACCGAACTCAATTCGAATTCGGCTGGCGGTGATTTCTTTGAGCTCTACAACTACGGCACGACGCCCATCGACCTCACAGGCTGGAAGTGGGATGACGACAGCGCCAATTTCAACGACGCAGCCGCTGCTTCATTCGCTTCTGGCACAACGCTCGCAGCCGGCGAGAAGATGATCGTGGTCAACACGGCCGACGCTGCCGCATTCAGGACCAGCTGGGGTAGCCTGCCCGATGGAATCAAGGTCGTTGCGACCGGTGGTCCGGGCTTGGGCGGATCGCCCGGCGACGCCGTGGCTGTGTTTGACGCGGGCGGCTTGCTGGTTGCGTCACTGAGCTACAAGTCGGCGACGATCACGGCCTCCGATGGTTCGACGATCTCGGGTGCAGTGCGTGCAGATGGCAATGCGCTGGTAGCAGGTCATGCGGGTATCGCGGCTGGCGCCACGGCGACCACCTCGATTGTCTGGAGCGAGCAGTCGGTGGATGGCGCAACCTACAAGGCAGCGGTGGCGGGCCAGCTCGGCGGCTTTGCGGCAGGCAGCAACGTCGGCTCGCCCGGCGCACCTGGAGGCGCGAGCGTGACACCGGCGTACACCGAGTCGTTCAGCGCCGGCCTGGGCGACTTCACCGTGTTCAGCGTGGACGCAGACGCCGCGCGGACCTGGACGCGCAGTTCCGCGACCAGCACCGCCGAAGTCAATGGCTTTGGCGATTCCGCCCCAGCCAACGACTGGCTCATCTCGCGCGGCTTCGACCTCACGAAGACCGATGTCGAATACCTGAGCTTCACCACGTTCACCAACTTCGCGGATGCAGCAGGCGCTGACCCGGAACTGCGCGTGCTCTGGTCCGGTAACTACAGCGGAAGCGGCACCCCCGGCGCCGCCACCTGGACGGAGTTGAGCTACACGCCTTCGCCGACGGACAGCGAAACCATCACGCCCTCCGGGCTGATCAACCTGTCGGGGATCGCGGGCAACAACGTGTTCTTTGCGTTTCAGTACACGTCATCGGGCACCGCTGCCGATAGCGCCTCGCTCTGGCGCGTCGATGACGTGAGGATCGAAGGCTACGACGGGGCTGTGATGTCGATTGCTGCGGCGGATGCCAGCAAGCCAGAGGGTGATTCGGGGTCCAGTTCTTTCAGCTTCACGGTGACGCGCGCAGGCGATGTGTCAGGCACATCGTCGGCAAACTGGGCTGTGAGCGGCGCAGCGGTCAACGCAGCCGACTTCGGCGGCGCGCTGCCATCGGGCACAGTGAACTTCGCTGCGAGCGAGACGGTCAAGACGATCACGGTCAATGTGACAGGCGAACTCGATATCGAGGCTTCGGAAGCATTCACCGTGACGCTCTCCGGCGCTTCCGGCGCGTCGCTGGTCCAGGCTACGGCAGTGGGAACCATCGTGACCGACGATGTGCTCGTCACGAAGATTTCCGCAGTGCAGGGATCGGGCACGACGTCAGCGTTGTTGGGCCAGAGCGGTGTCACGATTGAAGGTGTCGTGACCGCGTGGATGCCCAACCTCAAGGGCTTCTATGTGCAGGAAGAAGCAGCCGACGCCGATGGCAACGCAGCCACGTCCGAGGGCCTCTTCGTCTTCTACGGCAACACAGTTCCGGCTGGCCTGACGGTGGGCACGGTGGGCGACATCGTGCGCGTCACTGGTTCCGTCACCGAGTTCAGCGGCGTCACCGAGATGGCGACGCTGACCGGGTTTTCTGTGCTGACCGATCATGGCGACACAAGCATGCTGCCCGCCGCTGTCGGCATCACACTGCCGCAGGCGAGCCAGGTCAACTGGGAGGCGGTGGAAGGCATGCTGGTGAGCATCAGTTCCGCGTCCGATGGCGGCAAGCTCGTCGTCACCGACAACTTCAACCTCGGACGATACGGCCAGGTCACGCTGACCTCGGATGAGTTGATCCCGACCTACAGCGAAACAAATGCACCTAGCACCAGCGGCTACGCAGCATGGCTTGCGCAGGCGCAGGGCGACCAGATCATCCTGGATGACGGCAACACCGCACAGAATCCAGACCCCTTGACGCTGGGCCGGGGCGGCAATCCGCTCACGGCCACCAACACCTTGCGAGCCGGTGACTGGGTGACGTCGGTGACCGGCGTCGTCGATCAATTCGTCAGTGGCAGCGAGCTGGGCTACGAGACGACCTACCGCATTCATTCGACGAGCACCGTCAATTTCCAGGGCGATGCGCGCCCGACCGTGGATGACATCCCCGATGCCATTGCCAACGCGGAAATCACGATTGCTTCGGCCAATGTGCTGAACTACTTCACGACGCTGGGCACCGCAAGTTTCACGACCCCCAACGGCACGACGCATGAAGGGCGCGGCGCCAGCAACGCCCTGGAGTTCGATCGCCAGCAGGACAAGATCGTCGCGAACCTGCTATCGCTCGATGCCGATGTCGTCGGCCTGATGGAGATGCAGAATAACGGCTTTGCCGACGGCACAAGCGCCATCGACTCGCTGGTCGATGCGCTCAACGCGATTGCAGGGTCGGGAACGTACGCCTACATCTCCGGCGCCTACGTCGACGGCAATGGGGCGCCCTCGCCGACGGCTGGTGATGACGCGATCATGGTCGCCATCGTGTACAAGCCGGGCAGCGTCACGCCGGTCGGCAGCGCGGCAGTGCCTGACGTGACCGATCCTGCGTGGGATGCGTTCACTGCAACTTACGGCAATCGCGTGCCGGTGGCGCAGACATTCCGCTCGAATGCTGACGACGAAGTCTTCACCGTGGTCGTGAATCATTTCAAGTCCAAGGGCAGCGTCATCGACCCGGACATCGGTGACGGGCAGGGCGCCAACAACCTGGCGCGGATGGAAGCAGCGCAGCAACTCACCGCGTGGCTCGCCACGAACCCGACCGGCACCGCCGACACCGATGTGCTCCTCATCGGCGACCTGAACGCTTACGGCATGGAAGACCCCATCACCTACCTCGAAGCCAATGGCTACGACAAGGTGTCGACGGGCTACTCCTATTCGTTCGACGGCCTGTGGGGCTCGCTCGACCACGCCTTGTCCAGCGACTCGCTGACGGGCCAGGTGGCGGGCACCTACAAGTGGGGCATCAATGCGCAGGAGCCGGGCGCGCTGGACTACAACACCGAGTTCAAGAGCACAACGCAGGACGCGCTGTTCTATTCGCCCGATGCCTATCGCTCCAGCGATCACAACCCTATCCTCATCGGCTTGAACCTCGATTCGGGCGAATTGATGCCTGGAACATCCGACGATGACTTCCTGCTCGGCGGCGTGGGCAGCGACACGCTAGACGGTGGCAGCGGTCGCGACACGATCGATGGCGGCGCGGGCATCGACAGCATGGCTGGTGGCTCTGGCAATGACAGGTTCATCGTGCGCGAGGTGGGCGACGAGGTCATCGAACGGGTGGGCGAGGGCAAGGACACGGTCTTCAGTTACATCACCTACACGCTGGGTGCCAACGTCGAGAAGCTCATCCTGCTGGGTGACGGCGACATCGACGGGACGGGCAATGCCGGTTCCAACCGGATCGACGGCAACTCGGGCGGCAACGAACTGCGTGGCGGCGGCGGGCGCGACACCCTGAGCGGCGGCGAGGGAGATGACAGCTACTTTGTCGATGGCAGCCCCGATCGCGTGGAGGAGCTGGAGGATGCGGGTCATGACACCGTGTACAGCAGCGCGCCAGGCGCCGACCTGGCCCGGAACGTCGAAGACCTGGTGCTAGTGGGCAGTGGCGTGGAGGGCCAGGGCAACAAGCTGGACAACTGGCTGCAGGGCAACGACCTGGACAACGTTCTAAACGGTCGCGGCGGCGACGACACCATCGAAGGCGGCGCCGGTGCCGACCGCCTGTCGGGCGGATCCGGCTCGGACGTCTTTTTCTTCGCCTCGGGTAGCGGAGACGATGTCGTGACCGACTTCGGCGCGGACGACCGTATCCTGCTGGAGATGGGCCTGAACAAGAGCGCAATCGCGACGGCATCACAGGCGCTGGCCGCGACGAGCTACGAGTGGGGCAATGCCGTGATCGACCTGGGCGCCGGCAACTATCTGACGCTGCTCGGCGTTTCCCAGGGCGAACTGAACTCGAACAGCTTCGTGTTCGAGGTCATGCCTGGGTGAGGCTAGTCCTTGGCGGGACGCCCTGTCTTGATGGCAGGAACGGCCGCCACGGCTGCAAGCAGGGCGGTGTCGGACATCGCGGCAAGCGCCTTGATGCCGGCGCGCAGCAATTCACTTTTCTTGACCGGAAGACCTGCACGGGCCACGCGCTGCTTCAGTTCGTCGAGCACGGCATATTCTGGCTTGGGGATGGTGAAGCTGTCGCGTACGAGCTTTGCCTTCTTGGACTTGGCAGGTGGGACGGCTGCGGGAATTCGGGTCAATGACGCCAGGGCGGTCGGGGCGGGGGCTGGAGCGGGCCCGGGCCTGGGAGCAGGCGCAGGCGCACGCGCAGGAACTGCCTTCGCCACGCGCGGTGCCGGTTTGGCTTTCGGCTCCACTTGCTTTGCAGCGGCCTTCTTTGCAGCGACCTTCCTGGTTGCTGCATTGACCTTGTCGGACGGGACCTTCTTTGTACTTGCCATGGCAGTTGCCTTCCAGTTAACGGTTTATACAGTTTATACCGTTCTTTTGTGCCTGCCAATGCGGTCGTGTCACGAGCCCGTCACCTGCGCGTGAAACGCTCGCGTGTGGAGGCATTTCATGCTGAGACGACCCACTGGAGCCGCGCACCGCCTTGCGCTTGAATTTGCACTGGTATTTCTGCCTTCGATGGCGTGGGCGCAAGGAGACCCCTTGCGCGGCGCGCAGCTCTACATGCGCCTGGACGACGACACTCGTTCCTGCGTTTCGTGCCATGGACCGGATCCCGGCGTCAACCACAACAACATCCTGCGGGCAGCAGACAATCCGCAGACGCTGACCAAGGTCATGAATACGGTCAGTGCGATGGGCTTTCTTTCATCTCGCCTGACCGAACAGGATCGCGCCGATGTGACCGCTTTTCTGGGGTCGATCACCAGGCTCAACGCGCCGGGTTCAACGCTCAGGGTATTTCCGGTCACGGTGGATTTCGGTTCCGTGGGCATAGGCGCGGTGTCTGCGCCGCACCAGGTCCGGATCACCAACGGTGGCGCCGCTGCGGTCGCGATCGCAGCGATTGAATCGGCGAACGCGTCGGTGGATGTGCGCCACGCGTGCCCGGCGCAACTGGCAGCCGGATCTTCGTGCGACGTTACGCTCCGGTTGATGCCGCTTGCGGCAGGGCTGCTGCGCCCGACATTGAACCTTCGCGTGGATTCCCACCCGGGAGGAATCCAGGTCGCCGGCACCGGCAAGGGCGTGGTGGAACCGGTGAGTTCGCTGGCGTGGGGGCAGGCGGCACCGGTGGTCGCGTTTTCTTCCGCCGATGCAGCAAGCCAGGTCCAGACGATTCGGCTGGTGAACCCGGGACCTGTCCCGGCCGTGCTGGGGCTCACGAGCATTGTGGGACCCGCAGCAGCCTCGTTTCGTATTGAAAGCGGATGTGCATCGGGCACGACTCTGGCCGCGGGCACGGGTTGCGACCTGCAGGTGGTGTACCTCGCGAGCGCATTGGCAACTGTGCAGGCATCGCTGCAAATCCGCAGCGATCAGGGCAACCCATCTGGCTTGCGTCTGGAAGGCGTCCAGTCATCCCCGCCGCCTGCGGCCGAAGTCGCGCCCCAGGGCGGCGGCGGATGTTCGACCGGACCTGCGCGACCGCCGCCCGGGGACCCCGTGCTCCCGGGCGCGGTGATCCTGGCGCTTGCGCTGCTGCTGCGCCGAGCGAAACGTTCAGGCGACAGCTAGCGCCCAGGGCGTCTTTTGCCACGCCACTGTTTCCTCGCGAAGCAGGTGCGCTGACTGCGGA
>JAZKFD010000241.1:0-8576 GCA_040386635.1 Pseudomonadota bacterium
TCTTCTGGGCAGCAGCCTGCTGCACGAACAGACGCGCGTGCCCGAGGGCATGGTGAATTTCCAGGATGTGATTTCGCGGTTCCTCAAGGAGCTCGCCGCACGCGCCAACCGGCATCTGGGCCACGAGGTACGGCGCGTGGTGATCGGCCGGCCTGTTCATTTCGTGGACGACGCACCGCAGCGCGACAAGCAGGCGCAGCAGGCACTGACCCGGGCCGCCACGGCAGCGGGCTTTGATGAGGTGTCGTTCGAACTGGAACCGATTGCCGCGGCGTTCGACTATGAACGCCGCGTCACGCGCGAATCGCTGATCCTGATCGTCGATATCGGCGGCGGTACGTCCGACTTCACGGTCGTGCGGCTCGGCCCCGACCGCATGGCCAAAGCTGATCGCAGTGGCGACATCCTCGCGACCCGTGGCGTCCATATCGGCGGCACGGACTACGACCGCAAACTGAGCCTGGAGCGTGTCATGCCGCTGCTTGGGTTGCGTCATCGCGGCCCGGCAGGTCGCGAAGTTCCCAGCTCCGTGTTCTTTGACCTGTCAACGTGGCACCTGATCAACTGGCTCTATGCACCCAAGTCGCTGCGCGACATGCAGGAGTTGCGCACCAGCTACAGCGACACGCGACTGCACGACCGCCTGATGACCGTGCTCAATGAGCGCCTGGGGCACCGCATTGCGAGCGAGGTCGAACTGGCCAAGATTCGCAGTTCGCAATCGGACGCAGGCACGTCGATTGACCTGTCGCACATTGAAGCCGGCCTGGCCGCGCCGCTCGACGCGCAAGGGATGGGCGAGGACCTGCACGGATTGCTCGAGCAGGTGGTCGCCTGCGGCCAGGATTGTGTCCGTTCGGCATCGGCGACCGGAGGCATTGACGCGCTCTACCTCACCGGCGGCTCGTCGGCCCTGAAATCATTCCAGCAGTCGCTGGCCAGGGGCTTTCCGGGTGTGCCGATCGTGGAGGGCGACCTCTTCGGCGGCGTCGCCTCGGGCCTGGCGTATGCCGGACAGCGGCGCCACGGCACCGCCATCGAGCGCTAGGCGGACGTGAATCGAGGCTTAGGGCAGCAAGGACAGCGCGTGAATGTATTCGGGACTGCGCATCAGCGTGTCCCAATCGAGCGCAGGTTTTGAAGGCAGCAGCGACAGGCGGCGATGTTCACAGGCCGCCCTGCCGCGCCACTGGCCATTTTTCAGCGCCTGGGAAAGCCCATGAAGCAGCTCATCCACGGCACTCCCGTCACCCGTGGACTGGTTGCACAACAGCACCAGATCGCATCCGGCATTCAGCGCGGCGATACCAGCTTCTGTGTAGCTCACCTCGCGCCCGTCGATCACCCGCGCGCCGGCCATCGACAGGTCGTCACTGAAAATCGCCCCGCCGAAGCCCAGTTGCGCACGCAGGATGTCATTGAGCCATTTGCTGGAGAATCCTGCGGGCTTCGAATCCACCTTGGGATACACAACGTGTGCCGGCATCACGCTGGACATGACGGTGTTAAGCCACTGGTACGGCGCTGCGTCGTCGCCGAGAATGGCGCGCAGGCTCCGCTTGTCCACCGGGATTTCATTGTGCGAATCAGCCTTGACGAACCCATGCCCGGGAAAATGCTTGCCGCAATTGGCCATGCCGGCCAGCAACAGGCCGTGCATCAGGCTGCGTGCCAGCAGCGCTGTGACACGTGCATCGCGGTGGAAGGCGCGGTCGCCGATCACGCTGCTGCCACCGTAGTCCAGGTCGAGCACCGGGGTGAAGCTGAAGTCCACGCCGCAGGCGCGCAGCTCCGATCCCAGTACGAACCCTGCGGCAGAAGACGCGTTGGTCGCAGCCATCGCGCCAGCGCCTTCAGCGCCCCGGCCGTCTTTCATCCACATCTCGCCGAATGCCCGCATGGGCGGCAGGTGCGTGAAGCCGTCGGTACGAAAGCGCTGCACACGCCCGCCTTCGTGATCGACACAGATGAGCAGGTCATCGCGGATCGAATTGATTTCGGCGGTGAGTTCAGCCAGTTGCCTGCGGTCTTGCCAGTTGCGCGCGAAGAAAATCAGGCCGCCGGTGAGCGGATGGGCGAGCCGTTCGCGGTCCACTGCGGTGAGGGTGGTGCCGGCGATGTCGAGGATCAGGGGTGCGTGTTGTGTCATCTGGATTGCGGAAATTTTTGTTCAGGAACGCTTTTCAACGACGACGAAGCTCGCGGCGTAATCGGTTTCGTCGGTCACGGTGACGTGCGCGGTGAGGCCCTCGCCTTCGAACCATTGCTTGAGCTCACCGTGGAGCACGACCACAGGTTTGCCGCTGGGCAGGTTCGCGATCTCGCACAGGCGCCAGGTCATCGGCATGCGAAGCCCCATGCCAATCGCCTTGCTGAAAGCTTCTTTGGCGGAGAACCGCGTGGCTAGAAAACGGATGCCCCGCTCCGGCCACCGGGCCGAACGAGCCTTCCACACCCGCAGTTCGCCATCGCTCAGGACTTTCTGCGCAAAACGCTCCCCTCGCCTTTCCAGCGATGCGCGGATACGCCGCACATCGCAAATGTCAGTCCCGATGCCGTAGATCATGGCGCCTGGGCAAAGGCCCTGTCGATGCTGGCAAGGTAGGCCCTGATCGCGCCGGCGTAGCCCATCTCCAGGGCATCGGCAATGAGCGCATGGCCGATGGAGACCTCCTGCACCTGCGGCGCTGCCTTGAGGAAAGTTGTCAGGTTGGCGAGGTTCAGGTCGTGGCCCGCGTTGACGCCCAGCCCTGCCGCCACGGCGGCCGCGGCTGTGTCGGCGAAGGATTTGAGAATGCTGTCTTGCGCTGGCATGCCGAAGGCCGATGCGAAGGTTTCGGTGTAGAGCTCGACGCGATCAGCGCCGACAGCTTTTGCGGCTGCCATCGCCTGCGGCAATGGGTCCATGAAAAGGCTGACCCGCACGCCCAGGTAGTGCGCTTCGTCGATCAGCGGCTTGAGCCGGGCTGCATCGGCTTGCAGATCCCAGCCGTGGTCGCTGGTGAACTGGCCTTCGCTGTCGGGCACAAAAGTGCACTGGTGGGGGCGAATATCCCGCACGAAGTCCATGAGGTTGTGGAAAGGGTTGCCCTCAATGTTGAATTCGACCTGCGGCCACGAAGCTTTCAGCAGGGAATGCAGTTCGTAAACGTCGGCCCTTCGGATGTGGCGTTCGTCGGGACGAGGATGCACGGTGATGCCTTGCGCGCCCGCTTGCAGGCAGAGCGTGGCGGCGCGCGTCACGCTGGGGATTCCGAGGTGCCGCGTGTTGCGCACCAGCGCGACCTTGTTGAGGTTCACCGAAAGAGCTGTGCGGGAATGGGAAGAAGTCATAGCGCCTGCAGGTCCATCATGAGCTGGCGGGTGCGCAGCGTGGAGACACCGCAATGGTAGTGCAGCAATGCACGCAACTGAGGCTTGAGTTCCGCCATGACGGGTGCTGCACGGCGCACCGTGGCATTGAAGGGCGCCTCATCGTCCAGCGCAAGCTGTAGCCCCCGCCACTGCGCCCCCGACAGGCTTGCGCGCGCCTCCTGGTTTTGCGTGGCAACCAGGCCTGCTTCTGCTACCAGGCTGTACCTCGCGTCGTCTTGCAGGGCGCCCAAGGTCAATGTCTGCCGGTCGAGCGCAGGCAACAGGCCGATCTCACGCAGCAAGATGAGCTCAAAGGTGCGCAGCACCGGCTCCAGAGCCTCGGAATGCTCCGAGGCGAGGACCGCGACAGCCGCGGCGTAAGTATCGAATAGCCTGGGATGCGGATCGTCGCGGGCCAGCAGGCGAATGAGCAATTCGTTGAGGTAATAGCCCGACATCAGTGCGTCGCCCGTCGGCATCACATGACCACCCACCCACTCGGCGCCCTTGAGCGTGCGAATTTCCGCGTCGCCGCCGAAGGAGACTTTCAGCGGCTGCAGAGGCAGCAGCACGGGGCGGAAGTTCGAGCTGGGCCGCTTGGCGCCCTTGGCGACCAGCGCAATGCGGCCGTACTGGCGGGTGAACACTTCCAGGATCAGGCTCGACTCGCTCCAGTCGTAGCGGTGGACGACGTAGGCGGGTTCATCGCCGGTGCGCTTTGCGGCCATCTCGCTAGGATTTCACCAGATCACTCGTAGCCGAAGCTGCGCACCCGCTGCTCATCGTCGGCCCAGCCGGATCTCACCTTCACCCACACTTCCAGGAACACCTTGCAATCCATGAGCTTTTCGAGCTCCTGGCGTGCCTCGGTGCCGATGCGCTTCAAGCGCTCACCCTTGTCACCGATGACCATCGCCTTGTGACCGTCCCGCTCCACCACGATGGTTGCAGCGATTTTGACAAAGCGCTTGTGCTTGGGGCTGGGCTCTTCCTCGAACTTGTCGATCACGACGGTGGAGGTGTAGGGAAGCTCATCGCCCGTGAAGCGAAAGAGCTTTTCCCGCACCGTCTCACCGGCCAGGAATTTCTCGCTGCGATCGGTCAACTCGTCCTCGGCGTACATCCAGGGCTGCTGCGGCAGATACTTGTCGAAGATGGCGAACAGCCGCTCGACGTCCTTCGCGTTCTTGGCCGACATGGGCACCACCTCGGCGAATTCATGGCGCGTCGCCATCTCCTGGATCCAGGGCGCCACATCGCCGCGCCTGTGAATTTCGTCGAGCTTGTTGGCCAGCAGCACGACCGGAATGCCGGGCTTGAACAGCGCCAGCACCTTGGCATCGGCAGGCGTGAACTTGCCCGCCTCGACCACGAAGACCACCAGGTCAACGTCGCCAACCGCCCCCAGAACCGTCTTGTTCAGCGAGCGATTGAGCGCCGTCGCATGACGGGTCTGGAACCCGGGCGTATCGACAAACACAAACTGCGAATCGCCCACCGTTCGAATCCCGGTGATACGGTGGCGCGTGGTCTGCGCCTTGCGCGAGGTAATGCTGATCTTCTGGCCCACCAGGGCGTTGAGCAGCGTCGATTTGCCGACGTTGGGCTTGCCGATGATGGCAATCAGACCGCATCGCTGGGCATCGGTGTTGGCCGCAGGCAATTGCGCCGATTCGATCGGCGGCACAGAGTCATCATCAGGAATGGAAGGTTCGGTCATTTGTTCTTGGACTTCAGGGACAGGAGCATGGCGGCAGCGGCAGCCTGCTCACCGGCCCGGCGCGACGCGCCAATGCCGCGCTCGACGGTGTTGAGTTCGGCAATCTCGCACTCCACATCGAAGGTCTGCTTGTGTGCGGCGCCCAGCGTTGCGGCAACCCGATAGACCGGCAGCTTCATCTTGCGGCCCTGCAGCCATTCCTGCAACTCGGTCTTGGGGTCCTTGGCGGCGGCTGCCATGCCGGGATTCATCTCGACGTTCTTGAACAGCCGGTGCACAAGCGCTTCTGCCGCGCCGTAGCCGGCATCCAGGTAAACGGCGCCGATCACCGCTTCCAGCGCATCGGCGAGGATCGATGGGCGCTTGGTGCCACCCGATCGCATCTCGCCTTCTCCAAGCTTGAGCATGTCAGGCAGGCCGAGCCCGACTGATAGCTGGTGCAGTGTGTCCTGCTTGACCAGGTTGGCCCGCACGCGGGACAGGTCACCTTCGGCCAGTGTTCCCAGGCGCGAATACAGAAGCGACGAAACGGCCAGGTTCAGCACCGAATCGCCCAGGAATTCGAGGCGCTCGTTGTGGTCGGACGAAAAACTGCGATGAGTCAGCGCGCGCGCGAGCAGACCCACGTTTGCAAACTGGTGCTGCAAGCGGGTTTGTAAAGCGGCAAGCTGTCCATCCACGGTTACTTTGACTGGCCCTGGTACTTCAGCACCAGGTAGGCAGGACCGAACATGTGAATCTCGCGGTTGTAGGCGAAAGACACCACGACTTTGTCATTGACTTTGGATATCACCAGGTCTTTGCCCGTAATCGACGTGATGTCGTCGATCTGCGCGGCCTTGTCAAAAATCTGCCTGACTTCGGGAACCGTGCTTCCGGCTGAGGCCCTTTGCACCGCCTTGAGCGTAGCCTGGTATTCGATCACGGTGGGGAATGCCTGCGCCCCCAGCACGCCAAGGCAGGCCAGCACGCCCACCACGAAAAGCAGGCCAATGAATGAAATGCCTCGCTGCCCGGTTCTGAATCCACGCTTCATGCAATTGCCCTCGATGCGAAAGAGATCTTATTCAAACGACCCGATGCGCTTGAAACTGCCGAAATTCATCCAGATGAAAAAGGCCTTGCCCACGATGTTGCGTTCGGGAACGAAGCCCCAGTAGCGCGAATCGAGCGAATTATCCCGGTTGTCGCCCATCATGAAGAAGTGGCCCTCGGGGATCTTGCAGACCACCCCTTCCACACTGTAACGGCAATTCTGTTTACCCGGAAAGTTCTCGGCGCCGGGAATGAATGCGGGTCGCCTGTCGTCGTTGAGGATGCGGTACTTGTGGCCCAGGAGGGTTTCTTCATACTGCTTGAAATACTCCATCGCGTCTTCTTCGAAGAAGTCGGCCACCGCAGTTTTGGTGACCGGCTGACCGTTGATGGCCAGCTGCTTGTTAAGGTACGACACTTCATCACCTGGCAAACCGACGACGCGCTTGATGTAATCGAGGCTGGGCTTGGGCGGGTACCGAAACACCATCACGTCACCGCGTTTGGGCGCCGTGCCGTCGGTTATCTTGGTGTTGAGCACGGGCAGTCTCAGCCCGTAGGTGTACTTGTTGACCAGGATGAGGTCCCCCACGAGCAGCGTGGGAATCATGGAGCCCGATGGAATCTTGAACGGCTCGAACAGGAACGAGCGCAAGACAAAGACGGCGATGATCACGGGAAACAGGCCGGCGGTCCAGTCGAGCCACCAGGGCTGCTGCATCTGGCGATACTCGACCCCCGCGCGGGCCGATTCGCTGATCTGCGCGCCGCGCGCGGTCTGCTCGCGCTCCCATCGCTGCACGACTTCCTGCGCGGCGAGCCGCCGCTGCGGAAGAAAATACAGTCGCTCGGCCACCCAGAACAGGCCGGTGACCACTGTTGCCAGGAAAAGCAGGAGCGCAAAATTGCCTTCGACAAACCCGAAGTACCAGGCACCGGCATAACCGAGAAATGCCGCGAGTACCGCAGCGGTTAGGAATGGCATGTTGTCTTAGTCCTCGACTTGAAGGATGGCGAGGAATGCTTCCTGCGGGACTTCGACTGAACCGATCTGCTTCATTCGCTTCTTGCCTGCTTTTTGTTTTTCGAGGAGCTTGCGCTTGCGGCTGATGTCGCCGCCGTAGCATTTTGCCAGCACGTTCTTGCGCAGCGCCTTGATGGTTTCGCGCGCAATGATATTCGCCCCAATGGCCGCCTGGATGGCGACATCGAACATCTGCCGGCTGATGATCTCGCGCATCTTGGCGACCACCGCGCGCGAGCGGTACAGCGACTGGCTGCGGTGCACGATGATCGAGAGCGCATCGACCTTCTCGCCGTTGAGCAGGATGTCCACCTTGACGACGTCGGAGGCGCGGAATTCCTTGAACGTGTAGTCCATCGAGGCGTAGCCGCGGCTGACCGATTTGAGCTTGTCGAAGAAATCCAGCACGATCTCGCCAAGTGGCAGTTCGTACGTCAGCATGACCTGCTTGCCGTGATACGCCATGTTGAGCTGGACGCCACGCTTCTGGTTGGCCAGCGTCATCACCGGGCCCACGTATTCCTGCGGCATGTAGAGATGCACCGTGACGATGGGCTCCCGGATTTCCTCGATGCGCCCCTGGTCCGGGATCTTGGAGGGGTTCTCCACCATGATGGTTTCGCCGTCGGCCTTGACCACCTCGTACACGACGCTGGGTGCGGTGGTGATAAGGTCCTGGTCGAATTCGCGCTCGAGCCGCTCCTGGACGATCTCCATGTGCAGCAGGCCCAGGAAGCCACAGCGGAATCCAAAGCCGAGCGCCTGGCTCACTTCGGGTTCGTAGTGCAGCGATGCGTCGTTGAGCTTCAGCTTTTCCAGCGCATCGCGAAGCGAGTCGTACTGGTTGGCTTCCGTGGGATAGAGGCCCGCGAACACCTGCGGCTGGATTTCCTTGAAGCCAGGAAGCGCCTCGGTGGCCGTGAACGCCGCGCCGCCAGTGCCCGGCTTGATTAGCGTGACGGTGTCGCCCACCTTGGCGGCCTGCAGCTCCTTGATGCCGGCGATGATGAAGCCCACTTCGCCGGCTTCAAGTGCCTGGCGCGGCTCGCTGCCCGGCGTGAACACGCCCAGGTTGTCGGCGTTGTACATCGCGCCGGTGGCCATCAGCTTGATGCGATCGCCGCGCGCCAGGCGCCCATCGACCACACGCACCAGCATGACGACGCCGACGTAGGTGTCGAACCAGCTGTCGACGATCATCGCGCGCAACGCGCCGTCGGGATTGCCACGCGGCGGCGGGATGCGCGCGACGACGGCTTCGAGAATGTCGTCGATGCCCATGCCGGTTTTGGCCGAGCATGGAATCGCGTCGGTTGCGTCGATGCCAATGACTTCCTCGATCTCCGCCTTCGCGTTGTCGGGATCCGCGTTGGGCAGATCCATCTTGTTCAACACCGGCACCACTTCAACGCCGAGGTCGAGCGCGGTGTAGCAGTTGGCGAC
>JAZKFD010000242.1:0-24263 GCA_040386635.1 Pseudomonadota bacterium
ACAAGACGTGCTGCAGCAGCGGGAATGCCTGCATTCCGAACTGAGTTACAAGCGGCTGGAGCGCGGGCGCTTCGTCTGGCCGCAGGCTGACGCCGGTGGCGTGGTGCTGACCCCAGCGCAGTTGTCCATGCTGCTGGAGGGCATCGACTGGCGCATGCCGGTGCGCACGCACGCGCCCGACCTGGCTGCGTGATCTGGCTGCCTGACGAAGGTGAGTACTGGATGAACTGGCCTCGGTGATCGCCCGGGTGCCCAGGCCTTGCGGAGCTGGGCACAGTGATGTCGTGCCCCGCGATCTCCGCCAGCCCGAAGAACTGCCCCAGGACGCCGATGCGCTGCGCCAGGTGGTGCACGCGCGCGATTCCTCGACGCCAGTACCCTGCCACGGGGACTCGCCTTTCCGGCAGGTGCTGGCATCGACTATCGCGCCTTTGAATCGACCACCGCCGCGGACGTGCGCGAACGCATTGCCGATGCCACGGTGGTCATCACCAACAAGGTCAGACTGAGCGCGGCACACCTGCAGGAGGCCAGCCAACTCAAACTGGTGGCGGTGGCCGCTGCAGGCACGGACAACGTCGAACTCGACGCAGCAAGGTGTCTGGGAATCGACGTCAGGAACGTACCCGACTATGGCAGCGAGTCGGTCGCCGAACACGTGATCGCAACGCTCTTTGCCCTGCGCCGGGAACTCCTTGTCTATGCTGCCGCGGCAGTCGATGGCCGCTGGCAGGCCTCGCCTCATTTCTGCTGGACGGGGCCGCCCATTCGCGACCTGGGCGGAACAGTTCTCGGCGTCATCGGTCGTGGTCGCATTGGCGAGGCGGTAGCCCGTCTGGCGCGCGGCATCGGCATGCGCGTGCTGTTCGCCGAGAAATGCGGAGTCGACCGCAGGGACGACGAGCTGTCGCTGGACGACCTGCTGTCGCAATGCGATGCAGTCACGCTTCATCTCCCATTGACGCCAGATACGAAGGGGCTGATCGGCAAGCGAACGCTGTCGCTGATGAAGCGCGACGCCGTGCTGATCAACACAGGCCGAGGGGCGCTGGTCGACGCGAGGGCGTTGGCTGACGCATTGAGGCAAGGGGTCATCGCGGGCGCCGCGATCGACGTGCTCGATGTCGAACCGCCACCGCCAGACCATCCACTGCTCGCGCCAGATGTTCCGCATCTCCTGCTGACACCCCACGTTGCCTGGGCCAGCGACAACGCGCAATCCCTGCTCGCCCGGAAGCTGGTCGACATGGCTGTCGCAATGTCCAGCCCGGACAGGATGCCTTGACCGGCGTCGCCAGGCCCCCGGCCACTCACAATGGAGCCGACACTTGAAAGATACGAAAACACACGCAGAGCCGCCGGTGTTGACCGAAAGACATGCCCACGTGGGCATGTTGACGTTGAACCGCCCCGCCAGCCTCAACGCGTTGAACTTGGAGACCATCCGACTGTTCTCGGCGACGCTGAAGGCTTGGTCGCGCGACGACTCGATCAAAGCAGTCGTCGTTCGCGGCGCTGGCCGAACCGGAAAGACGCCCGCATTCTGCGCGGGTGGCGACATCCGCTTCCAACACAGGGCGGCGTTGGCACAAGACCCCGACCTCGGCATGTTCTTCGACGAGGAATACGCGCTCAACCACCTCATTCATCGCTACCCCAAACCCTATGTCGCATTGATGGACGGCATCGTGATGGGCGGCGGCATGGGTCTGAGTCAACGGGCATCGGTTCGAATCGTGACCGAGCACTCGACGCTCGCGATGCCGGAGACGAAGATCGGCCTGTTCCCAGACGTTGGCGGCGGGTGGTTCTTGTCACGGTGTCCGGGCCGCATCGGCGAATATCTGGCGGTCACCGGTCAGTCAATCAACGCCGCCGATGCCATCATGTCCGGGCTTGCGGACCGCCTCGTACCGTCCAGCGCCCTTGAGGCACTCACGTCAGCCCTGTTGCAGGCGCGAAGCGCGGACGAGATGGTTGCGCTAGTCGATGATTCGTCGATTGCGGCGGGACCATCGCAGTTGGGCGCGATGCAGCCTGAAATTGACGAGCACTTCGGGCGTGCGTCCATGCTTGCCATCGTGGTTTCGTTGTCGAAAGGCGCTGGCCCGTTCGCGCGCCAGGCGCTCGAATCCATACGCCAGAACTCGCCCTTGATGATGTCGATCGCGCTGGAGCAGGTGCGCCGCGCGAGAGGCATGACGTTTGCCGAAGAGTTGCGTGCGGAACGAGCGCTGGTTCACAACTGCTTCCATTTGCGTCCGGGCGCATCGTCCGAAGCGGTCGAAGGCATACGGGCACTCGTCGTCGACAAGGACCGGAGCCCCCAATGGAATTCCTCCCACAGCAGCATCAGCGTGACGCCGGGGCGCTTGAGCTCCTGGTGGACGGCGCCGAAGTCGGGCGCCAACTGGTGGCTGGACCGGGCCACAGGCGGCCGGTACAGCCGGGCCTCAAGTTCCTCGTCGGTGAGCCCCTCGACCACCGCGCAGTCCACGCCAGCCACCCGGGCAAGCGAGACGTACTTGCCAACCGCGCTCTTGGAAATCTTGAGCGCTCGACCTACCTCGCAGTAGCTCAAACCGGCCTGCAGGTGCAGGCGCAATGCCTCTCGGATACGGCGCATCGTGACTCTGTTCGTTGGCATCGGCTCGGACCGCAAAAAGCGGCCAGCCTATGCCGGTCAGAAGATCACCTGCGCGCTACCCCCATCGTCCACGATGACGCTGAAACAGCGTCCACGATCAGACTGAAACGCCGTCCACGATCACGCTGAAATCCCGTCCACCATCAGGCTGAAACGCCGTCCACGATGGGCTGAAATACGCAGCGCATGGTTGATGTCGCGGTGGTGGGCCTCGTTGGCACGCACCACCAGCACCACGTCGCGAAGCGGGCGTCGTCGGCGAATGCCAGTATTGTTTTGCGATCGCCAGCGCGGCCACCTTGTCGGAACGTCCCGAGTGAATCTGCTGCAGATACAGCGTGTAGCTGAGCACGGCCTCTTCCTCGAAGTAGCCAACCAAGCGGTGCGCGGTGCAACGCGACATCAGGTACAGCGCGCAGTAGCCCAGGTGGCACCCTCTAACTCAACGGGCAGCTGCCAGGCTGCGCCTCGAACTCACAGTCACGGCCATAACCGGTCGGTCGCCTCGCTCGGCCAGTCGTGACCGCGGCGAGCGCCTGAACGACAGGTTTCCGGCGACGAGTCTGGGCCTGTCTCCGGCTTGACCCGGCCATTTGCCGTCGCCCACGGCCGGCAGCTTCAGGGTGAGCAGTTTCGGGATACGCCAGCGTCGATCCGGGTCGGAATCGTCTCGCTTCAATTCAGGCCGGTTCGGCGCGGAAGCGACTGCGCGCCCGGCGACAGGTAGGTGGCGGCCCAATCCTTGTGCGGAAACTATACGCAAGGTAGGGGGCTCATTCCAACGAAGATGGGCGTAGCCTCACCCACTTCCAAGTTGGTTGATCGAGCCAGAGCGTTTACCGAGCCGGCTTCTCGACTGTCAAGCTTTCGAACGCCGGGCGTCCTGGAAGGGTGCGATTCGGCGTATGGAGTCTACCTATGGCGGACCGGCGTGAGGCTGGTGGAACTCAGCAAGGAGACTTGGCAACCGATCAGCCGTTCGCGGTCTCCGCTCCGCAGGTATCGCTACCCAAGGGTGGCGGCGCCATCCGAGGTATCGGCGAAAAATTTGGCGCCAATCCTGTCAGTGGCACAGGATCGATGTCAGTGCCAATTGTTGCCAGCCCGGGCCGGTCGGGTTTCGGCCCGCAGCTTGCTCTCTCGTATGACGCAGGTGCGGGCAACGGCGCTTTTGGCTTCGGCTGGAGCCTGTCCATCCCGTCGATCACGCGCAAGACTGAGAAGGGCCTGCCCCAGTATTCCGACGCTGAAGACTCCGACGTGTTCGTGCTGTCGGGGGCAGAGGACCTGGTGCCGGTCTATCGACAAACCGGTGCTGGCGACTTGTTGCGCGACGCGCAGGGCAATCTGGTCATTCACGAACAGGTCATCGACGGCCACACGGTTCGCCGCTACCGGCCTCGCATCGAAGGCCTCTTCGCACGCATCGAGCGTTGGTCGCGTCTTGGTAGCGCAACAGATGTCCATTGGCGCTCCATCTCCAGGGACAACATCCTCACGTTGTACGGCAGCGACCACAATTCACGAATACAGGATCCTGGTGACGCGATCCGCATTTTCAGCTGGCTGATCTGCGAGACGCGTGACGATAAAGGCAATGCGGCTCTCTACCGCTACAAGGCAGAAGATGGTGCCGGCGTCGACATGGGCCTGGCCAGTGAACGAAACCGAGGCCCCCTCGACGACCCCGGCCGCAGTTCCAATCGTTATATCAAGCGAGTTCACTACGGCAACCGCCTTCCGCTGCTGGACAACGCGGGCCAGCGGCCAGGTTTGCTGAGCCAAGCCTTGGTTGCCCAAGCGGATTGGATGTTCGAGTTGGTGTTCGACTATGGGGACCACGATCTGGCCGTTCCCAAGCCCAAGGACGATGACGAGAGAGACGATACAGGAGCGCTGGTCCGCCGTTGGACCTATCGCAGCGATCCCTTTTCGAACTACCGGTCCGGATTCGAAGTGAGAACGACGCGCTTGTGCAGGCGCGTTCTGATGTTTCACCACTTTGCGGGCGAACCTGGGGTGGGCCGCGACTGCCTCGTTCGCTCCAGCGATCTGAGCTTTGCCGAGCCGCAGAAGCCATCCAACACGGGCAGCCGGGTCTACACCTTTCTGCAAGCGGTGGCCCACACCGGCTACCGCCGCAACGGTGCGGGCTACGACAAGCGCAGCACGCCACCGCTGGAGTTCACCTACTCCCAGGCGGCGGTTCAGGACGCCATGCATGACGTCGATCCCGATAGTCTGGACAGCCTGCCCATTGGCGTCGACGGTGCTGCATACCAATGGACCGACCTGCACGGCGAGGGCATCCCCGGCGTCCTTACGGAACAGGCCAGCGCCTGGTTCTACAAGCGAAATCTCAGCCCGATTGGCAAGCTGCCGGTCGAGTTTGGGCCGATCGAACTCGTTGCCACCAAACCCAACCTCTCCATGGCAGGTGGCGCAGCGCAATTCATGGACCTGGCCGGCGATGGTCAACCCGATCTGGTGGTACTCGACGGCCCGATGCCCGGCCTGTTCGAGCATGACGGCGATGAGGGCTGGCGGCCTTTCCGCCCCTTCGCGTCACGCCTGAATCGCGACCTGCGCGATCCGAACCTGCGCTTCGTCGATCTCGACGGTGATGGCCATGCCGACATCCTCATCACCGAAGACGACACTTTAGTCTGGCACGAGTCACTGGCCGAAGTTGGCTTCGGCCCGGCTCGGCGCCGCGCCCAGGCGCTGGACGAAGAGAAAGGCCCGCGGCTGGTCTTCGCAGACGGCACCCAGTCCATCTACCTGGCCGACATGAGTGGCGACGGGCTCACCGACCTGGTGCGCATTAGAAACAGCGGCGACGGCGTTGGTGGCGTGTGCTACTGGCCTAACCGCGGCTACGGCCGCTTCGGCGCCAAGGTCACGATGGACCACCCACCCCGGTTCGACAACCCAGACCAGTTCGACCACAAACGCATCCGGCTGGCCGACATCGATGGCAGCGGCACCACTGACATCATCTATCTGCATCGTGATGGTGTGCGCCTGTATTTCAACCAGTCAGGCAACGCATGGAGCGAACCCCAGGTGCTGAGCGTCTGTCCCCGCGTCGACGACTTGACATCGATCGTCCCGACGGACTTGCTCGGCAACGGCACCGCCTGCCTGGTCTGGTCATCGCCCTTGCCGGGCGATGCGCGGCGGCCGATGCGCTATGTCAATCTGATGGGAAGCCAAAAGCCCCACCTGCTGATCAAGACGGTCAACAACCTCGGCGCAGAAACCCATGTGCACTACGCGCCATCGACCAAGTTCTATCTGCAGGACAGGCGCGACGGTAAACCCTGGATCACCAAGCTGCCGTTTCCGGTGCAGGTGGTCGAGCGGGTGGAGACCTTCGATCACATCAGCCGCAACCGCTTCGTCACGCGCTACGCCTATCATCACGGTTACTTCGATGGCGAGGAGCGTGAGTTCCGCGGCTTCGGCATGGTCGAGCAGTTCGATACCGAAGAGTTCGCCGCATTCAGCCGCAGTGACACTTTGCCGGTGGGCGACAACATCTCAGCCGAATCACATGTGCCGCCAGTGCACACCAAGACCTGGTTCCACACCGGTATCTATCTCGGCAAAGATCATGTCTCCGACTTCTTTGCCGGTCTGTTGAACACGACCGACCCAGGCGAATACTTCCGCGAACCCGGCCTCACCGACGCCGAGGCACGCGCACTGCTGCTGCCCGATACGCTGCTTCCCCCCGGTTTGACACTGGATGAAGAGCGTGAAGCCTGCCGCTCACTGAAGGGCGCGATGCTGCGGCAGGAGGTGTACGCGCTCGATGGATCCAGCAGGCAGCCGCATCCTTACAGCGTCAGCGAACAGACCTTCAGCATCCGCACCTTGCAACCAAAGGGCAGCAACCGCCACGGCGTCTTCTTTACCCACGCCGGCGAAGCGCTCACCTACCACTACGAGCGCAACCCGGCTGACCCACGCATCCAGCACACACTGCCGCTCGAGGTCAACGCCTTCGGCAACGTCCTGAAGGCCGCCGCCATTGGCTATGGGCGCCGCGCGACGGTCCGTGTAATTGATGCGCAGGGCAAGGTGCAGGTAATCGCCAATCCTGGCCTGAACGCACTCTCGCCGGCAGATCAGAAGCAGCAGACGCAGGTGCACGTGACCTACACCGAGAGCCGTGTTACCAACGAGATCGAGACGGCGGGCGCACATCTCAACCCGCTGCCCTGCGAGACGCGCACCTTCGAGCTGACCAGCTATGCGCCCAGCGGCCCAGCCGGTCGCTTTCGAGCGTCAGACTTTGTCGAGCCCGACCCCGGCGCGCCGGGCCGCTTGCGCCACCTCTTTCTCAAGGAGTTGGCCTACGAAGAGGCTGCAAGCGGCAACCAATGCCGTCGCACGATCGAGTGGCTGCGCACGCTGTATCGCAAGCAGGATCTGACGAGCCTGCTGTCGCTCGGTCAACTCGATTCGATGACCCTTGCGGGTGAAGGCTACAAACTGGCCTTCACGCCCGGCCTGTTGGCGCAGATATTCGACCGTGCGCGTGCCGGGCAAGCGCCCAAGGTACTGTCGCCCGACCCAGCCGCCGTGCTGGCCGGCCAGGCCGGCGATCGCGGCGGCTACCTTCAAAGCCAGACTCTGAAGGCCGATGGACGCTTCCCGAACACCGATGCCAACGACCATTGGTGGGTTCCATCGGGCCGTTCATTCTTCAGCGACGACCCGGGCGCAAGCGCAGCCGCCGAGCTGGCGATGGCGCGAAAGCACTTCTTCCTGCCGCGTCGTTACCGCGACCCCTTTGGCCAGGACACCACCATCCGCTTCGATGTCGCGGACCTGCTTACGGTCGAAACTCAAGACGCACTGGGCAATCGGGTGACCGTGCAGGCCAATGACTACCGCGTGCTGCAGCCGCGCCTGTTGAGCGACCCCAATGGCAATCAGGCGGCGGTGGCGCACGACATCCTGGGCATGGTGGTCGGCAGCGCCGTCATGGGCAAGCCCTTGCCCGCATCGGTACAGGGCGACAGTCTGACCGGCTTCGTGCCCGACCTGACACCAGCCCAGCTCGACGGCTTTCACGACGACGCTGACCCACACGCCAGCGCGCCAGCCTTGCTGCAGAACGCAAGCACGCGCATCGTCTACGACCTGGATCGTTTTCAACGCTCGCAACGCGCCAATCCGACCGATCCCACAAAATGGTTGGCTCCGTATGCCGCCACACTGGCGCGCGAGACCCATGCCAGCGATTCACTGCCGCCGCAAGGTCTGCGGATACAGATCAGCTTCTCGTACTCGGATGGCTTCGGCCGCGAGATTCAGAAAAAGATCCAGGCGGAGCCCGGGAAAGTCGGTGGTGTGCCCGGTGCGCCAAGCTGGGTGGCCAGCGGCTGGACCCTCTTCAACAACAAGGGCAAGCCGGTGCGGCAGTACGAGCCCTTCTTCAGCGCCACGCATCATTTCGAGTTTGGCGTGAAGGTCGGCGTCAGCCCTGTCCTGTTCTACGACCCGGCAGAACGTGTCGTCGCCACGCTGCACCCCAACCACACCTGGGGAAAGGTGGTGTTCGACGCGTGGCGGCAAGAGACTTGGGACGTCAACGACACCGTAGTCAATCGCGACCCGGCAACCGGAACCTCCACAACGTTCGATCCCAAGACCGATACCGATGTCGGCGGCTTCTTTAGCCGTCTGCCGGACGTGGACTACCTGCCCACCTGGCATGCCTTGCGCACCGACACGGCGCATGCGGCAGCCGCGATCCTGCGTTGGCCCGATCCCAAGACTCGCGCGGCCGAGAAGACTGCCGCAGAACGGGCTGCAGTGCACGCCGCAACACCCAGCGTTGACCACGCCGACTCCTTGGGCCGCAGCTTCCTGAGCATCGCGCACAACCGCTTCAGGCGCAGCGACAGCCCCCCGGCCAATCCACCCATCGAAGAGTTTCACCACACCCGAGTTGTTTTCGACATTGAAGGCAACCAGCGCGAAGTAATCGACGCAAAGGATCGCGTCGTCATGCGCTACGACTACGACATGCTTGGCAACCGTATCCATCAGTCAAGCATGGAGGCGGGCGCGCGCTGGATGCTGAACGATGTTGCCGGCAAGCCGATTCGCGCCTGGGATAGCCGTGACCACAGCTTGCGCACTGAATACGACGAGCTGCGCCGTCCCTTGCGCTCGTTTGTCATCGGCGCCGATGTGCTGAATCCAGCGCGCGAAATCCGCTTCGAGGAAACTATCTACGGCGAAGCCGCCGGCAGCGGCCTCGCGCCCGTCCAGGTCCTGCAGGCCAATCTGCGCGGCAAGCCGTACAAGTACTTCGACACGGCCGGTGTCGTGACCAGCGAGGCGCATGACTTCAAGGGCAACCTGTTGCGCAGCACCTGGCAACTGGTGAACGACTACAAGGCCACACCGGATTGGTCGCAGAACCCGCGGCCGGTTCTGGAAACAGAACTGTTCGCCAGCAGCACCCGGCATGACGCACTCAATCGGCCAATCCAGTTAATTGCACCGCACAGCAACCAGCCCAACACCAAATTCAACGTCATCCGTCCCGGCTACAACGAGGCCAATTTGCTCGAACGGGTCGATGCCTGGCTGGGACAGACTACCGAGCCATCCGCCTTGCTCGACCCGACGACGGCCAATCTGCATGCCGTCGCCAACATCGACTACGACGCCAAGGGCCAGCGCACACGCATCACCTACGGCAACGGCGCGCAGACTGAGTACACCTATGACGATGAAACCTTCCGTCTGATTCATTTGAAGACCAGCCGCCCCGCCGCGCCCCAGGGAAGCGCTGTATTCCAGGACCTGTTCTACACCTACGACCCCGCCGGCAACATCACCCACATTCGCGACGACACCCAGCAGACGATCATCTTCAATGGACAAGTCGTGCAGCCGCAGAACGACTACGTCTATGACGCTATCTACCGGCTGATCAACGCAACAGGCCGCGAACACATCGGTCAACTCGCGCAGCCGCAAACCAGTTGGAACGACGAGTTCCGCGGCAATCTGCCACAACCCGGTAACGGGCAGTTGATGCGCAACTACACCGAACAATATCTGTATGACGCCGTTGGCAATTTCGAGAAGCTGATCCATCAAGCGGCAAATGACAACTGGACGCGATCCTACGCCTACAACGAAGCAAGCCTGATTGAGGCTGCTAAGAAGAGCAATCGGCTGAGCAGCACGACGGTGGGCACAACGACCGAGCCTTACGCCTACGATGCCCACGGCAATATGACCAGCATGCCGCACCTCACGCTGATGCAATGGGACTTCAAGGATCAGTTGAGCGCGACCTCACGGCAGGCCGTGAACGCGATTCCGCCACCGGACAGAGTGCCGGAGACGACGTTCTATGTTTATGACGGTGGTGGGCGGCGTGCGCGCAAGGTGACTGAGCGGCAGAACGGCTCGCGCAACGCGGAGCGGATTTATCTTGGGGGTTTCGAGATCTACCGCGAGTTTGACGGCAGTGGCGCTGGCATCGCGCTCGAACGCGAGACGCTGCACATCATGGATGACAAACAGCGTATTGCCTTGGTGGAAACGCTCACTCAAGGCAACGATGGCTCACCGCCGCAACTCATTCGCTACCAGTTCGGCAATCATCTGGGTTCAGCCGCTCTCGAATTGGATGACACGGGCAAGGTAATTTCTTACGAGGAGTACACCCCCTACGGTAGCACCTCGTATCAGGCTGTCGATCAGAGCATCAAGGCGGCGGCGAAGCGGTACCGTTATACGGGGAAAGAGCGGGATGAGGAGACGGGGTTTACCTATCACGGGGCGAGGTACTACGCGGGGTGGTTGGGGAGGTGGACGAGCAGCGACCCGGACGGCGTAGAAATGGGCCTCAACCTATACGGCTACGTCTCGAATCGGCCGACTATCCTCGTCGATCCAAATGGGAAGGCGGAGAAACCGCCCGCGCAATGTCATCTTATTGAACAGACAAATATTGATACTGTGGCAACCAATAGCGGCTACTCACAAGAGAAAACGATTGTGGCGTACACCAAGAATATTGCTGCGGCCTTTGGAGAGAACCCGGAGGATTATGAAGCAGGGCATCACTCGAGTACGCCACAATGGAGTACTCCTACCGGTGGTGCTCAGAAAATAGGACCGCAAAACAAACTCGCAAACAATGAGCAATCGCAGCAAGAGGCTCGGGATCGCGCGGCGGCTGTTAATGCAGGCCAATATGCTCGCACTGCTCGTAAGCACGTGGGTGCGCCCATTCCCAATCCGCCGCCCGCACAACTTTCACCGCGAGTTACGGCCATAGCAAATCAGGATCGCGCCCAATTGGTTGCCAACGGCAATCAGCCACCAACTCCGCCATCGCCCGGATCGCCTGCCCCCGTCGCAGCACCTGTGGCGCCATCGACGCAGTTGGAGCTTCGTCCTGTGCCACAAGCCAAACCCCAAGGGGCGCAGGTCACCACTCCCGTCGCCGTGCCTAAACCGGCGGTGCCCGCAACTGTCACACCTGCGCCTGGGGCACTAGGCACCCTAGCTCGGTCAGTCGCATCTAAAGGGGCGCAAGTACTAAAGAATAATCCTCGCGCCGCCGTAGCAGTAACTGCGGGAGGCGCCTTGGCGCGCGCCCTCGTCCCCGGCGCCGCTGAGGGGGGGCTGGTGCTTGACACCGTAGCGACAGTGGGTGGGCGCGCGGCGCTTCGGCTCGCTGCCGCAGCGGGTGGGGAAGCTCTGGCGGTCGCGGGTGCCGCTGCGGCTGGTGTAGCGGTCGGCTACATCGCGGAGAAAGAGCTCAAAGTGAGTGACTACAGCTCTGCGTTAGGAGCCAAAGTCGATCCCAGCGGCGGGGTTCTGGGAGGTTATGTGACGGCTGTTGCTAGCCCCGCCGCCCTCATACTCGCCGCAGCTGACAAAACTTCCGGAGGGAGAATCGCCCGCTTCATGGGCCTGAGATAAAGCAACGGCACCGGTCCGGCGGATCGGGGTTGTTTGGAACTGTCGACTCTTTAAATCAATGGGGCCAGGGTCGAATTGTTCTATTCATTAAGCGTCTGGTTTGGATTGGTCATATAACAATTGTCGGAGCGATAAGCCATGCCTGCAGAAACTCATATTGAAGCCAGAGTTGAATCACTAAACGCGGTTTTGACCGAAAAACACGGGCAAGCAGTGGGCAAGGCGCTGCGAGCGGCGAACGGCGATATGCCCGCCGCGCTGGCGAGTCTGAAAGTAAGCTGACTGGCGCCGCGCTGAAAAAGAGTTGCCTTGGCTCATTCGCTGGCAGTTTGGTCGGACGATCAGCTATCGCTAGTGAAGGCGCTTTCCGGACAGGCGGTCATAGAAAGCATGCTCAGGAAGGAAGGCGTTCAAACGAAACTGTTTCCGTATCCAAGGGCCAGTCTCGGCTTCATCGGCTCCGATCTCCCCAACCAGAACGCGCGCGATTTGTCGAAGACACGAACCCCGGCGACCTTCCAAGCCCATCTCTGAACGACGTTACTAAACGAATCCGCCGAATCGAGGCAACGCCATGGACCGTACGATCGCACTACTGCAAGACATGCTCTCCCGCCTTGGCTACCTGAGCGGGGCTTTCGCGCCGGGCGAACTCGATGCACCGACGCTTGCCGCGCTCCACCGCTTCCAGCAATTGCACGGGCGCGAGCCGACCTCGGAGCCTGACGAGCCGATCTGGGAGCACCTCTTCGCTGCCGACGAGCGTGGCGAGTGCGTCGTCACAGGACAAGTGGTCGATGCTGTGGGCCCCATCCCCAGGGTGATCGTCGATGTGCGCGACCGTGAACTTGGCGATGCGGCGCAATGGCCGCGGCTCGGCGTCGAGGCGACCGACGACAAGGGCCGCTTCGTCATCGTCTACAACATGCCGGCGGTGTTGCCGGGCGACAAGTTGCTGGATGCGCGTGCCGCGATTGCCGACCTGGTTTTCGACCTGCGTGAGGTTCCGGTGCAGTCGGACGGATTCGATCTGCATCGCCTGCCGGCCGATGAACGGGTGAACGACGACGAGAAGGCACTCGGCATCCAGGCGCGGCGTTTCGAGGACGTGCGCATCGTGGTGCGCACCAGCGAGCGGCGAACGGTACCCGGCGACACCGAGTTCGAACGTTTGCTGGCCGCGTTCACTGCCGTGTGGCCGCAGATATCACCTGCCTCGCTCGACGACGGCCAGCGCGAGCCGGACTTCGTCGCCCGCGAGATCGACGAGCCGCGTGAGCGGATAGACGCTTTGGTCGGAGCGTTCCGCTTGCAGGAGGGTCTGTTCGACGGCGTTGTTCCCGCCGCCATCCTTTACGGCCTGGCCCGCGGCGAAGCCCGGCTGGGAGACATTGCGCGGCTTGCCCTCGCCACGTCGAGCCAACTCAAGAACGCCATCCTCCAGGCCATCGAGCAGCGCATCATTCCCGCACAGGAAGACGGCGTGATCGAGCGTTCGATCCGCATCATCCGCGAGATGACCGTTGCGCAAGCGCTGGTGACACCTCCGGCGGCGGGTGGCGCCGCCTACAGTGATGTGCTGCGCAAGGCGTTGCCCGACGAGGCGCAGCAGACCGCCTTGTTGCGTGCCGCCGCTGGCCGCGAGGCCGACCCGCCAGCCCTGTGGGCGGCGCTGCGCGCCCATCCGGCCTTTGCCGAGGCCGGTGCGGTGGACCGTGCGCAGTTCGCGCTGCAACTCGACGCCGTGACACTCGGCCACCTGCCGCTGATGGAGGCGCTGCAGCAGGATCACGGCATCACCACGATGCGGGGGTTGCTCGACATCGGCGCCGACGGACTGCGGGCAACCGTCGTCCGCCCGGGCATCGGCGTGCCCGATGGCATGCCGGGCGCGAATGACGTTGAACGTGCCGATGCCTACGTGGCCGGCGTGGTGGACCAACTGCAGCAGGCCTTTCCGACCGAAACGGTAGCCAAGGTGCTCGCCAGCGCCCCTGCCGGTGCTGTGGGTGATGAGGCGGTGCATGCGGCCACCGTTGCCGCGCTGTCGAGAGCCACCAGCGACGCGATGCGCACCGCCGGAGCCGCACTCGATATCCGTACTACGCACATCGACACTTTTTTGGCAGACCACGCCGACGCCGTGCTCGTGGATGTGGCTGAAGAGGCGCGCCCCAAGGTCGTCTCTGCCATCAAGCGCACGCAGCGCCTGTTCCGTATCAGCACCGGCGCCGAAGCATTCGACTGGATGGTGCGCAACGACGTTCAATCCGCCTTTCAGATCGCCGAGATACCGCTGGAGACGTTTGTCCGCGGCGCTTCCCCCACCCTGGGTGAAGCGCAGGCCCGCATCCTGCATGGCCGGGCCAGCGCCGCCGGCAGCGCATCATTGATGGCCTACGTGCAGATCAATGACGCGCTCGTTGGCGCGTACCCATTGGCCGTGCTCGGCGGCGATGACCGCATCGTGGCGGCGAAGGCGGTCAATGCGGCGGTAGCCAAACACATGCCCAGCTGGCATGCACTTTTCAACGAAAACGCCATCTGCGCCTGCGTACATTGCCGCTCGGCATACAGCCCGGCCGCGTATCTGGTGGACGTGCTCAATTTTCTGGACAGGTCGACCAAAACCGCTGCCGGCAAGACGCCGCTCGACATGCTGCTTGCCCGCCGCCCAGACATCGCGCAACTGAAGCTGACCTGCGAGAACACCAACACGACCATCCCGTACGTTGACTTGGTTAACGAGGTCCTCGAAAGCCTGGTCGTCTCGCTCGATCCGCTAAAGATACCAGCCTTCGACACTGAAGGCGCCAGCGCGCAAGAGCAGCGAGCAGCCCCTCAGCACACGAATTGGGACGCTTACCTGACGCCAAGCGCGCCGGGCGCAGCACCAAGGCTTGACCGGGCGGTCTACCCACGCAGCCTGCCATTCGACGGGCCGCTGGCGGCGGCGCGCAGCTACCTTCAGCATTTGGGGGTGGCGCGTGCCGATCTGATGGCGGCTTTCGCCGGTGGCCCATTGACCAATGCGCTCGCTGCTGAGCGAGTGGGCCTAGGCCCCGGCATGTTCGAGGTGATCTCCGGGGAAGCGCTGGACGGAGCGCCGGCCGAACTGGGCGTGTCGCTGGACGAGCGCTACGGGTGGGCAGGGGCATCGCTGGTGCTGCAAGCAGGGGACAGCGGGCCTGTTCTGTGGATGCTCAAGCAAAAGCTCGTCGTGGCCGGTGCCGTACTCGCAGTGGGTGCCGATCCTGCTTCCGAGCCCTTCGATCCCAAGGTGCCGTCGGCTGTAGCGGCTTTTCAGACCAAACAGGGGTTGCCTGCTACCGGCGCCCTCGACGCCGCAACCTGGGAGGCGCTGACGCCCAGCGGGTCACCGTTCGTCGCGGAAGTTCTGTCGCATGTGCCGACGTTTCTCACACGTTCTGGACTCAGCTTTCACGAGCTGCTGGCGGTTCTTAAAACGCGCTTCATCAACCCCGAGTGGCATACGCTGGAAATCGCCCGTGTGCTGGAGCTCCCCGGCACCGAGTTGCTGGCCTTTGTGCAGGGTGGATTTCAAACCCCGGCCGCCGCACTTGTTGACGCGCTGAAAGGCGCAGGCGTCACCGAGGCTGACTTCACCGTCTGGGCACAAGCGCGCTTCGACGGCGGCGGTGGAGCGCGCCTGCGGCAGACTATGCTCATGGACGGGCCGGTGGCTGCGGGCTGCGATCTCAACGTCCTGACCCTAAGGCACTGGGATGCGGCGGCGCCGGCGCTTACCGGCGCCGACTGGCTGAAGCTGGATCGGTTCATCAGGTTGTGGCGTGCTCTCGACTGGTCGATCGAGGACCTCGATCTGGCGCTCGCTTCGCTAGGTGCGACGGACATCGACGCGGCTGTATTGCGGCAACTGGCCCAGATCAGCGAGCTCGCCCGTCAGCTTGACCTGACCGTTGCGCAAGTTACCGCACTGTGGGCCGACCCCGATCCGACACAGCCGAAGTCGCTTTATGGCCAACGCTTCCGCAACCGCGCGCTGCTGCAGCTGGACCCCACGTTCCAGCCTGACTGGGCAGGCGAGGTGCTCAAGGGTGCCACCATCGCCGAGCATCTCTCCGCCTTGCACGCAGGGTTGCATGTCTCAGGCGCCGATCTCACCGCATTGCGCGACTATCTCGGCCTGGCGAACGATGCCGCCGCGCTAACGCTCGCGAGCCTCGGTTCGCTGCTCCGGTTCGTGACGCTCGCGCGCGCACTGCAACTCAACGTGCGCGACCTGATACGCATGCTCGACCTCAGTGGCTTGCAGCCTTTCGTGCAGCCCACGGATGATTGGGCGGCGCTGCATTTCGTGCACGATGTGCGGCGCCTGCAACGATCCGGAGTCACGCCGGCATTGCTCGAACTCGTGCTCGGCGACGTCACGACGCCCGGGCGTGACGAATCGCGCGCCCGCCTGCTCGCACAAATCGGCGACGGTCTGCGAGCAATCGCCAAAGACCTAGACGCCACGGCCGAGACGGATGGCACGCTGACGCGCCGCGCGCTCACGCTGCTGGGCGTTGAAGCGGGTCTGGTCGATGCGGCCATGCCGGTGCTACTGGGCACGGATCGCAACGCCGCCGTGCTGCCCGCGCCGGCTGCTCCGGCCCCGGCGATCCCGGCCGAGTGGGCGGAGCGGCTGGCGTATGGCGCGAGCCCGGCGTCGCCGTCGTTGGCTTGCCTCGGTGCGCTCACCGATGCAGAGCAGGCGACGCTCCTGGGGTTCTCTACCGATGCCGGGTTCCGCGCGGCCGTGGCTCGTTTGGCTGCGGCACCGCGCAAGGTGTTGCAGGATCTGGCTTCGGCGCTGACGAAGCTGGGTGTGCAGCCGCCGCCGGCTAACCAACTGCTGGCGACCTCCCTCTTCGTGACCACACCCGAAACGCGCGAACGCCTGCTGCGCGAACGGCTGGCGGTGCTGCTCGATAAGGTTCTTCCGATTCTTCGTGAACGACTTAGCGCTGCCTTGGTGAAGCAGATGCTGGCGGCCCTGCAGCCGGACGCCGAGACACTCGCGCTGTTGTTGGAAGGCAAGCGCTCTACGGGCCGGCCGCTCATGCCCGCGAGCGACTTGAGCCGATTGCTCATCGCCGATTTCACTGATCTGGTCTCGGACATCGACACCACGGCCGCAGCGCAGGGCTACGAGTTGTTGTCACGCTTGCGCCGGTTGTTCGAGACGCTCTCGCTTGGCGCCGACGACGCGGCAACGGCGATGCAGCACCTGGTCGCATTGCGGCCGAGCGCCGGTCGGCTGTGCGGCTACGCCGACTGGGCGGCGTTGGCCAGCTACGCCAGCCTGAACCGGCGCGCCGGCCAGCCGGCGAACGCGCTTGCGAAAGTTCTCTCTGCAGACTCGCTGGAGTCGGCTCGCGCTGCCCTCGCGTGTGCAACGGGGTGGGCCGAGGAAACCATCATCGAACTAATGCAGCCGACGGGTCTTGGGTTCGGCTTGACCGAGGTGCAGCAGATCGAACCGCTAAAGCGGCTGATCACGGCGGGAGAGCTGGTGGTGGCTCTCAGAGTCACCGTGCAACAGGCGGCCGCCTGGGCACGACAGCCGATCGGACAGGCAGGCGCAGATGCGGCGAGGCGTGCCGTGAAGGCGCGCTATGACGAACCGCCGTGGCTTGAGGTGGCGGCCGCGCTGAGTGACCCGCTGCGCGCAGCACGGCGCGCCGCCCTCGTTGCGTTCCTGTTGCCGCGCATCGGCCTGCCTGATGGGAACGCGCTCTACCAGCGTCTGCTGATCGACGTCGAGATGAGCCCGTGCATGGACACGTCTCGTATCAAGCAGGCCATCTCGTCGGCCCAGCTCTTCGTGCAGCGCTGCCTGCTGAACCTGGAGCCGGCCGTGCCACCGGCATCCATCGACGCCCAGCACTGGAGCTGGATGCAGAACTACCGGGTGTGGGAAGCCAACCGCAAGGTGCTCTTCTACCCCGAGAACTGGATCGTGCCGGAATTACGCGACGACAAGACACCGTTCTTCCGTGAGTTGGAGTCTGACCTCCTGCAGAACGACGTCAACAGCGCAAACGTCGAGCGCGCGCTCGGCGCGTATCTTGGCAAGCTGGACGAGGTCGCCAAGCTCGAGATCGTGGCTTTGCATGTGCAGGACGAATTCGAGCCGGGCGAGAAGCTACGCACCGTCGTGCACATTTTCGGCCGTACGGCCAACCAGCCATACGCGCATTACTACCGTCGCTACGTTGTCACGCACAACGGTACGGCGCTCTGGACGCCATGGGAGTCGATGCCCGTGGATGTGCAGGGCACGTTGATCGCACCAGTGGTTTTCAACCGCCGCCTGTATGTCTTTTGGGCGACGGTCACACCGAAGGAGCAAGGGTTCCAGGAGTTTGGAATTAGCTGGTCGGAATACCGGGACGCCGCCTGGTCACCCACGCATGTGCTGGAAGCGGGACAGGCATTCACGCTCCCCTTCCAGCCTGCGAAAGCGTCCCACGAGACGATCCAAGGGGTGCCGCAGCCCACGGGCCACATCGAGCGGCTAGAAGCGCGGGTCGAGGATGATCAGCTTATGCTGCAGTGCATCGTCGGGCGCGAATTCCTCCGCACCGTGCCAAATGCGGTCGATGTATTCGGTGGTTTAGATGCGACAAATGCAGGCGCGTCGAACTTCAATGGGGCGTATGCGCTAGCGGTGGAGACCTTTGTGCTGAGCAACTGCCAAGCGAAGCTTATCAAGGAGCGCGAAACCGAAAACAACTTGATCTGGTCCGCAGGCGTGGTCTTGCGATTGCGAAATAACACGCTGAAGGCGAGGCCGCTCTCGCGAAGGTCTCCGTCGCCAGCACCAGATGGGGTTCTCGGCAAGATCAGGTACCGAAGCCGCATAGTCGAAGGTACATGGATACACGACGGCAATTCCTACTTTGTTTTCGAAGACGACCGCCAGGCATTCTTGGCCGAAGTGACGCCTACGCGATCGCGAATGATCGACAAACTGTCCGTACCGGACCTCGCCTTCCCGCACCGCGCCGCCGCTCAGACAGGGGCGGCGGCCTTCCTCTCGACGACCACGCAGAGCCGGCAGAGCGCAAACCTAACGCGTGTTGAAGTGGCGAGGCAGCCGTGGGCCAGTGCAGGCCTGGCGTTGGCAAACATCGGCGTTGCATCGTTGGCGTCGTCGGCCAGCGCCATCTTTCGGGCCGACGCTGAACGGCCGTCGCTGCACGATTCAGTCACTGCCCACGCGATCACGGCAGAGATTGTCGCCAAACAGTTGGCGTTGGAGCGACCTGCCGTGAACGTGCGCTTCGAGCCGCTTTTCCACCCGTTCGTCTGCTCGTACATCAAGGCCCTGCAACAGTTTGGCGTGCCTGGCGTGCTGACGCTCGGCAACCAGCAACTGCAACTGAAGCCCGACTTCGCGGTGCGCTACCAGCCCGACACGCGCGTGGTACTAGCGCCACACCCGACGAGCGCCGTCGACTTCGGCGCAACCGTTAAGGCCGGGGTTTATCGCAGCACCGCCTATTCCGTCTACAACTGGGAGCTGTTCTTCCACCTGCCAATGATGGTTGCCGATCGGCTGATGCAGAACCGACGTTTTGAGGACGCGAGGCAATGGTTGCACTTCGTGTTCAATCCGACCGACGGCAGCGGTGGCTACTGGAAGGTCGTGCCGTTTCAGGCCACGGTAGCCCAGAACGTCGAGCAGTGGCTGCAGCAACTCAATGCCGGCGACGCCGACTTGCAACAGCAGGTCGCCGAATGGAAGGACCACCCCTTCGAGCCGCATCGCATCGCGCGGATGCGCTTGCCCGCGTACAAGAAATTCGTCGTGATGAAGTATCTCGACAACCTGATCGCCTGGGGCGACTCGCTGTTCGAGCGCGACACCTTGGAGTCGATCAACGCGGCCACCCAGTTGTATGTGATGGCCGCGGATTTGCTTGGCCCACGCATGGCGCAGATACCACCGCGTGGCGAACCCACGCCGATGACTTTCGCCGATATGCGGAACAAACTCGACGCGTTGAGCAACGCAGCGGCGGAGTTCGAGAATGCCGTCCCGTTCATGAGCGGCACGACCACGGCACCGTCGTCCGCGACCGTCGGGCTACTCGGCGTCAGCCGCTCGCTCTACTTCTGCTTGCCGCCCAACGACAAGTTGCTGGCCTACTGGGACACGGTTGCCGACCGTCTGTTCAAAGTGCGCCACTGCATGAACCTGGCGGGTGTGGTGCGGCAACTGCCACTCTTCGAACCGGAGATCGACCCCGCCTTGCTAGTGGCGGCAACCGCACAGGGCCTGAACATCGGCAGCGTGCTGAGTGAGCTTGGCGCTCCGCTGCCCCACCAGCGTTTTCGCTTCACGCTGCAGCGCGCGCTGGACGCGTGCAGCAACGTCACGGCACTGGGCGCGGCGCTGCTGTCGACACTGGAGAAGAAGGACGCCGAAGACCTGGCTCAGCTGCGCGCCAGCCAGGACGCGACGCTTCGCAGGCTGATGCGTGAAACACGCAAACAGCAGGAAATGGAAGCGTTGGAACAGGTCGAGGGGCTCAAACGTTCACGTGCCGCCCCGGTGGAGCGGCTACGCCACTTCCGCGGCCTGATGGGCTTGGACGCGCCCGTGCCTGATCCGGGCGCTGAAGTTCCGATCGTGGCCTATGATCCGAAACCTTCGGCGGAGGGGGGTGTTTTCCTGATCGATGAGGAACGGCAGGAGCTGGATTCATCGCACTCGGCGCGTGACTGGCAGGTGATATCCGCCACTACCGACATATTGGCCAGCCTCGCCCACTATATACCGACGTTAGAAATACCTACTTCTCCGGTAACTAAGATGCTGTTCGGTGGCGAGCATATAGGTCCGGGCTTAGCTGCGATCTCTCGCTATCAGACGATGCTCGGCAGTAAAGACTCATACGATGCCTCGCACGCCGGCAAGATGGGGTCTTACAAACGCAGGCACCAGGACTACGCGCACCAGGCGAACGTCGCCGCGCGCGAGATCATGTCCGTGGACAAGCAGATCACCGCCGCAACCATCCGCGCTGCCGTGGCGGGACTGGAGCGCAAGCACCTCGAGACCGAGATCGAGCATGCGGAGCTGGTTGAGCAGCACTATCGCAGCAAGTACACAAACAAGCAGCTTTACGGCTGGATGCACGGGCAGATCACCAGCCTGTACTACCAGTCGTTCAAGCTCGCGCTAGACCTGGCCAAAGGTGCTGAACGCTGTTGTCGCTTCGAGCGTGGCCCCACGTCCACGGCCAGCAACATCATCCGCTCGGGTGGTTGGGACAACATGCGTGCGGGCCTTTTGGCTGGCGAGACGTTGCAGTTGCAGCTGCGCCAGCTCGAACGCGCGCACCAAGAGCAAGACCGCCGCGAGCTGGAGATCACCAAGCATGTGTCACTGTGCCAGCTCGCACCGCTCGCTCTGCTGCGTCTCAAGCAGACCGGGCGCTGCGAGGTCGAATTGCCGGAGTTGCTTTTTGATATGGACTACCCCGGCCACTACATGCGGCGCGTCAAATCAGTAAGCGTCTCGATTCCGGCGGTGACCGGCCCGTACACCTCGCTGAATGCCACACTCACGATGCTGACCAACCAGACACGCATCAAGGCCGAGCTTCGTGGCGGCAACTACGAGCGCGATCTGGAGAACGAAGACAATCGCTTCGTCACGGACTTCACTCCGATCCAGGCAATCGTGACGAGTTCAGGCCAAAACGACAGTGGCCTGTTCGAGTTGAGCTTGAGCGACGAACGATACCTGCCGTTCGAGGGTGGCGGGGCTGCCAGCCTCTGGAGCGTCGAGATCGATCAGGACTGCAACCGCTTCGATCTGCAGACCGTCGCCGATGTCGTGCTGCACCTGAGATACACAGCGCGCGACGGCGGACAAATGCTGGCCAAGACGGCCAAGAAGCACTGGATGGATATCGTCAAGGATGCCGCGAGCGGGCCGTTGGCGCGACTCTTCAGCCTGAAGCACGAGTTTCCCACTGAGTGGCAGCGCTTTCGCACCATGGCGGAAGTCAACGGCGAACATGTGCGCAGCATCGCAATCACCCGTGACCGGTTCCCGATGCTGTTCGGTGGGTGCAAGGTGCACATCGGCCGGGTAGACCTTTTTGGCGTCCCAATGCCTGGGAAGACACCGACCAAACTGCCGGCTCTTCGGCTGCCCGATGGCACGATGGCCCCACTGGCCAGTGGCGTACCGCTCGGGCAGCTCGTCCATCGCTCGGCGTCCGTCGACGTCAATACGAACGACGGGGAAGCAGCATCTGAGTGGCGCTTGTCCGTTGCGCCGGCCGATGTCGGGGATTCGATCGATCAACTCGATGACCTCTTACTCGTCTGCCACTACGACGTCAGACCGGCCAAGCGCTGACGGCATCGCGAATCACCGGCAGATTCCGGCGAATACGCCAATTGAGAGTCAGATCAGCTAACGACTGACTGCTTTGTGGAACTCAATCTCGACACTTGTGTGTCTGCATAGGGTCGAGGCTGTGTGGAAAGCACCCGCTGAACGCGCAACCTGCACTGGCGCCCAGGCCGCCGTCACTTCTGAACCCGATCGGCAAGTCTCAGACGGGCTGCCCTCTCGCCCTTATGCCCTTATCGCCTTGATCAGCGCCCTCGTTCCCAGGATCTTGATCGTGCTCTTCAGGTTGTAGGCTAGAACCTGAAGATTCATCTCCGTCCGAACCCGCGGCAGCTTCTTGGTCAGGAAATGGGCCGATCCCATCCAGGCCTTCAGCGTGCCGAAGACATGTTCGACAGTCTGCCGGCGTAGCGTCATCGCCTGCGGTGCACCATCCAGTCGCGCTTGGACTGCATCCAGTATTTTCTCGTGCTCCCAGCGCGAGATGCGCCGTTGCTGGCCGGTGGTGCACCGCGGTTTCAGGGCGCAACCCGAGCAGTCCGACGACCAATACTTGTGCAGGGTCTTGCCAGCTTCTTCGACCGTCATGCGGCGGACGGCAACGCTGCCAGCCGGGCACCGGTACTGGTCGGCCTTGTCGTCATAGACGAAGTCGCGCTTGTCGAACAGGCCCTTTGCAGCATTGTTCGATGTCATCGGCCTGGGCACCACCACGGCGACGCCCGCAAGCTCTGCTCCCAGAATCTCGTGACCCTCGTAGTAGCCCTTGTCGGCCACTGCGATCAGATCGTCCTGCCCGGTCGCGGCCTGGGCAAGCTTGGCCATGTGCGCCAGCTGATCCCGATCGTGGCCCACGTTGGTGACCTCGTGGGCGACGATCAAGTGGTGCTTGGCATCGACCGCTGCCTGCACGTTGTAGCCCACGATGCCGGTGCCCCAACCACTGGTGGCCATTGGGCGGGCGTCGGGATCGGTCAGGGAGATCTGGCCATCCTCGAATGCCTTCATCTGCTTGCCGATCTCGTTGAGCGCCTCGATCTGCTGCTTGACCTTGGCGATCTTCTGCTTCAGATGCTCGACCCGTGCCGGCAGGACAGCAGCGGCATCGCGGTCGGCGCGGTCCAGTTCGACCAAGTACCGCTTGATGCTGTCTTCCAACTGCTCAATGCGCGCCTCCAGCTTGCGATCGGTGAAGTTCTTGTCACGGTTATTGACCGCCTTGAACTTGCTGCCATCGATCGCGACTATGCCATCTGTGAAGAGCTTCAGCCTGTGGCACAGCAAGACGAACTCCTTGCAGACCTTGCCGATCGCCTCACCGTTGTCGCGCCGGAAGTCGGCGATGGTCTTGAAGTCCGGCGCAAGGCGCCCAGTCAGCCAGATAAGCTCAATGTTGCGGTGCGCCTCGGCCTCCAGCCGCCGACTCGATTGCACCCTGTTGAGGCACCCGTACACATAGATCTTCAGCAGCGTCCTCGGCCTGTACCCCGGCCGGCCCATCCCAGCCGGCTCGGCGCGGCCGAACCCAAGCTTCCTCAGGTCGAGCCCTTCGACGAACACGTCGATGACGCGGACCGTGCTGTCTTCGCGAATCCAATCATCCAGTCGCTCGGGAAATAGAACGGTCTGCGTGCGAGCGCGACCTTCGATGTAGCCAGCCATACCGACTCCAATGCTCGATATGGCCGAGAACTCTAGGCGACAAATGCAGCGGCTTCCAGAGGGGTTTCCACACAGCCTCGGTCGGCAGCGTGAGTCCGCGGCCTTCGGATGCCGTCGTTCAGTCGGGACCCTCTCCCGGTCGATCAGCCTGCAATCGTTGGCCCCCACTGGCTGTACCGAGCAGCAAACTTTGGCCAGACCTCATACGCCCAGATGTCGCTGAGCAAGCAGCGCAGCCGCGGACTGGGGTTGAAGCGCCACATGCCTTCCCAGTCACTGGGAAGCATCCCACCTTCGAAGGCCTCGGCGATCAGCATCGCGAAGGGGTTGGGGATGGTCGCGAGGTCGCCGAAGTCGACGCGACGACCTATCCAGTCTCGCATTGCCTGATCAAGCACTTCGATGGCCGGCAGGCCGGGCTGAGATCGACGCAGCAGCAGGGCGGTGGCAACCACTTCGACCGCGGGCGTGGTGGGAGCGTGTTGCATGAGACACCTGGTGCATGGCCTGGAGAGCCTACTGTAGCCGTGGCTGGCGCACGTGCTGAGCCACTCAGCGCCTACCCTTGATGCATGA
>JAZKFD010000243.1:0-598 GCA_040386635.1 Pseudomonadota bacterium
CGCGCCGCTGGAATTGCCGCCCGCCTGCAGGATCTTGCCGGGCTGGTACATCGCAGCCGTGGCGTCATTGCCGGCGGTCGCGGTGGAGAACTGGCCTGCCATCGTGACGCTGCCCGCGCCGGAGGCGTCAACCCAGTACATGTGCCCGGCAGCATCGAAACCGAACAGCCGTCCATCGGGCGCGATGAAGTTGCGCGGGTAGTAGGGAGCCAGCTTCGAGGTGTCCGCGCCTTCCAACAGCCGGTAGGTGCCGTCCTCGCCACGCACCTCGGGCCGGTCGGTCCCGCCGGTGCCGCCCTGCACATAGAGCTCGCCGCTTGGGAGCATGGTGGTCGTGCTGTACCAGCGTGCGCGGTTCATCTTGCTTCCAGATACCAGGGTGCGGCTGGCGACGCCGAAGACATTGCTGTCGCTGTTGCCGGCGGCCGTCGTCGTCGTGCCGGCCCAGTTGTCGCCGCCACTGATGACGACGCTGCCGCCCCCGGGCAGCATCAGCTGGCTGCTGCAGAACAGGTCGGTGCCCGTGCCGTTGTCGAGCGTGAGGTGACTGTCGTCGGCCGGGTCCCAGACGTCGTAGATGAAGAAACCGGTCTGGGTG
>JAZKFD010000243.1:608-9806 GCA_040386635.1 Pseudomonadota bacterium
CCCTTGGTCGAGGCGTCGAGCGCACTCGTCGTTGCCGGCATCGCCAGGGGACCCCGGTCCTTTTGTTGCGCCAGGGGGGAGAAGGACTTGGCGGAGGGCGGGTCGCTACCGGAACCACCGCATGCAGTGAGCAGCACGGCCGCCGCCAGACACACGCGGGCCAGCGCCAGCCCCACGCAGCCACCAGCACGCCCGTCCCGGTTGCTGGGGCTGGCAAGGCTCGTCGGAATGCTCCAGTTCGACACGCACCGACTTTCGTTGCTTATGCGCGCCCAATGCTTGCGCTAGATCAACTGCACACACCGGTGACGGCACAAACTGGCGCCCGGAGAGCCTGGGCGGGTTCTCTCTGGCAACGACTGGAAAGAATCTTCATGACCATCGAAGCACCAACCCCTGCGACCCACCCTGCAGATTCCGATTTGCAGGATACGGCGCTGCGAATCATCGACACGTTGATGCGCGGCTATCCCGGCGCCCTGGCATTTCGACTCTGGAACGGAACCCGGCATGCGCTAGGCGCATCCCCGACCCTCACACTGGTGCTGCGAGACCCTTCGGTCTTGCGGCAACTTGTGCTGCAGCCAAACCCCGTGCAACTGGCCGATGCGTACTTCAAGGGGCTGCTGGACTTCGAAGGTGAATTGTTCGAGGTGCTCACGCTCAAGGCGCACTTCGAGCGTCTTACGCTGGGCTGGCGAGACAAGGTCGCACTGCTGATGGGGGCTCTGCGCCTGCCCGCGCGGGCGAACCCCGCAAACGCGGGCAGCTGGCTTGCCAGGCGGTTCTCCCACCAGCACACCCGAACCACCGACCGCGAGGCGATATCGCATCACTACGATGTCTCCAATGCCTTCTACCGCCTGTGGCTGGACGAGCAGATGGTGTATTCGTGCGCCTACTTTCGCGACCCCGCCGAGTCGCTCGAACAGGCACAGCGCAACAAGCTCGAACACATCTGCCGAAAACTGAGGCTGGCCCCCGGCGAGCGGCTGCTCGATGTCGGTTGCGGCTGGGGCGCGCTGGTTTGCTGGGCTGCGAAGCACCACGGTGTCACCGCGCACGGCATCACCCTGAGTTCGAAGCAGCTGGAATACGCGCAACAGAACATTCGCAACCAGGCACTGGAGGGCCGCGTCACCGTCGAGCTGCGCGACTACCGCGACCTGCCGCGCGACGCCCGCTTCGACAAGGTGTCGAGCATCGGCATGTTCGAGCATGTGGGTCTTGCCAATCAGGCTGCCTACCTGGAATCGGTGATGGGCTCGTTGCGCCCGGGCGGGCTGTTCCTGAACCACGGCATCACGCACGACGAGGATGGCTGGAACAGGAACGCCGTCGCCAGCCAGTTCATCAACCGCTATGTGTTTCCCGATGGGGAACTGGACCGCGTGAGCAACATCCAGCTGGCGATGGAGCGCACCCGCTTCGAGATCCTCGACGTGGAGGGGCTGCGCCCGCACTACGCCCTCACCTTGCGGCACTGGGTCAACCGGCTGGAGGCCCAGCGCGAGGCGGCCATCGCGGAGGTTGGCGAGACAGCCTATCGGGTATGGCGCCTGTACATGGCCGGCTGTGCGCTTGAATTCGAAAGCGGTGGCACGGGCATCTACCAGATCCTGGCGTCGCGTCCCGATCGGGGTGCATGGCCCGTGCCGCTGACGCGGGAAGACATCTACCGGTGAACTGCCTCGTGCAGCATCGCCGGGGCGTTCACATCACCGTGCCTGTCCGCAGGACGCACTTGCCGAATAGGTCCTGCGCACGCCCCTGGGGGTCGTAACGCTGCTTGAGCCGTGCGTACTGTGCCTGCCCGTAGGCGGTGTCGAATTCATCTCGCGTGAAGAAGCTGTCGGAGTAGAGCGACTTGATGCCGCCCAGCCGGATCACTTCCTGCTCGATCCGGCGATTGAAGCAGGCGGGGGCGTAGGGCTCGCGCGTCTGGATGACATCCCAGAACCCGAAGTTGAGGTACAGCGGCGCGCGCGGCAAGCGAAACAGCGGAAAGAGGCGCCCCGGAAGTTCGCCGCGCACCGGACAGACCCAGACCGGCGTGATGCCGATCTCACGCTGCAGGAACGCGAGAAAGCCCTGCGCATGCTGTATCGGTATGTCCACATCCTGGATGACGCTTTCGCGGTTCAGGCCGCGCAAGTGCGACAGGCGCCGGCTCAATTGCCACTTCGCATCCATCCGCATCCAGCGTGTGTACGTTCGGGAGTTGAGGCGCCGGGGTCCGATGAGGCGGCGCACCAGCGGGTTCTGCGCGCCGAATCGCCGCGAGCACCAGAACCAGTCGGTGTCCCAGCGCCAGATGTAGTCGTGCGTGGTGAGGAAGTCCTCTTGCCGCTCGCGCAGGGACTTCCAGTAGATGTTGCCCCACGTGTAGTCGCTGCGAAACGGGGCGTCTGCAGCGAAGGAGCCGACAGACACCACGTAGTCACGATCGCCAAAGGCGACTGCATCCACGAAGTCGGCGCTGCCGGCGCAGTGCTGCGCCAGCGTGTCAATGAAATCCGTCCGGTTGTCCAGCCGGTGATAACGCACATGCACGAAGGGCAGCACGGGGATGGTGGCGATCTTCAACCGAAGCGCATAGCCCAGCGTGCCATAGGAGTTCGGGAAGCCGAAGAACAGATCGCGGTGCTCGTTATCGGGCGAACACACCACGACCTCGCCACCGGGCAGCAGCACTTCGATTTCGCGCAGCGTGTCGTGCACCAGGCCGTGCCGAAATGATGTTGCCTCAATGCCGACCCCGGCAGCGGCACCGCCCACGGTGATGGTCTTGAGTTGCGGAACCACCGCCGGCATGACGCCACGCGGCAGGCACCAGTCCACCAGCGATTCGTAGCTTGTCATACCCTCGACATCGACCCAGCCGGCCAGCGCGTCCGAATCGAGGACATGGTTGAAGTCGTGCAGATCGAGCCGCCGGCCCGCGTGCTGCTCGCGGTCGCGAAACAGGTTGGAGGTGGCCTTTTTCAGGGCGAGCGGCCCCGAGGCGGCCAGACCCCGGATCTTCAAGGAGCGGGCTATCAGGGCGACACGCTCGCCGTGCAGGTCTGCATCAGTGGCCATACAGGTGGTCCCTGGTCATCGGGTAGGTGCCTGACCGTACGTTCCCCTTGCTAAAGACAATCTGGAAGAGATGGGTCCGGCCCGACGCCGAGCGGAACATTTCAGCGCAGCCCACCAGGTAGCACATCCAGATGCGGCGAAAGCGCTCGTCAAAGCGCAGCGGATCGAGCGCCTGGATATGGGGCCAGTTGGCCGCGAAGCGCCGGGCCCATTCGTCCAGCGTGAACGCATAGTGGCGCCGGAGGTTTTCCACATCGAGTACTTCAAGGCCGCACCGCTGCATTTCGACCAGCGTCTCGGACAGGCTGGGAATCCATCCGCCCGGAAAGACATGCTTGCGGATGAACAGCTCGGTCTCGCGTGTGTCCACATGCCCGATGAAATGCAGCATGCCGAGCCCACCGGGCTTGAGGAAGTCGGCATGCGCCTGCACCACCTGCGCGAGCTGGTCGCGGCCTGCGTGCTCCAGAACGCCGATTGAAACAACCTTGTCGTACTGCGCATCCACATCGCGGAAATCGGCCTCGCGCACCTGCAGGCTGGCCGCAAGGTCGCGCCGCTCGATCTCGCCTGAAAGCCAGCTGACCTGCTCGGGTGTGGTGTTCAGGCCAACGCCCGTCGCCCCGGTCATTTGCAGCGCGCGAAACATGAAGCCGCCAAAGCCGCAGCCGATGTCGATGAAGCGCTCCCCGCGCACCAGCCGTATCTTGCGAATCACATGGTCGATCTTGTTGCGCTGCGCCTGTTCCAGGGTCGTGGTGTCTTCGCGCCAATAGGCGCAGGTGTACATCTTGAGCGGGTCATCCAGCCAGAGCCGGTAGAACGCTTCGCCCAGGCCGTAATGGGCACGTGCATTGGCCCTGGCCCGCTGCGGATCGCGATTGCTCGTACGCCATTCGAGCAGCGTGTTCTCGGCCAGGTTGATCGCGGCCGATTGCAGGTCGAATCCAGCCTCCATGCCGGCGGCCAGTGCGGCGCCAAAGTTGCCTTCGAGATCGACCTCGCCGTCGAAATAGCTTTCCAGCAACCCCATGTGGCCTCGCAGGAAGCTCGCAGCAAGCGATGCGTCCGTGCGAAACACGACGGTGAACAAAGGCACGTCCGCGCCAGTCACCAGACGCTTGCCATCGGGCAGCACGACAGCGAAGCTCTTGCCAGCGCGCTCGCCCAGCGCGTTTATTGCCGATTGCAACGGTGAGGTCATGGCTGGCAATCTGAAATGAGGCCGGTGAGGTTCATGGGCTTGCTCCGGTTGAAAGTGGACGCGCGCAACGTTGACTCAGCAAGGCGACCACTTCGTCGTCTTCCACCTGGGGGAACGAGCGGTAGAACTGACCCACGGCGCCAAAGCCTGCAGGCGCATGCAGGCACACGATCTCGTCGGCATAGGGCCGCACTGCTTCGAGGCTGTCGGGGGCAGCGACGGGGATCGCGCAGACGAGCCGCGCCGGCTTGCGTTCGCGCACTGCATGCAATGCGGCGATCATGGTGGCGCCCGTGGCAAGTCCATCGTCCACCACGATCACTGTCCGGCCGGCGGCATCGACCGGGGTTTGCCCCGGTGTGTACAGCGCGCGGCGACGGCGCATCTCGAGCAATTGCCCGCGCTGCTCTTCCTGGAGGTATGCATGACTGGCACCCACGGCCAGCGCGTGGGGCGCCACATAGGCCCAGCCCGTCTCGTCGATGGCGCCTACGGCAAATTCAGGCGAGCGGGGCGCGCGCAGCTTGCGAACCATGACCAGGTCGAAGTCGCCGCGCAGACGCCGCGCCAGCACGGCGCCCATGGGAACGGCCCCGCGGGGAATGGCCAGGATCAGGGGACGCTGGTCACGATAAGGCTCAAGTGCCTGGGCCAGAAGTTCCGCAGCCTCGATTCGGTCGGCAAATATCACGTGGCTCCTTGCGGATTCGGATTCAGGCGGCGGGTGCCGTCCAGGCGGGCTTGCGATGCGGCTGGGTGGCGGTGGATCCCGGCTGCAGCGCATCTGCGAAGGCGAGCAGACGGTCGGTGCCTTTGCCACTTTCGATATCGCGCGCGATGCACGCAACCGTATCAATGAGCCCATGCCCCAGCAAGTGCGCGATCTCACCGAAAGCGTTGGATGCGCCCGCGGAGCCCATGATTTGAACGACCGCTACGCGCCTCAAGGCATCCTTGTGGTCCACGACAAAGCTGCGCATGGGTCCGGCCAGCCGGTACGCCCAGATCGGCGAGACCAGCACCACCGTGCGGAAGTCCGCAGGGTCCGGGCCCTGGTAGCGAACGGCCGGCCGTCGACGAAAAAGCGAATCCAGCAGGCAACGCCAGTTGCCACGTCCGGGTTCCTGCTCGACGACATCGCCCAGCGGCCAGCTGTGGTGGGAACACAGCAACTGCGCTGCACGGCGCGAGGTGCCCGTGTGTGAGTAGCAAACGACCAGGATGCTGTCCATGCGATGTCTCCTTGAACCGGTTGATTCATCGAGCCTTGTCGGCCGCCGACCTGGCCGCTTCGGCAGCGTCCTGCGCGGCCTGCCTGGCATCCTTCAAGGCGTCCCGGGTGGCTTGCGCTGCCTTGGCCGCTTCTTCCTTTGTGGCACGGCCCACCTTGCGCGCCGCATGCTCGGCCTTGCGCACCGCCTGGCGCGTGGCCGCATCGGCCTTGCTGCCCGCCTCCTCGGCCTTTTTGGCGAGTTCCCTGGCCTCTCCGGATGCGCTCGCGCTAGCGGTCGCGAAGCGGCGCTGTGCATTGCGTGCAGCGTCGGCCGCCTTGCGCACCAGCCGGCTGATGGCTCGGGATGCACTGGCCGAAGTGTCTTGCGCGGCCTCCTCGGCCTGTCGAGCGGCAGACTCGACCGCATCGACGGTGGCGCGCGCTGCCTCGGCCGCCTCTTGAGCCTTGCGCTGCGACCTCGCGCGGGCTGCCGCCGTCGCACTGGACGGCGCCTGCGCCCCTGTGGCGGTGCCCGGTGGAGTCTGCGCGTGAACAGAAGCACCGGCCAATGCAACCGCGAGCAGCCAGGTGCGGGTGGAAGTCACTCTCATTTCAGTCTCCTGGGTCCGTCAGTTTGCAGATCCCGGTCGTGACGGCAGTCACGGGATCGCGATGGTTTCATCGCACGCTTGTTTTTATAGACGTCAGGAAACGAAGCATTTTGATGAAGCGCAAGTGCAATCGCTTTCGGGTGAGCAGCGAGAAAATCTGGTCGCTGCTTGCGATAGCTCAATGTCAGACAGTGACCGGCGCAACATTGTTGCCATCGTGAAACCCGATCCCTACTGGAGCCTGTCCGCCGGCGAACTCGCCGAGCGGTTGCAGACGGGCACCAGCGGCCTGCGTGCGAAACAGGCCGCTGCCCGCCTTCGGGCGCACGGCCCCAATGCGCTTGCGCCGGCAAAGAAGACCGATGCCCTGGCCCTGTACGCGAACCAGTTCAGGAGTCCTCTGGTCCTGATCCTGATCGTTGCGTCGGTGGTCTCGCTGGCCGCGTCCGAATGGGTCGATGCGGTGGTGGTGCTGATCGTGATTTTCGGAAGCACCGTGCTGGGCTTCCTGCAGGAATACATCGCTGGAAACGCGATCTCAAAGTTGCGCTCGAAGGTGACGATTCAATCCACGGTCCTGCGTGATGGGGTCACCGTGAAAATTCCATCAACGCGGGTCGTGCCGGGGGACGTGGTGTTGCTGGCCGCCGGAAGCCTGGTGCCAGCGGACGCCCTGGTTCTGGAGGCCCGAGACTTCCATGTCACCCAGGCCGTGCTCACAGGCGAGACTTTCCCGGTGCAGAAAATGCCCGGCACCGTGGCCGCAGATGCAAGCCTGACCGAGCGAACGAACTGCGTCTTCATGGGCACCAGCGTGCGCAGCGGCACTGCGCGCGTACTGGTCGCAGCCACCGGCAAGGCGAGCGTGTTCGGGCAGATCGCGGACAAGCTCGCGCTGCGACCACCCATGACCGAGTTCGAGCGTGGCATCCAGCGCTTTGGCTATCTGCTCACGCGAATCATGCTGGTGATGGTAGTGATCGTGCTGGCGACCAACATCTTCATGGCCAGGCCGCCGATCGCCTCGCTTCTATTTGCCCTGGCGCTGGCCGTGGGCCTCACGCCGGAACTGCTGCCGGCCATCATCAGCATCACCTTGTCGCACGGCGCGCGCCGCATGGCCGGCATGGGCGTGATCGTGCGCCGGCTCAACGCCATCGAGAACCTGGGCAGCATGGACGTGTTGTGCACCGACAAGACCGGCACGCTCACGGCCGGTGTGATCCAGCTGGACGGCGCGCTCGATGCGGATGGGCAGGCCAGTGCGCATGTGCTTCGGCTGGCCGCGATCAACTCGCGGCTGCAGACCGGCATGGCCAATGCCCTGGATGAGGCCGTTAGCGCATCGGCTGCTCATGCGCGCGTCGATCTGCGCGCCGTCGCCAAGCTGGACGAAATCCCCTATGACTTCGTGCGCAAGTCGATGTCGGTGGTGGCGTCCGATTCGGACAGCAGCCCCATCCTCATCACCAAGGGTGCGCTCGACAAGGTGCTGGACATGTGCACCAGCGTGCACGCGGCCACGGGTATCGAGCCGCTGAAGGCTGGCAGGCGCGCGCAAATCGAAGCGCTGCATGCTCGCTGGAGCGAAAAGGGTTTTCGCGTCCTGGGCGTGGCCGACCGTCCGGTCGAGCGAAGCGACCGGGCCTGCACGCGCGACGACGAGCGCGACATGCGCTTTGCTGGATTCCTGCTGTTCTTCGACCCGCCCAAGGAGGATGCGCGCCAGACCATCGCGGACCTGGCCCAGCGCGGTGTCAGCCTCAAGATGATCACAGGCGATAACCACCATGTGGCAATTCATGTTGCTCAGGCAATCGGGATGCCGGTAACGACGACGATCACAGGACGCGAGCTGGACGGCATGAGCGACGAGGCGCTGCTGCACGCAGCGCAGCAGGCCACGATATTTGCGCAGGTGGACCCCAACCAGAAAGAGCGCATCATCGTCTCGCTGCGCAAGACGGGCCACGTGGTGGGCTACATGGGAGACGGCATCAACGACGCGCCCGCGCTGCACGCCGCAGACGTGGGCATCTCGGTGGACACGGCGGTGGATGTGGCCCAGGACGCAGCCGACTTCGTGCTGCTGCGCAAGGACCTGAGCATCTTGCGGCGCGGCATCGACGAGGGGCGCACCACGTTCGCCAATACGCTCAAGTACATCCTCACCACCATCAGCGCCAATTTCGGCAACATGTTCAGCATGGCCGTGGCATCGGTCTTCCTGCCCTTCCTGCCGCTGCTGGCCTCGCAGATCCTGCTGAACAACTTCCTGTCGGATATCCCAGCCGCAGCGATCGCCGGAGACCGTGTCGATCCAGAGGCGGTCGCCGGGCCGCGGCGCTGGGACACCGCGTTCATCCGCGACTACATGGTGCTGTTCGGACTGGTCAGCTCGATCTTCGACTTCCTGACCTTTGGCGCCCTGCTATGGCTGTTCGAGGCCGCACCCGAAGCGTTCCGCACCGGCTGGTTCATTGAATCGCTGCTGACCGAGCTGGTGATTGCTCTGGTAGTGCGCACACGCGGTCCCTTCTGGCGCAGCCGGCCTGGCACCTTGCTGCTCGCCAGCACCGGCGCCGTGATCGCCTTCACATTGGCACTGCCTTACCTGCCATTCGCGTCGGTATTCGGATTTGTTGCGCTGCCCGCACCACTGATGCTGGCCATGATCGTTCTCACGCTCGCGTATGTCGCGGCCGCCGAAGTTGCAAAGAGGATTTTTTATGCAAAACGTTGAAACCCAAATGAAAGATGCACTCGTCATGGTGCAAGCCCTGGTGTGCCTGCTGCGCGCCGAACTGATCGAAACTCATATCTCATGGCTTCTTCTGGCGGATGACCTGGCCTACAAGATCAAGAAGCCGGTGCATCTGCCGTTCGTGGACTACTCGACGCCGGCAGCGCGGCAGCACTTCTGCGAGGAAGAGGTCCGACTGAACCGGCGACTGGCGCCCTCGCTGTACCTGGGCGTGACGCGCATCACCGGCACCTGTTTGTCCCCGACATTGGATGCACCGGGCGACCCGATAGAATACGCCGTGCGAATGCGCCGCTTTGCCAAAGGCGCCCTGTTCAGCGAACGC
>JAZKFD010000244.1:0-3347 GCA_040386635.1 Pseudomonadota bacterium
CCTTCGGCGGCTTTGTTGAACAGGAACTGCCCAATCAGGTTTTCAAGCACGACAGCCGACTGGGTTGAGGTGATGGTATCGCCTGCCGCCAGATTTTTCTCGTCGGCCCCCGCTTCCACACCTATGTACTGTTCACCCAGCAAACCACTGGTCAGGATCTTCAGCGAACTGTCCTTCGGGAAGACGTATTGACTGTCAAATGCCAGTGTCACGAGGGCCTGGTAGGACTTGGTGTCAAAGGTGATGGCATCGACCCGGCCCACCACCACGCCCGCACTTTTCACCGCGGCCTGGCGTTTCAGCCCACCAATATTGTCGAATTTTGCTGACACGCGGTAAGTCGGCTGGAAGCTCAGCGACAACAAATTGGCCGACTGAAGTGCCAGAAAGATGAGCGCGGCAGCACCGATGAGCACGAAAAGGCCCACCCAGATATCGCTTTTTGACTTTTGCATTTTTATATTCCGTTCGTCCTGAACTTGTCAAAGGACCGTTTACGCCAGGCCTGAAATCAAATACTGAACATCAAGGTCGTTAGGACAAAGTCCAGTCCCAGTACGGCCAGCGAAGCAATCACCACCGTGCGCGTCGTGGCACGCGACACGCCCTCGGGCGTCGCATGGGCCAGGAAGCCTTGCAGCAAGGCAATGAATGTCACGGTGACGCCGAAAACAAAACTCTTGATGACGCCATTGCCCACGTCCCGCCAGACATCGACGCCGCCCTGCATCTGGCTCCAGAATGAGCCCTGGTCCACGCCGATCAGCAGCACGCCGACCACCCAGCCGCCGATCACGCCGACGGCGCTGAACACCGCAGCCAGTACCGGCATCACCACGATGCCGGCCCAGAAACGCGGCGCAAGAATGCGCTGGACCGGATCGACCGCCATCATTTCCATGGCGCTCAACTGCTCTCCGGCTTTCATCAGGCCGATCTCGGCGGTGAGGGAGGTGCCGGCACGGCCGGCGAAAAGCAGCGCGGTCACGACCGGCCCCAGTTCCCGCACCAGGCTCAGTGTCACCAGCAAACCCAGGGCCTCCGACGAGCCGTAACGCTGCAGCGTGTAGTAGCCCTGCAGGCCAAGCACGAATCCGACAAACAGACCCGAGACCGTGATGATGGCCAGCGAATAGTTGCCCAGGAAATGGATCTGGTCGCGCACCAGGGCGAAGCGGCGCAAGGTGGGACCAGCCATGGCGACCAGCCGGATGAAAAGCCGCGTCGCATAACCGATGTCGGCGAGCTTGCCGCGAACTGCAAAGCCGACATCTGCGGGGTTGAGCCAGCTCATCCGGAAAAGCCCCCGCCGTAGTCCTGCACCGCCGTGGGGCCGGGGTAGTGAAAGGCCACGGGTCCTTCGGCGCGCGCGTGCACGAACTGCTCGATGAGCGGGTCGGTCGATGCGCGCACCTGCTCGGGCGTGCCTTGCGCGGCAACCTTGCCGTTGGCCAGGATGATGACTTGGTCGGCGATCGCAAACGTCTCGACCAGATCGTGCGACACCACGATGCTCGTGATGCCCAGCGTGTCATTCAGGCGTCGAATGAGCTGCGCCGCGGTACCCAGGGAAATCGGATCCAGCCCAGCGAACGGCTCGTCATACATGATGAGGGCCGGGTCCAGCGCGATTGCGCGCGCCAACGCCACGCGGCGCGCCATGCCGCCGGAGATTTCGCTGGGCATCAGCTCGCGCGCGCCGCGTAGGCCCACTGCGTCGAGCTTCATCAGCACGATGTCGCGAATGAGGTTTTCGGTCAGGCCGCTGTGTTCACGCAAGGGAAACGCGACGTTGTCGAAAACCGATAGATCGGTGAAGAGTGCACCAAACTGGAACAGCATCCCCATGCGCCGGCGCGCCTCGTAGAGTGCGGGCTGGTCCAGCTTGCCGATATCCCTGCCTTCGAACAGCAGTTCACCGCTATTGGCGCGCACCTGGCCGCCGATCAGGCGCAGCACCGTCGTCTTGCCACCACCGGACGCACCCATGAGGGCCGTCACCTTGCCGCGTGGCACGGTGAGTGAGAGCTTGTCGAGGATGAGGCGGGAGCCGTAGCCAAAACTCAAGTTGCGGCATTCGACGAGCGCGCCTTCGGCGGGTTCAGTCATCGCCGCGATGATAAGGCTTGGGGGATTAGCCCCGCCTTAGCCATCAACGTGGCAGGTCACTGAACCCCATGAGGAATTCATCGACCGAGCGCGCGGCCTGCCGGCCCTCACGAATCGCCCAGACCACCAACGACTGGCCGCGCCGGATATCGCCCGCCGCAAACACCTTGGGAACATTGGTCGCGTAGCCGCCGATGAAATCGGTCGTGGCCCTGGCATTGCCGCGCGCGTCCTTCTCGACGCCGAAGCCTTCGAGAATGCTCGCAACAGGGCTCACGAAGCCCATGGCCAGCAGCACCAGATCAGCCTTGAGCACCTGTTCGCTTCCGGCGACTTCGGCCATCTTGCCGTCTTTCCATTCGACGCGGACCGTCTTGAGGCCCGTGACCTTGCCCTTTTCACCCATGAACTCCTTGGTGGCGATGGCGAATTCGCGCTCGCACCCTTCTTCATGGCTGGAACTGCTGCGAAGCTTGTAGGGCCAGTAAGGCCAGGTCAGGGGCTTGTTTTCATGCTCCGGTGGCTGCGGCATCAACTCGAACTGCGTCACGCTGGTTGCGCCGTGGCGGTTGCTGGTGCCCACGCAATCGGAGCCGGTATCGCCGCCGCCAATCACGATCACGGTCTTGCCCGCTGCGGTGAGCTGCCCCTTGACCTTGTCGCCGGCATTGACCTTGTTTTGCTGCGGCAGGAATTCCATCGCGAAATGCACGCCATCCAGGTCACGGCCCGGCACCGGCAGATCGCGCGATTGCTCGGCACCGCCCGTCAGCAGCACCGCGTCGAACTGCGCTTGCAGATCGGCAGGCGAAATCGTCTCTTTGGCCCAGTTGGTCACCTTGCTGCCCTTGGGCAACTCGCCAATCATCACGCCGGTGCGGAAGACCACGCCTTCGGCCTTCATCTGTTCCACGCGGCGGTCGATGTGCGACTTCTCCATCTTGAAGTCGGGGATGCCGTAACGCAGCAGACCGCCGATGCGATCGTTCTTCTCGAAGAGCGTCACGTCATGGCCGACCCGCGCAAGCTGCTGTGCGGCCGCCATGCCGGCAGGTCCGGACCCCACCACCGCGACTTTCTTGCCGGTCCGGATACGCGAGGGACGCGGCTTGACGATGCCCAGCTCCCAGGCCTTGTCGATGATCGCGTGCTCGATCGACTTGATGCCCACCGGGTCGTCGTTGACGTTCAGGACGCAGGCTTCCTCGCACGGCGCCGGGCAGATGCGGCCGGTGAAC
>JAZKFD010000244.1:3392-6703 GCA_040386635.1 Pseudomonadota bacterium
GACGAATTCCTTGTAGTGCTTGACGCGTTCGGCAACGGGCTTGTAGCCCTCTTCCACGCGCTCGTACTCCATGAAGCCGGTGATTTTTCCCATGATCTTTTTTTCCTCAGGCTGCGGCTACAGGGTGTTGCATCCCGACGGATGCGTTGTTGCCGGTGCTCGCGGCTTCGACTTCGCGCTGGTACATCTCGGCCAGCGCGCGCTTGTATTCGTTCGGGAACACCTTCACGAACTTGCTGCGTGAAGTCGCCCAGCTGTCGAGCAATTCACGCGCGCGTCGGCTGCCGGTCCAGCGGTTGTGCTCTTCGAGCAATTTGCGCAGCAGGGTTTCGTCGGCCTCGTCCTTGTGCCACTTCGAACTGCGCCCGGCCTTCTGGTCGGCCGCGCTGCCAACGGTTTCGAGCGAAACCATTGCGGTGTTGCAGCGGCTGGCGAACTGGCCGTCCTCGTCATAGACGTACGCGATCCCGCCCGACATGCCGGCCGCAAAGTTGCGACCGGTCTTGCCGAGCACCACCACCGTGCCGCCGGTCATGTATTCGCAGCCGTGATCGCCAGTGCCCTCGACGACCGCTGTCACGCCGGAAAGACGCACGGCGAATCGCTCGCCTGCGACGCCACTAAAGAACGCCTCACCGGTGGTTGCGCCGTACAGCGCCGTGTTGCCGATGATGATGTTGTTGGTTGCGACGCCGCGGAAGTCGATGCTGGGCCGCACGACCACGCGTCCGCCCGACAGGCCCTTGCCGGTGTAGTCGTTCGCATCACCAATCAGGTACAGGGTCACGCCCCTGGCCAGGAAGGCGCCGAACGACTGTCCGCCCGTGCCTTCGAGCTGGATACGGATGGTGTCGTCCGGCAGGCCTTCCGGATGGACCTTGGTCAGCGCCCCGGACAGCATCGCGCCGACCGAGCGGTTGACGTTGCGCGCCACCTCGATGAACTGCACCTTCTCGCCGCGCTCGATGGCCGGACGCGACTTCTCGATGAGGATGCGGTCCAGCGTCTTCGCAAGGCCGTGATCCTGCTCCTCGACGTGGAAACGCGGCACATCGGCCGGCACGTTCGGCTGCGCAAACAGGCGCGTGAAATCAAGCCCCTTGGCCTTCCAGTGCGCGATGCCCTTCTTGATGTCGAGCAGGTCGGCGCGGCCGATGAGCTCATCGAACTTGCGGATGCCCAGCTGCGCCATGATCTGCCGCACTTCTTCTGCAACGAAGAAGAAATAGTTGACGACGTGTTCGGGCTTGCCGGCGAACTTGGCACGCAAAACCGGGTCTTGCGTAGCCACGCCCACCGGGCAGGTGTTGAGATGGCACTTGCGCATCATGATGCAGCCTTCGACCACCAGCGGTGCAGTCGCAAAGCCAAATTCATCAGCGCCCAGCAAGGCGCCAATCGCCACGTCGCGGCCGGTCTTCATCTGGCCGTCGGCCTGCACGCGAATGCGACCGCGAAGGCGGTTGAGCACCAGCGTCTGCTGCGTTTCGGCCAGACCGATTTCCCAGGGGGAGCCCGCGTGCTTGATCGACGACCAGGGCGATGCGCCCGTGCCGCCGTCATGCCCGGCAATCACCACGTGATCGCTCTTGCATTTGGCAACTCCTGCGGCAATCGTGCCCACGCCGATCTCGGACACCAGCTTCACGCTGATGGAAGCATGCGGCGCGACGTTCTTCAGATCGTGAATCAGCTGCGCAAGATCTTCGATCGAGTAAATGTCATGGTGCGGCGGAGGCGAAATCAGGCCGACACCCGGCACCGAATAACGCAGCTTGCCAATGTATTTAGAGACCTTGCCACCGGGCAGCTGGCCGCCTTCGCCCGGCTTGGCGCCTTGTGCCATCTTGATCTGGATCTGATCGGCGGACGAGAGGTATTCTGCAGTGACGCCGAAGCGGCCCGAAGCAACCTGCTTGATCTTCGAGCGCAGGGAATCACCTTCCTGCAGTGCGTAGTCGGCAGTGCCTTCGATCACGTCCTTGCCGATGATGTCGGCAAGCATCTGGCCCTGCCGGATCGGAATGCCCTTGAGCTCCTGGCGGTAGCGCGCCGGGTCTTCGCCGCCCTCACCCGTGTTGCTCTTGCCGCCGATGCGGTTCATGGCAACGGCCAGGGTGCTGTGTGCTTCGGTCGAAATCGAGCCGAGCGACATCGCGCCGGTGGCGAAGCGCTTGACGATTTCTTTCGCGGGCTCGACCTCGTCAATGGAGATCGCCTTGCTCGGGTCGATGCGGAATTCGAACAGGCCGCGCAGCGTCATGTGACGGCGCGACTGATCGTTGATCAGCTGGGCGTATTCCTTGTACGTGTTCCAGTTGTTGGCGCGGGCTGCGTGTTGCAGTTTCGCAATGGCGTCAGGCGTCCACATGTGGTCTTCGCCGCGGGTGCGCCAGGCGTATTCGCCGCCAGCATCGAGCATCGAAGCAAGCACCGGGTCATCGCTGAAAGCGGCCTTGTGCATGCGGATCGATTCCTGCGCGATTTCGAACACGCCGATGCCTTCGACGCGGCTGGCCGTGCCGGTGAAGTATTTTTCGACCGTGTCGCTGTTGAGGCCAATTGCCTCGAACAGCTGCGCGCCGCAGTAGCTCATGTACGTGGACACACCCATCTTCGACATGATCTTGGAAAGGCCCTTGCCCACTGCCTTGACATAGTTGTAGATGGCCTTGTCCGGGGAGAGGTCGCCTGGCAAGTCCTTGTGGATGTGGACCAGCGTCTCCATGGCAAGGTACGGATGGACGGCTTCCGCCCCGTAGCCGGCGAGCACGCCGAAGTGATGCACCTCGCGCGCGGTGCCGGTCTCGACGACGAGCCCGGCGGTCGTGCGCAAGCCTTCGCGCACCAGATGCTGGTGCACCGACGACAGAGCGAGCAAAGCGGGCACCGCGACGTGCTGAGGACCAACTCGGCGGTCGCTGATGATCAGGATGTTGTTGCCGCCCTTGATCGCATCGACGGCTTCCGCGTTGAGCGATGCCAGCTTCGCCTCGACGCCTTCGTGGCCCCAGTCCAGCGGATAGGTAATGTCCAGCGTGTGGCTGCGGAACTTGCCATTGGTGATGGTCTCGATCTCGCGCAGCTTCGCCATGTCGGCGAAATCGAGGATGGGCTGGCTCACTTCCAGCCGCATCGGCGGGTTGACCTGGTTGATGTCCAGCAGGTTGGGCTTGGGTCCGATGAACGACACCAGCGACATCACGATCGCCTCGCGGATCGGATCGATCGGCGGGTTGGTCACTTGCGCGAACAGCTGCTTGAAGTAGTTGTAGAGCGGCTTGTCCTTGTTGGACAGCACGGCCAGCGGG
>JAZKFD010000245.1:0-2167 GCA_040386635.1 Pseudomonadota bacterium
TAGGTCGGCGGTTCGAGTCCGTCAGCACCCACCAAGACCCAAGCGAAGGCGAACAACAGTTCGCCTTTTGTTTTTTTCGAGACATTCGAGACTTCTGCCATGTTTGAATTCGTTCGCAAGCACACCCGGGTGATGCAGTTCATGCTGTTCATCCTGATCGTTCCGTCATTTGTACTGTTCGGTCTCGAGGGCTACAGCCGCTTCAATGAGAGCGGCGCGACCGTCGCCAAGGTCGATGGGCGCGAGATCAAGCAGTCTGAATGGGACGATGCGCACAAGAAGGAAGTCGATCGCATCCGTTCGCAAAATCCCGGGCTCGATTCCAAGATGCTCGACACACCCGCATTCAAATACGCCACGCTCGAGCGAATCGTTCGCGATCGCGTGATTGCGGCTGCGGCTGACAAGGCGCACCTCACCACGACGGACCAGCGCCTGGCGCGCGAGCTGCAAAAAAACGAACTGATCGCCTCCATGCGCGGCCCGGATGGCAAGCTCGACATGGCGCGCTATCGCGCTCTGCTCGGCGCGCAGGGTATGTCGCCCGAAATGTACGAGGCGGGCGTGCGTGCCGATCTGTCGGCTCGGCAGTTGTTTGCCGGCGTGAGCGGTACAAGCTTTGCCACACCGCAGCAGGCGGCCTTGTCCATCAATCCTTTCTTCGAAAAGCGCGAAGTGCAGGTGGCCCGTTTTGCTGCGAGCGAATTTGCCGGCAAGGTCACCGTGACGGACGCGGACCTCGATGCCTTCTACAAGGCCAATCCTTCCATGTTCCAGTCGCCGGAGCAGGCCAACATCGAATATGTGGTGCTTGACCTGGAGACCGTCAAGAAGGGCATCACGCTTGCCGAGCAGGACGTCAAGACCTATTTCGAACAGAACCAGAAAACGACGGCGGGCCAGGAAGAGCGTCGCGCAAGCCATATCCTAGTGCCATTGGCCAAGGGCGCAAGCGATGCCGACCGCGTCAAGGCGACAGAAAAGGCAGCTCAGTTGCTCGCGGCGGTTAAGAAGGCGCCTGACAGTTTTGCCGAGGTGGCAAAGAAGGAATCGAAGCACGAGGAAACGGCAGCCAAGGGCGGTGATCTGGATTTCTTCGTCAAGGATGCAATGCTTCCACCGGTTGCGAACCTTGCGTTTTCCCTGAACAAGGGCGAGATCGGCGGACCTGTTGAAAGCGAGCTGGGCCTGCACATCGTCAAGCTCACCGACATCAAGGCAGCGCCCAAGCCCAGGACATTTGAAGAATCGCGGGCCGAACTCGAATCAACCCTGAAGACGCAGCAGGCCCAACGCAAGTTTGCCGAGAGCGCCGATGTGTTCAGCAATACCGTGTATGAGCAGGCCGACAGCCTCAAGCCGGTGGCAGACAAGCTCAAGCTGGACATCAAAACGGCTGCTGGCGTTCGCCGCGCGCCGACGCCTGGTGCGACCGGGCCGCTTGCCTCCGAGAAATTTCTCAGCGCGCTCTTCGCGCCGGACAGCGTCGACAAGAAGCGCAATACCGAAGCGGTCGAGGGCGGCCCCAGCACGCTGGTTTCCGGGCGGGTCACCCAGTACCTGCCTGCTCGCACCTTGCCCTTTGCCGAAGTGAAGGAGCAGGTTCGCGAGAAGCTGGTGGCTGCACGCTCGGCTGAACTGGCCAAGAACGAGGGCGTGGCAAAGCTCGCTGCCTGGAAAGCGGCCCCAGCAACGGCAACTCTCTCGCCGCCTCTCACGGTTTCGCGGCAAGATGCCGCCAATCAGCCGCAAGCGCTGGTGGAAGCCGCGCTTCGTGCCGACCCGGGTGCTTTGCCAGCGTTCGTGGGCATCGACCTCGCAGGCCAGGGCTATGCGGTGGTGAAGGTGAACAAGCTGGTTGCGCGGGAGAACCCGACCGACGAGGTCGCCAAACAGGAGCGCCAGCAGTACACGCAGTGGTGGGCTACCGCAGAAGGCATCGCGTACTACAACCTGCTCAAGGAGCGACTGAAAGTCTCGATCATGGCGCCCAAGCCGGAGATGGATCCGTTGCTGACCAGGTAGCAGGCGCGGGGCGCAACAGCGCCCTCTTACAAAGCAAAAACAAAGCAAAAAGCCCGCATGCGAATACATGCGGGCTTTTCTTATGGGGTGGGGTGGCTGATGGGGCTCGAACCCACGACAACAGGAATCACAATCCTGGACT
>JAZKFD010000246.1:0-6291 GCA_040386635.1 Pseudomonadota bacterium
ACCAACAATCTATGGCAACTGCGATAGTTGGAGCTTCATTGTAGGCAAAAAGCCCCGGACGTACAGCCAGTGCCATGCTCGAAAGGGGTCGTTGCAGACCAGCAACACGATTTTTATTCACAAGTTATCAACACATTCAGGGGGCAAGGATTGGGACAACATGTGGGCGATCTGTGGACGGCCTGTGTACGCCCTACATTTGTCCCGTATCGTGGTTTTCAGGCTGTCCGATATGCCGGTAAACGGCACTTCAAGCCGGGGATTCTATCCAAAAAGGTCGTTAGCTCAGCCAAAAGTTAGCGTTCGCCCACTTGTATGAGGTGATGGGGGGCCCTGAATTTTAAAAAGCATCACCGTCTTTTTTTTGCTGAGCCATCAAAACAAAGCCCCAAACCCGACTCCGGGATGGGGCTTTGTCGCAAACGCCGGACCGATTATTGGCGCGCCGGCCGGATTAGCAGGTAGGTCGCAAGTTCACCGCGACGCAGCAGGACCGGAATGGCCTTAGCCTTGTCGAGTTTGGCGACCACAGCGTCAAACTCTTTCACGCTACCAACCTCGGTGTTGCCGATCGCGACGATCACATCGCCTTCGCGGATACCAGCGCGCGATGCGCCGTCGGCAACGGCCTCGACTTTCACCCCGCCCTTGATCTTCAGTTCCTTGCGCTGCGCGTCAGTGATCTCAGCGACAGTGAGCCCGACCGACTGCGCGGCTGGCGACGACTTCGGCTTTTCTTCCTTGGCCTGGGCGACGCGTGCCGGCTTCTCGGGTTCGACCTCGGCGATTACAACGGAAAGATCCTTGTAGCCGCCGCGGCGGAACACGGTGACGCTGCTGCGCGTACCCGGCTTGACGCTTCCCACGAGGCGGGGCAGGTCAGTTGCGCGGTCGATGACCTTGCCGTCGAACTTCGTGATGATGTCGCCTGCTTCGACGCCGGCCTTGTCCGCAGGCGAAGCGCTCTCGACACTGCGAACCAGCGCACCTTGCGCACGGCCCAGGCCGATCGACTCGGCAACATCCTTGGTCACCTGATCAATCTGCACGCCGATTCGCCCGCGCTGCACGCGGCCCGACACGCGCAACTGCTCGCTCACGCGCATCGCTTCGTCGATGGGGATGGCGAACGAAATGCCCATGAAGCCGCCCGAGCGGGAATAGATCTGGCTGTTGATGCCGACGACTTCACCACGCATGTTGATGAGGGGGCCCCCGGAGTTGCCCGGGTTGATCGCCACGTCCGTCTGGATGAAAGGCAGATAGTCGCCGGTGTCGCGGCCCTTGGCACTCACGATTCCGGCGGTCACGCTGTTTTCAAGGCCGAAGGGCGAGCCGATCGCCATGACCCACTCGCCGACCTTCAGCCGGTTGTGGTCGCCGATTCGCACGGCAGGAAACCCGGAGCCTTCGATCTTCACGACAGCGACGTCGGTGCGCTTATCCGCGCCGATGATGCGAGCCTTGAACTCTCGCTTGTCGGGCAGGGTGACGATAACTTCATCGGCCCCCTCGACCACGTGTGCATTGGTCATCACAAAGCCGTCGCTGCTGAGGATGAAGCCCGAACCTACACCACGCGGCTGCGCCTGCTCGTCATCGGGCTGGGGGCGGTTCGGTCGGGGCGTGGGGCGTGGCTGGCCTGGCATGGGCTGGCCGAAGAAGCGCCGGAAAAACTCCTGCATCTCTTCGTCCATGTTGCCCGGCACGCCGCCGGCGGAACTGCTCCGGACGCGCTCCACCGTACGGATGTTGACCACCGACGGCCCCACCTGCTCCACCAGATCGGTGAAATCAGGAAGACCGCGAACGGCCTGGGCAGAAACAGGCTGGGCGGGAACAAGCGCGATGGTCGTGCCTACGGCGAGTGCGGCCACGACCGCATACGCGCGAATTTTCTTCAAGTCGATCGTGTTCATGCTGGACTTACTTTCCTTGGGAGATGGCGGGCTCGAACTGCCCTCTCTGCTGAGAATGAAAACATGCGAAATGGTTCACCCACGCGGGACGAAGTCAGTTCGGCAGACCTTCAGATGGGGGCTTACTTGCGCCGCTCAAGGCTCTGGGCGAATGCATTGAGCGTCTGGGAGGGCACTTCGCCGACGGCGGTCAGCCACCAGTCCTGGATGCGGCGGGTGAGCGTCTGCGTCGCGCCAGAAGCAAAGATGCCTTCCTGCGTGTGGCGCCTGCCATCGTAGGGCTCGACGAAAAGCGAGACCGCAGCCAGGCCATCCGAAAAAATCCAGTGCATGGCGCCGTCGCTGCTGGCGGTGCCGGCAGTGCCGGAACTGCCAACATGACCCGGGCGCTTGTAGCAGTTGATGGGCTTGAAGCCCGCGATGGCAGACTTCAGTTGCCAGCCCTCGGCAGCTGCCGTGGTCTTGAGCGTTTCGGCCCTCTCGATACGCCAGCCCTCGGTTGCCGACATCATCTGGTTCAACTTGTCCAGGCGCACCGGTGCGTCGAGTTGCAATTCGGAGAAAGCGGCCTGCTCCAGCACCGCGCCTGCGGCATCGATGGTCTGGAGCTTCACGACCAGCCCCGTCTTGCGTTCGCTCCAGATGCGGTAGCCATAACGCAGACTGTCCTTGGGCGCCAGCTGGACCACGTCAGCGGCAAAACCAGCGACGCGATCGCCTCCAATGCGGCGCGCCGCGTAAAAATCGGGGATCGAACTGTCGCTGGACTTGATCAGGTTTGGAAAAAGCCCGAGCGACTCTCGTTTTTCCATTCGAGCGACCCGCAGCTCCGGCAGGAATGTCACCACCTCGTTATTGCGCCGGAAAGTCGATCGGGGTGCGCCCGTGAGCGATTCGACGCGTTCGACCTGCTGATCGCCCTCGCACGCATGCCAGATCCGCGCACTGGACATGGTGCCGCTATTGGAAAGCACCACAAACGTCCCGATGTAGCTTCGCAGCCTGGAAGCCTCGTGCATGCGAAGCAACCAGTCGCTCACGCTACGTTCCGGGTAATGCGCGGAAGAGGACGGCTGTGGTCCGGAAGCCTGCGCCAGGAGCCATGACCCTTCCGCCTGGGCCATCGCCGAGCCGACCGTCAGTAGCGTGGCGAGAAAGAACGACGTCTGTGATGCGGTACGCATGCCCACCAGCCGCGGTCAGCGGCCCGTCCCCTCATAGGTGGCATTGCGCAGGAACCCGGCCGGCATCTGCAAGGCCGATGCACCACCGAGCTGGCGGTGGGCCGCCATGAATTCATCGAGCTTGGGATCGCGCAGCATCACAGCACCCGTGCCGCCGGGCACGCTTGCCACCACCGGCCCCGATGGCGGGGCCGAAGCAAGTTGTGCCCCTGCACCGGCGGTACCTTGAAGCCCTGCCACCATGGACCAGCCGATCGCCGCCACCGCTGTCACTGAAGCAAAACCGGCCACCAGCTTCCAGCGGAAACTGGAGTCATTCGCCGCGGGCGTTGCAGCCCTCGCACGCTCCGCCGGCATGGCTTTCACAGCAATGGCAGGCGCTGGCTGGGTCTCGGCGACGGGCAGCGCGCGCTCATGGCGCAACCGAACCTGCAACTTGCCCAAAAATGCCGACGGCTGGGTAGCCCCCGCGTGCTCACCCGATCGCAATACATCGCCAATCAGGTGATAGCGGTGCCAGGCCTCCCGCGAGGCGTCGTCGTCGGCAGCAAGTGCAACAGCCTCGTCGAACGCCTGACCCTGGAGTTGCCCATCGGCCAGTGCCGAGATGATTTCGTTTTTCTTCATGTCGTCCATCACAAACCTCGATCCCCTCGATCCCTGTACCTGCGCCTACCAGCGCTTGCCTGTCTGGTTCTCCAGCAGGGGTTTCACTTTTGCCGAAATCGACTCGCGTGCCCGGAAAATCCGCGACCGCACCGTTCCGATGGGGCAATTCATCACCTCAGCAATCTCTTCGTAACTGAGACCTTCGATCTCACGCAGCGTCACGGCCTGGCGAAGCTCTTCGGGCAAGGCCTCCATGGCGGCATTGACTGCGCTGGCGATTTCCTTTGCCGCCAACACCGTTTCCGGCGTTTCCGAGGTGGTTAGTTCGTTCTCGACGGCGGAAGTTTCATCTTCATCATCTCCCCCACCCCCGCGAAGCGCCGATTCCGACACAGTCGGGTCGCGCTTCATGTCCACCAGTGCCTTTTTGGCGGTGTTGACGGCGATCCGGTAGAGCCAGGTGTAAAACTGTGCTTCACCGCGGAACTGCGCGAGCGCGCGATACGCGCGGATAAAGGTCTCCTGCGCGATGTCTTCGACCAGGTCTGTATCGCGCACCATACGGCCGATGAGCCTTTCGATACGCCTTTGATACTTCAGCACCAGCAATTCGAATGCGCGCTGGTCGCCCGCGACCGTGCGCTCGACAAGCATCAGGTCGGTATCAGCGGGAGTGGGGGGTGATGCGGGCGGAATCTGCGTCATGGTGCCGCCGCGCGTTCGGCTTGCGGTCTGGCGCGCGAATATACCGCACGGCGCATGTCATCCCAACGCTCAGGCTTTGCGCTGCGCTCGACCCAGAGCCACTGCGAACCCGCTCCGGTTTTGGCTTGCAACAGAATCCACCGCTGCAGGTCCAGCGCGACTTCAATCGCGCCATCGGCTTGCTGTTCAAGAGGAGGTAACTTCCACTTTTCACCGTCCCAGGAAATGCTGCCGATGTGACTGCGCCCTAAGGTCATTGCCGCCAATACACCCGATCCCACTACGACGATCAAGGCCGCAAGCGTGCGCCAGCCCGGCGCCTGCGCCTGTAACCACCAGCCACAAACCGTGGCGGCGCCAAGCAACCACAGAACAAGCACGGCCACGCCAGCAAAACGCGAACGCCCCACCGGATAAGTCACCGATGGGGCGCTGTGCATGGATGGCTGAGCTTCAGACGGTTGCTACTGGAGGCGCTTGAACACGAGCGTGCCGTTCGTGCCGCCGAAGCCGAAGTTGTTCTTCACGGCGACATCGATCAACATGTCCCGCGCCTCATTGGCACAGTAATCCAGGTCGCACTCGGGATCCTGGTTGAAGATATTCATCGTGGGAGGACTTTTTTGCTCATGCAACGCGAGAACGGTGAACACCGATTCGATACCGCCTGCACCGCCGAGCAGGTGCCCGGTCATCGACTTGGTCGAATTCACCACGAGATTCTTCGCGCTATCGCCGAAAGCGGCCTTGATCGCGTTGGTCTCGTTCAGGTCACCCAGCGGGGTGGATGTTCCGTGCGCATTCAGGTAGTTTGCCTGGTCCATATTGAGCCCTGCATCGCGCATGGCATTCACCATCGAGCGTCGCGGCCCATCAATATCAGGAGCGGTCATGTGGAAAGCGTCGGCTGTCATGCCAAAGCCGACCAGTTCAGCATAGATCTTGGCGCCCCGCGCCCTGGCGTGTTCGTACTCTTCTAGCACGACAACGCCGGCACCCTCGCCCAGCACGAATCCGTCGCGGTCCTTGTCCCACGGACGCGAAGCGGTTGCGGGATCGTCATTGCGCGTGGACAGGGCCCGAGCCGAAGCGAAGCCTCCTATTCCCAGGGGCGAAATGGCAGCCTCCGACCCCCCGGCAATCATCACGTCGGCATCACCTGCCTGGATCAGTCGGGCCGCGAGACCAATTGCGTGGAGTCCGGTTGTGCACGCTGTGACAACCGCGATGTTGACGCCCTTGAAACCATACTTGATAGACACATGCCCCGAGATCATGTTGATGATCGAAGCCGGTACAAAAAATGGGGATATGCGGCGCGGTCCGCGATTGGTGAGCTCGGCGTGCGTCAGCTCGATCATCGGCAAACCGCCGATGCCCGCTCCGATATTGCAGCCGATGCGGCTCGCCTCTTCCTCGCCAAGCGCATCGCCGGTCGGAAGACCCGAGTCGGCAACCGCCTGGCAGGCCGCAGCCAGGCCGAGATGGATGAAGCGATCCATGTGGCGGGCCTCCTTCTCGGGAATGTAATCCCCGATGTTGAACCCCTTGACCTCGCCGGCAAACTTGCACGCAAAGTTCGACGCATCGAACTGCGTGATCGGGGCGATGCCCGACTTTCCTGCCAGCAGGTTGGACCAGGACTCGCCCACCGTATTGCCCACCGGGCTCACACAGCCAAGGCCCGTAACGACGATCCGGCGGCGTCCGCTTCCAGTCATCGGCAAATCCGTCAAGCTTTCTGGTGCGCGTTCGCGTAGTCGATCGCGTTTTGCACTGTGGTGATCTTTTCGGCGTCCTCGTCCGGAATCTCGATGCCAAACTCGTCTTCGAGCGCCATCACCAGTTCCACGGTGTCAAGGGAGTCTGCGCCC
>JAZKFD010000247.1:0-802 GCA_040386635.1 Pseudomonadota bacterium
GAAACCTTGTCGCCCATGATGCGGATCGACTCGGGGGTCGGTCCGATGAACTGGAAACCGCTTTTTTCGACCCGCTCGGCGAAGTCGGCGTTTTCAGACAGGAAGCCGTAGCCGGGGTGGATGGCTTCGGCATCGGTCACTTCGGCTGCCGAAATGATGGCCGGCATATTGAGATAGCTCAGGCCCGAGGGTGCCGGACCAATGCAGACCGCTTCTTCTGCAAGCTTTACATACTTGGCTTCGCGGTCGGCCTCGGAATAGACCATCACGGCGCGGACCCCGAGCTCGCGGCAGGCCCGCTGTATCCGCAACGCAATCTCGCCCCGGTTGGCGACCAGAATTTTCTTGAACATGAAGCGGTTGCGCTTATTCGATGATGAACAGCGGCTGGCCGTATTCGACGGCCTGACCGTTGTCGCAATGGACCTTGGTGACGGTGCCGGACTTGTCGGCCTCGATCTCGTTGAGGATCTTCATCGCTTCGATGATGCAGATCGTGTCGCCCTCTTTGATCTGGGAGCCCACTTCCACGAAGGGCTTGGCGCCTGGACTGGACGACCGGTAGAAGGTGCCGACCATGGGCGATTTGACGACGTGGCCGACTTCCGCCTCTGCGACAGCCGGTGCTGCGGCAACCGGTGCAGCCACGGCGGGAGCCGCCTGGGGGGCGTGTACCATGGCAGGCTGCGCAACTTGCTGCTGCATGATTGCGCCGCCGCCCTTGACGATTCGAACCTTGCCTTCTGCCTCCGTGATTTCCAGCTCGGAAACGTTGGACTCCGAGACCAGGTCGATCAAAGTC
>JAZKFD010000247.1:812-6253 GCA_040386635.1 Pseudomonadota bacterium
TGCGCAAATCCATGAACTCTCCAGCGGATGCATAACGAAGGAACGCGAATTTACCGCAATATTCGCTTACTTTTCGTTTCGTCGGCTATTTTTCGCTATTTATATTCACGAATTTGCCGCTATCGCTGAGATGGGTTGCTCAGCTCGCGCCAGCCCACGCCGCCAGGTCCGCCGGAACAACCTGGCCCATCTTACGCTGCAGGACCTCGCCGCTGGCCTTCAGCACCACCGTGAAAGGCAGCCCGCCGGCGAGATTACCCAGCGCCTTGCCAAGCTCGGTGCCGCCCATCCCAGCCAGGCCAATCGGAAATGTGACGGGCGTTTTCTGCAGGAATTTTCGTACCGAACTTGGCTGATCAATCGCCAATCCGACAACTTGCCAGCTTTTGGAAGCATTTGCCCGAAAAAAGCTATCCAGAAGCGGCATTTCCTCAACACAGGGTGGACACCACGTCGCCCAGAAATTGACAACCAGGGGTTTGCCGCGCAACGAGGCCATCGACAGGCTGGCGCCTTCCGGCGTCTCGAAATTCATGGCCCACAGCGCGGCAACATCGTCTGCCTTGACCAGGCCGGGCGTCCATTTCCAGAGGGCAGCGCCTGCACCGGCAACCGCTGCCGCCACGCCGGCGCCCGCATAAAGCAGATTGCGCCTGCGCGCGGACCCGGGGGATCCATTGAGTTCAGTTCCATCAGTCATGTCTGCGCATTGTCCAGCAATGCCCGAACGGCGGCGATGTCCCCTCTTGGCGAGCGGCCTTGCGAATCTCGTTTCAGTGCGCCCCGAACGTCGTCATGGTCGTAGATCATCAGGTGCACACCGATCGCCTCCTTGAGCTCGGGACTTACGCTCGACAGGCTCAGGGCTTCGACCGGATCGCCATGAAAGCCCGTCACCGTGCGCGCCTCGTAGGCCACACGGTTATCGACCAGGGCCAGCTCCGCAGATTTGGAGTCGTCGCAAAACAGCTGGATATAGATATCGGACAGCCGCGTCGCGGTTCCGTGCCAGACAGCACCACCCAGGTGAGGCCGAAACTGGGCCAGCCGCTCCATCCAGGTCAACGCGAGCAGACGAAGGGCTCGCAGTTCGACAGGTTGGGTGTCAGCGCAAAAGAGCTCGATGTACTCACGCACGGCCGCCTCGACCGCCTCGTTATCGGGCAAGGCGCTGCGGGCATTGAGCCCGAGCTGCTTGACGGCCCGCCGCTTGGCCGCGCCATATTCCAGGCCCTCTTCCACGACGATTCGCCCAGCTGCGGCCGCTATTTCTGACTTCAGATCTTCCATCGACAGGGATTTTGCATCGCTTGCACGGCTGAGCTCAGGGGCGCGCGCCTGGCCCCGATAATCGCCCGATGCATATCCACATCCTGGGCATCTGCGGGACATTCATGGGCGGCCTGGCCGCGCTGGCGCGCGAAGCGGGTCACAAGGTCACGGGCTGCGACGCCGGCGTTTATCCGCCGATGAGCGACCAGTTGCGCGCATTGGGCATCGATCTGATCGAAGGCTTCGGCGTGCAGCAACTTTCACTCAAGCCTGACGTCTGGGTCGTAGGCAACGTCGTCTCGCGTGCCCGCCAGCCCGACGGGACGGTGCGTTATCCCCTGATGGAGGCGATCCTCGACGAGGGCCTTTCCTATACGAGTGGTCCCCAGTGGCTGGCCGAACACGTGCTGCAGGGGCGTCACGTCATGGCCGTCGCCGGAACGCACGGTAAGACGACGACGACTTCCATGCTCGCCTGGATTTTGGACCGTGCCGGACTGGAACCCGGTTTTCTGGTCGGGGGCGTGCCGAGCAACTTCGGCATTTCTGCCCGGCTGGGCAAGGGCAGGCATTTCGTGATCGAGGCCGACGAATACGACACGGCTTTTTTCGACAAGCGCAGCAAGTTCGTCCACTACCGGCCACGCACGGCCATCCTGAACAACCTTGAATACGACCACGCCGACATCTTCGACGACCTGGCTGCCATCGAGCGGCAGTTCCACCACCTGGTGCGCACGGTTCCGTCATCCGGGCGCATCGTGGTCAACGGGGTCGAAGAGAGCCTGACGCGTGTGCTTCACCAGGGCTGCTGGAGCGAGCAACGCAGTTTCGGCGCGACCGACAGCGACTTCACGGCGCTGGGCGAACCCGATGATTTCGACGTCATCGAGCGTGGCCGCAAGGTGGGGCATGTGCGGTGGGAGCTGGGCGGCGTGCACAACCAGCTGAACGCGCTGGCGGCCATCGCAGCAGCGCAGCATGCGGGCGTTGCACCTGAGTCGGCGGCACGGGCGCTCGGGGACTTCCTGAACGTGAAACGGCGGATGGAAGTGCGTGGCGCCGTCAACGGCATCACGATTTATGACGACTTCGCGCACCACCCCACGGCTATTCGCACCACGGTCGATGGCCTGCGCCGCAAGGTGGGGAGCGCGCGCATCCTGGCTGTCTTCGAGCCGCGCAGCAACACGATGAAGCTCGGTGCGATGAAGGCCCAGCTACCCTGGGCGCTCGAACAGGTGGATCTGGCGTTTTGCCACTCGGCCGGTCTCGGCTGGGATCCGACGCAGGCCCTGTCACCCATGGGTGAGCGGGCGCAGATTGGCGCGAGCATCGAGGACATCCTGCAACGCGTGATGCGTGCGGCCAGGCCGGGCGACCACATTCTCTGTATGAGCAACGGCTCCTTCGGCGGCATCCACCAGAAGCTTCTGACCGCTCTTGCTTAATTAGAAGGGTTCCCGCCTCAGTGGGGACCCAGCGGTCCCGGAGCGGTCGTGTCATCGTCACCCGAGATCTGCCGCGCCATATCGGGCGGAATCGAATCCAGGCCGGAAGGCAGATTGCTGGCCGGGCCCTGCGACACCTCGCAATCGCCAGCGACGCGCACGGGCGGGTTTGCCGCGCGTTTTGGATTGGATGTGATGGACCCGACAAAATAAAGCGAAGCCAGGTCACTGGCCAGGGCTTTGGCAGGTACATCACAGCGCCGCTGGAGCGCATCGAAAGTCAGGTGTGCGTTCGCCAGTTCGCGCAGCAGCAAGAGATGCGAATCACCGAGCATGCGCTGTGGCAGCCGGGGCGCCCGTCGGAAGTAGATAGCCCCGGTGCGGTAATGCGGGGGAAGCAGGTCGCGCTGCGTGCGCGTGGCGTATTGCCACATGAGCTGCGACATGGTGGCGCTGACAAAGTTATCCGGAATCTGCAGGTCGCCGGTCTGCCGGTGCCAGACCGCATCCTCGAAATCGGCAGGGGCAGCAGTCGCGAGCACCGAAATGTCGCCGTGCATGTTCACGCTGGCAATCATTCCGGCCCCCCGATTCAGGGTAAAGACGCCCGATCGCAGCGCGGTCTGATGCTCCACGACGTGTGCAGCCAGGCAGACCTGGGCAATGATGGCCGATTGCCACACTTCAAACTTGCGTAGCAAAGCGGCCAGACTGGCAGCGGATCCGAACTCGAAACTGAAGGCTGGCATGGATACCTTCACCGGTCGGGAAAACCCGATCGGGCGGTCCATCTCGGTCACCTGCACCTGCATGGATCGGCCCGTGACAAGGCCCGGATTGATCCGGATCCGCTTGTCACCCAGATCCAGCACCTTGGTCCCATTCACCAGCCAGGCGTCTGCCAGATCCAGTTCGCTCACCACCCAGTTTGCGCTACCGGTCGAGACCAGCCCGACGACACGGGCCAGCTCATCTTGCTGCCCGGCAGAAAAGCCGGCCAGCCCCAGGCGCAAGACAGGGAGTTCAAAGTTCATTGGTAGGGCGTCCCATCCAGCAACAAACGGATAGGCGCCGGTCAATATAGTCCGGGCGTTTCTTGATGTAAACAACCATCGCACCCATTCAGCGCGCGCGCCTGGCCTGGACTGCTTCGCTGAGCAATTCGAGCACCTGGAGCGAGTCGTCCCAGCCCAGGCATGCATCGGTGATGCTTTTGCCGTACTCCAGTGCTTTCGGATCATCCTTGCCAGCGCTGAATTTCTGGGCGCCCCCGACCAGGTGGCTTTCCACCATCAGGCCGAACACGCGATTCGATCCCCTGGCGACCTGCGCCGCGATTTCCCGGGCCACGTCGATCTGCTTTTCGTGCTGCTTGCTGCTGTTGGCGTGGCTGCAATCGACCATGAGGGTCGGAGGCAGCTTCGAGGCTTCCAGCTCGCTGCAGGCCGCGGCAACGCTTGCTTCGTCATAGTTGGGTGCCCTGCCCCCGCGCAGGATGACATGGCAATCCTTGTTGCCATTGGTCTGAACGATGGCGACCTGTCCGTTCTTGTGGACCGACAGGAAATGGTGGCCGCGCGCTGCAGCCTGGATCGCGTCGGTGGCGATGCGGATGTTGCCGTCGGTGCCGTTCTTGAACCCGATAGGCGCCGAAAGTCCGGAAGCCAGCTCGCGGTGCACCTGGCTTTCGGTCGTCCGCGCACCGATCGCGCCCCAGGAAATCAGGTCGCCAATGTATTGGGGCGAGATCACGTCAAGGAATTCGCTGCCCGCCGGCAGTCCGATGCGGTTGATTTCGATCAGCAGCTGGCGGGCGATGCGCAGCCCCTCGTCGATGCGATAACTCTCATCGAGGTAGGGGTCGTTGATGAGGCCCTTCCAGCCGACCGTGGTCCGGGGTTTCTCGAAGTACACCCGCATCACGATCTCGAGCGTGCCGGCAAAGCGAGTGCGCGCTTCCTTCAGTCGGCGTGCGTAGGCAAGCGCTGCGTCGGGGTCATGGATGGAGCACGGGCCGATCACCACCAGCAGGCGGTCATCCTGGCCAGCCATGATGTTGTGGATGTTGCGGCGCGTCTCGGTAATGAGCGCTTCCACCGCCGTGCTGCGGATCGGGAAAAAGCGGATGAGGTGTTCCGGAGGGGGTAGCACGGTGATGTCCTTGATGCGTTCGTCGTCGGTGAGGCTGGTCTTGTCGACGGGGTGCGCATAAAAGGCGTTGCTGGATTGGGTCTGGCTGGTCATCATCTGATCTCCGTGCTGTGGGAACTTGCTCTGGAACTGGGTAAAACTGATTGCGGAAAGCCAAAAAAAAACCGCCGGGGGTCCGGCGGTTCTGGTGAGGTTCTTTGCGTTCTTCTTCAGGTGTACGCTCGGATCTCTCGACCGCCGGGGGGCGTGAGAAGCCAAAAGTAGCTAAAGAAATAGGCGCGAACGACTTGCATGGCGGTCAATGTAGCACACGGACAGTCCCGTCCGGCTGAGATCCTGGCTGCCTGTCTCACAGGCGCAACTTCTTCCACCACTGGATCGCGCGCTCGACGTGCGGCTCGCTCAGGTCGGCCAGGGCCGAACCCCCCGCCGAGTGTGCGCCAAGCCACCACTGCACCTCAGGCCGTGCCGCCGACCGTCAGGCCGTCGATACGCAAGGTGGGCTGGCCCACGCCGACCGGCACGCTCTGGCCTTCCTTGCCGCAGGTGCCCACGCCCGAATCGAGC
>JAZKFD010000247.1:6385-12228 GCA_040386635.1 Pseudomonadota bacterium
CACATTGCGCTGGCTTGCATTGCCCTCGTCATCGACATTGAGCGAACCGCGACGGTCGGCGATCGTGCCGTCGTCCAGCACCGTCACGCCCTTGGCCGCAACACGCTTGCCCACGCGTCCCGAGAACGCACTCGATCCCTTGCGGTTGAAATCGCCTTCGAGCCCATGGCCGATGGCCTCGTGCAACAGGATGCCGGGCCAGCCCGGGCCGAGCACCACCGTCATCTCGCCGGCCGGGGCCGGTCGCGAGTCAAGATTGGTCAGGGCGGCATGGACGGCATCGCTCACGTATTCTTCGATGCGATCGGCATCGAAATAGTCCAGGCCGAAACGCCCGCCCCCGCCGCCGGACCCCATTTCACGGCGTCCATCCTGCTCGGCGATCACGGTGACCGACATCCGCACCAGCGGACGAATGTCAGCTGCCAGCGTGCCGTCTGCGCGAGCGACCATCACGACGTCATACTCGCTGGCCAGCCCGGCCATCACCTGCTTGACCCGCGGGTCCTTGGAACGTGCGAGCTTTTCGGCGCGCTCCAGCAGCTGCACTTTGGCTGCGCTGTCGAGCGAGGCGATCGGGTCCGTGCCCCGGTAGAGCGACCGGGCGCCGGCAATCTTCTTGGCGCCGACCCGGCTGCGCGCGTTGCCGCCGCCCGAGGCGATCGTGCGCACGGTGCGCGCGGCGTCCAGCAGCGATGCCTCTGAAATATCGTCGGAGTAGGCAAATGCGGTCTTTTCGCCCCTTACGGCCCGCACACCCACGCCCTGGTCGATGCTGAAGCTGCCGGTCTTGACGATCCCTTCTTCCAGACTCCAGCCTTCGCTGCGCGTGTACTGGAAATAAAGATCGGCATCATCCACCTTGCGCGCGGTGATCTCACCGAGCGCCTTGAGCAGGTGCGTTTCGTTCAGGCCGAAGGGTTCAAGAAGAAGGCTGCGCGCAGTCGCCAGGCGCTCGATGGTGGGTTCGCGAGAGATCATCCGGAACATTCTAGGCGCGCGCGCGCTCGGGCGCCCCAGCAGGGTTGCTGCAGCTCTACCGCAGATCCGCAAGCAGCGCCGCCGCCGTCGGGTAGCGGTCTTCCAGCTTTTTGGCCATCAGGCGGTTCACTATCGGCTGTAGGACTGCATGCGCCGCAGGAAGCGGCGGGGTCGGCGCCGAGACATGATGGGCAAGCAGAAGATCGAGCGTTTCGGCACGAAACGGTCTCGTGCCGGTGAGCATTTCGAACATCATGACGCCCAGGCTGTAGAGATCCGACTGCGGCGTAATCGGCGCGCCGCCCGCCTGCTCGGGGCTGAGGTAATAGGGCGTGCCGACAACATCGCCATGCCGCGTCTGGGTGAACGCCATGTTTTCGGACTGCAGCATCGACTTGGCAATGCCGAAGTCGGCCAGCGCAACCGTGCCGTCCGGCCTGCGCATGATGTTCTCGGGCTTGAGGTCGCGGTGGATCACGTCCAGCCGGTGAATGGCGTCCAGGGCGCTGGCAACCTGGTGGATGACGGCCACGACTCGATCCTGCGTCATGCCACTGGTAATTTCGGATCGCAGGTCGCCCCGCTCGAAATACTCCATCGCGATATACGCGTGGTCGTCGGTGAAGCCCTGGTCATAGATGCGCACCACGTGCGGATGCTCGATACGCGAGAGCAAGGTGTATTCCTGGATGAACCGCGACAGGTGCTCGCTTGCGGCCTTGCCATTGGCCTGCAGCACCTTGAGGACCACCGGCAGGCCGTCGCTCTCGCGCTCGGCAAGAAATACCTCGGTCATGCCGCCCGCACCAATCTTGCGGGTGATCCGGTAACCCTTGAGCCGCAGCGGCTCTTCTTCCTGAGTGAACTGGTGGCCCTTGAATGCCGACAGCTTCGAGGCGAGCGCGCCCTTGACTGCGCGTGCCGTGATCCCGGAATTGATCCGCACGGCATCGCGGACATCCTCGGCGCGATCTGTCAACGACGCCATGCCGTGGCGCTTGTCTTCGCTGTTGGTGACGAGCCCGGTGATCTCGGCCACATCGATATACAAGTCCTTGCCGCGCACGTTGAGCGAGGTCATGCCCCCTGTCTGGATGCCGTCTCCGGCGGCCTGCATGACTGCGCTGCTTGCCACCACGGTCCAGCCGAGTTCCTTGCTCGAAGCCTCCAGTCGCGCAGCGACGTTCACGGTGTCGCCAATCGGCGTGGTTTCCTTGTTCTGGACCGTGCCCAGGCGGCAGATCGTCACCTCGCCCGCGTGCAGTCCAATGCCGATCGCAAAAGGTGGCAGGCCCCGGCCCGGAAACCGCGCCTCTATCCACGAGCGGAATTCGTGCGTGGCCAACACCATTGCGAGCGCCGCCGACACCCCCCGGCGCGCCGCGGCCAGCGGCGGGTCCTGAGAGACGGACTGCGCAAATATCGCCATCAATCCATCGCCGATGAACTTCAGGTGCCGCCCGCCATTGCTGAGCACCGGATCGCAGACGCGCTCAAAATATTCCGTCAGCAGATCGGCGACTTCGCTGGAACTCAGGCGCTCGGCCAATGATGTGAAATTACGGATGTCGGCAAAAAGCACCGTCGCCTCGAACATCGTGTCGGGTATGGCGCCCAGGGGCGGCTCCAGAGCGAACTTGTCGGGCACGATACGCCCGCCCAGGCTGTCGGCAAAGGCTTTGCGCAGGTGTTCTTCGCGCGCCTTCACTGCGGATTCGATGGTGTCTTCGATGCGCGCCCTTTTCTTCATGAGTCCCTGCAGGGCCTCAAGCAGCTCCATGCGCGTGAAGGGCTTGGCCAGGTAGTCATCGGCGCCAGCCGTCATGCCGCGCCGCATGCTGGCACGGTCGTCCAGCGCCGTGAGCAGCATCACCGAAGTCTGCGCAAGAAACCGGTCGGCGCGGATGGCTTCGAGCAACTCGAATCCATCCATCTCGGGCATGCTCACATCCGAAATCACCAGATCCGGCTGGTGCCTGCGTGCCTGCTCAAGCCCCAGTCGCCCGTTTTCGGCGGATACGATTTCGTAGCCTTCCAGCCTGAGCAGCCGGATGATGTTGTTTCGGATCGCGTCGTCGTCTTCGACGATGAGGACAGTGGCCATCCCCGATTTCTACCGCACCTGCGTGAAAAGCCTGAACAGCGCTGCGTCGTCCAGCGCAGAAAAGCCTGCGCGGGCAGCACGCTCGAACACATCCCGGGCAACTGGCCCCAGCGGCCCTTCGAAGCCGGCCGCGCTGGCCGCTTCAACAGCCAGGCGCGTGTCTTTTTGCAGCAGGCTCACATGGGCGCGCGGCTCGTAGTCACCCGCAATCGCCCGGCGCATGCGATCCGAGCCGATCCAGCTCTGGCCGCTGGATTGCTCGATCACATCCAGCGTGCGATCCAGAGGCAGGCCCATGCGCTGCGCCAACGCCATCACTTCTGCAGCGCCTGCGAGATTGATGCCGGCAAGCAGGTTGTTCACCAGCTTGGTCCGCGCCCCGTCGCCAGGCTTTTCGCTGATGCGAAACACCTTGCCCGACAGTGCCTCGATCACGTCGCGATGCGCCTCGAACGTCGCGACGGTGCACGCGACCATCAGGCTCATCGTCCCGTCGCGCGCGCGCCCCGGACCGCCGGACATGGGCGCGTCAATAACACCAAGTCCGCGGTCGACGAGCCGGCGGGCAAAGTCCTCTGTATCGGTCGGTGCGATCGTGGGGCAGAGCATCACGGCCTGGCCGGGCTGCATCGAAGCGGCCGCGCCCTGGGCGCCGAAGAGCACCTCTTCGGTCTGGGCCGCATCGACCACGCAGACAATCAGCAAGCCGCAGTCGTGGGCGGCCTGCTGCGGGTCGCTGCAACCGGTCGCGCCCAGCGCCTGCAGTGCACCGACCTTGCCCGCGTCGATATCGCATACCCGAACCGGCCATCGCGCGTCGAGCAGACGCCGCGCCATCGCGCCGCCCATGTTGCCCACACCGACGATCGCGACACGCTTCATGGATCTGCGCCTTAATCTACGACTGCACCAGCCGTTTGGCCTTGGCGATGGACATGAGAATGCCCAGGCCTGCGCCAAGCGTCACCATGGCCGTGCCTCCGTAACTGATGAAGGGAAGCGGAACACCAACAACCGGCAGGATGCCACTGACCATGCCCATGTTCACAAAGGCATAGGTGAAGAAAATCATGGTGATCGCGCCTGCCAGCAGGCGCGAAAACACGGTCGAGGCTTCCAGGGCAATCGCCAGGCCCCTGAGCACCAGGAACAGAAATCCGGCCAGCAGGAACAGATTGCCCACAAGCCCGAACTCTTCGGAATACGCGGCGAAGATGAAGTCGGTGGTGCGTTCGGGAATGAACTCAAGGTGCGTCTGCGTGCCCTGCATAAAGCCCTTGCCCAGCAGGCCTCCCGAGCCGATGGCGATCATCCCCTGGATGATGTGAAAGCCCTTGCCCAATGGGTCCTTGCCCGGATTGAGCAAGGTGCAGATGCGCTGCTGCTGGTAGTCGTGCAGCACGGCCCAGCGGTAGCCTTCGGCGCACAGCACCGGCTCGAAAAGCACGAGAACCACGGCCACCGTCACGCCGATCAGCGCCGGAGGCACGATCAGCTTCCAGGAGAGTCCGGCAAAAAAGATCACCGAAAACCCCGCGACCAGCACCAGGATCGAGGTTCCCAGATCGGGCTGCTTCATGATGAGCCCGACCGGCACGACCAGCAGTGCGCCGGCCACCAGATAGTCCAGGGGGCGCATTTGCCCTTCTCGTTTTTGAAACCACCACGCCAGCATCAGCGGCATGGCGATCTTCAGGATCTCGCTGGGCTGGATCACGATGCCCAGGTTGATCCAGCGTTTGGCACCCTTCTTGGTGATGCCGAAGATGGCCACTGCAATCAGCAGGGCAACGCCGGCCACGTAGAGCGGCACTGCGAAGCTCTGCAGGCGCTGCGGCGGCACCTGCGCCACCACGAACATGATGAAACCGGCCAGCAGCATGTTGCGGCCATGATCCATGAAGCGGGTGCCGTGATCAAAGCCCGATGAGTACATCGTGATCATGCCGGCAGAGGCCAGCAGGAACACCGCAAAGGCCAGCGGAACGTCGAAGCCCTGCACCATGGGCGACAGGCGGTTCAGGCGGGAGGGTTTGTCGAAAACTGCGGACATGGCACGATTATCCCTGCGCATGAACACAACCCATCTGCTCTACCTGCACGGATTCCGGTCTTCGCCCCAGTCCACCAAGGCGCGGATGGTCGCCGCCCGCATGCACGAGGCGAACCCTGGCGTGACGTGGTGGTGCCCGCAACTGCCGCCCTCACCCGCTGCGGCCATGCAACTGCTGAAGGACGGCGTGTGGAGTTGGCCGCGAAGCTCAACGGCAGTGATCGGCTCATCGCTGGGCGGCTTCTACGCCACCTGCCTGGCGGCGCAGCTGGACTGCCATGTGGTTGTTCTCAATCCTGCGGTCCACCCTTCTCGCGATCTGGCGGGATATGTCGGCTCGCAGAGCGCCTGGCACGATGAAAACGAACATTTCGTCTTCGAAGCACGTTACCTGGATGAGTTGCGTGCGCTGGAATCCGGCGGATCGCCGGACCCGGCCAAGGTGCTGGCCGTCATCGCCCGGGGGGACGAGCTTCTGGACTGGCGGGAGATGAGGGCCCGCTACCCGGGGGCCCGCGTCCGGCTGCTGGAAGGCAGCGACCACGCGATTTCAGATTTTGCCGATCACATCGACGAGGTGTTCGCATTCCTGGGACTGCGGTAAAGCGGAACCGGGGTAAACCGGGCCTGCCCTGCATGGGACAATTCCGCCATGTTTGTATTGTTTGAAGAAGCCGGCAAATTTCAGGCCGGCAGGATCCTCTC
>JAZKFD010000248.1:0-21250 GCA_040386635.1 Pseudomonadota bacterium
TCCGGAATTCCGGACGTTTTCTGGCTAACTCTGTCATGTCATGGCTTTCGGTTTTATGAGCAAACAACCCAAAATTCTATTGCAACGCACCAAACTGACTTGAAGCCTTCAGCAATCCCGACTTACCCGCGCTCTTGTTCGCGCATCAATTCAACTCATTGCGATAGTGGTGCGTATCGGTGCGGTAGAACCCCCGGCGCAGTTCCATCGGCACATCGTTGTAGGTGAATGCGACGCGCTCCACGCTCAGGAGCGGCGCGCCTTGCTCTACTTTCAATAGCGCGGCCTGTGCTTCGTCGGCAGCGACGGCACGGATGCGCTCTTCGGCGCGGACCATGCGAATGCCGAATTCTTCCTCGAACATGGCGTAGGTCGGACCGTGATAGCCCGCCACCTGCTCCGCGGAAATGCCCTTGAAGGCATTTCCGGGCAGCCACAGATCTTCGACGATGGTTGGCACGCCGCCGAAGGCAAGCACGCGGCGCACCTGGACAATGGCGTCGCCGGAACGCAGCGCCAGCAGCCGCGCCACATCGGCGGTGGCGCGCACCCGTTTGCACTCGAGCACGGTTCGCTGGGCGGGACCTTCATCGTCGCGATCGCCGCTGTCGGGCATCAGCTTCAGAAAGCGGTACTGGACGTGCTGCTCGGAATGGGTGGCGACAAAAGTCCCCTTGCCCTGCCGGCGCACGACGAGGTTTTCGCCGGCGAGCTCGTCGATCGCCTTGCGCACGGTGCCCTGGCTCACGCGAAAGCGGGCGGCGAGATCCATCTCGCTCGGAATGGCTTCGCCCGGCTTCCACTCGCCGGCCTGGAGGCTTTGCAGGATGAGGCTCTTGATCTGCTGGTAGAGGGGGCTGAAAGCGGGCGTTGCCGACGTGACCGAGCTTGCGTCGGCTGGGCCGTGTTCGGTGTTGGATGCGTGTGTTGCGGCCATGATCGTCAGCGAACCTGAGTGCTCGGAAGGGGTGCTCGAATCATATCTTATATAAGACATAAGACAAATTGACGAGCGAGGGTTTGCGCGGGTACACTCGCGGGCTGTCCGCCGGGCTATTTGCGACGCACTGCGCGATCCAGATTCCCGGCCTTGCCGACACCGTTTTCATCACCTTCGGAGATTTCCCCATGAGCAAGAAGCCCGTCCGCGTTGCCGTTACCGGCGCTGCAGGTCAAATCGGTTACGCCCTGTTGTTTCGCATCGCTTCCGGTGAAATGCTGGGCAAGGACCAGCCCGTCATCCTGCAGCTGCTTGAAGTGCCGGTCGAAGGTCCGCAAAAGGCGCTCAAGGGCGTGATGATGGAAATCGAGGATTGCGCCTTCCCGCTGCTGGCCGGCATGGAAGCGCACAGCGATCCGATGACCGCTTTCAAGGACACCGACTATGCGCTGCTGGTGGGTTCGATGCCGCGCAAGGCCGGCATGGAGCGCGCCGAGCTGCTGTCGATCAACGGCCAGATCTTCATCGGGCAGGGCAAGGCGCTGGATGCCGTTGCCAGCCGCGATGTCAAGGTGCTGGTGGTGGGCAATCCGGCCAACACCAACGCCTACATCGCCATGAAGAGCGCACCGAGCCTGCCGCGCGAGAACTTCACTGCCATGCTGCGCCTGGACCATAACCGTGCGCTGTCGCAGGTCGCCGCCAAGACCGGCGTTGCGGTGTCCGATATTGAAAAGCTCACCGTGTGGGGCAATCACTCGCCCACAATGTATGCCGACTACCGCTTCGCCACCGCCGGCGGCAAGGGCATCAAGGACATGATCAACGACCAGGTCTGGAACGCCGATACCTTCCTGCCCACGGTGGGCAAGCGCGGCGCGGCGATCATCGAGGCGCGCGGTCTTTCTTCGGCTGCATCGGCCGCCAACGCCGCCATCGACCACATGCGCGACTGGGCGCTGGGCTCCAATGGCAAGTGGGTCACGATGGGCATTCCTTCGAACGGCGACTACGGCATTCCGAAGGACGTCATGTTCGGCTTCCCGGTCACGACGAACAATGGCAAGTACGAGGTCGTGAAGGGCCTGGAGATCGATGCGTTCAGCCAGGAGCGGATCGACAAGACCCTGAAGGAGCTGCAGGACGAGCAGGCTGGAGTTGCGCACCTGCTTTGAGTCCTTCGACAAGCTCAGGACGAACGGATTGAATGTGAGGCACCCCCGCGACGTACTGCTTGGCGCGCAGGCCCAGACCGGCTTTCTGCCGGTCTGCGACCACTACAGCGGCGTCGAGGCGCGGATGCGGCGCAGCCTCGCCCTGCAGGCAGAGATGACGCGCGAATTCGGCGAGTGCGTGTTCGATGTCACGCTCGACTGCGAAGACGGCGCGCCGGTTGGGGGCGAACGCGATCATGCGCAACTCGTGGCCGGCCTTGCGCTGCAGGCCGATCCGCAGGCCCGTGTGGCGGTGCGGGTGCACCCGGTGGACCATCCGTCGTTTGCGCAGGATGTTTCGATCATTGCCGGCACCGCCGGCCGCCGGCTCAGCCACATGATGCTGCCCAAGGTCGAGTCGCCCAATGACGTCGATGCCGCCGTGCAGGCGCTGTCTTCGGTTGGCGCGGGCAAGCTGCCGCTGCACGTGCTGATCGAATCACCCGCGGCGGTGCACCGCGTGTTCGACATCGCCGCGCATACGAGCGTGCAGTCCATCAGTTTCGGCCTGATGGATTTTGTCTCTGCCCATGGCGGCGCGATCCCATCGGAGGGGATGGGCATCCAGGGTCAGTTCTCGCATCCGCTCGTCGTTCGCGCCAAGCTTGAAATCGCCTCAGCCTGCCATGCGCACGGCAAGGTGCCTTCGCATGGCGTGGTCACGGAATTCAGGGACACCCGGGCCTTTTCGGCAGCGGCTCGCCGTGCGGCGACCGAGCTGGGTTACACGCGCATGTGGAGCATCCACCCCGACCAGATCCGGCCCATCCTGGAAGCGTTTGCGCCCGGCAGCGACGAGATCGCGCGCGCCGCCAGTGTCATCGTGGCCGCGGCCGGGGCCGACTGGGCGCCTATCAGTCACGACAACAAGCTCGAGGACAGGGCCAGCTACCGCTACCACTGGCAGGTGCTCGAAAGAGCGCACCGCACCGGCAGAGTGCTACCCGAGGAAGTAAGGGCCTGGCTGGAGACTCCGGCAGGCCCGATCCACCCATGAATTCGACGGAGACTCACCCCATGAATGTTGTTCTTGGCGCATTGCTGATTGCAATTGCACCCTCTCTTGCCTTTGCGCAGGGCACGACGGCCAAGCCGGCGGCCAGGGCTGCTGCGAAGGCGCCCGCCAAACCTTCTGCCGCAAGATCTCCGGCTGTAAAGCCCGTCCCACTCGCACCGGCGACGGCCGATGGCGCCCGGCCCACCATCAAGAAGCGCGGCGGCGCAGTGGTTCCCAAGACGCTCGAGGAGAGCATCAACGTCGATGACGATCCGGCCGTCAAGCTCACCCCGGCCGATCTCGAGGTTGCCAGGAAGATCCACATCGGAGACATTCCGTGCGAACTCGGTGCGACCGTGCATGTCACCCAGCACAAGCAAGAGGGCTTCTTCATCGTCCGCGCGGGCTTGCAACGGTTTCGCATGCATCCGGTCGAAAGCAAGACCGGCGCGATCCGGCTCGAAGACCCGGTCGGCGGTGCCATGTGGCTGCAACTGGCCAACAAATCGATGCTCATGAGCCAGAAGCTCGGGCGCCGCCTGGCCGACGAGTGCGTGGCCCCGCCGCAGGCAGCTGTTGCCGAAGCCATGAAGAGAGCTCCGGCGGCACCGGGCTTGCTCGATCCCCTGCCACTGGCCGCACCTGTCGTCGCCCAGCCGGTCATTGCGCCACCGGAAGCCGCTGTACCTCCGGCTGCAGCGATGCCAGCCGTGCCGGCCTCGCGCTAGGCGCAAGACAACTGTGCGGCGACAGCCGCCCACCGATACCTGAAGTCACGAAACGGAGAAATCACATGTTGCAAGCTTATGTCGCCCACGTTGCCGAACGCGCGGCGCTGGGTATTCCGCCCCTGCCCCTGTCGGCAAAACAGACGTCCGACCTGATCGAACTGCTCAAGAATCCATCGACTGCGGAAGCCAGCTTCCTGCTGGACCTGATCACCAATCGTGTTCCGGCCGGCGTGGATGACGCAGCCAAGGTCAAGGCCTCGTACCTGGCTGCAGTCGCGCACGGCACGGAAACCTGCCTGATCATCAGTCGCGCGCGTGCCACCGAGTTGCTCGGCACCATGCTGGGCGGCTACAACATCAGCCCGCTGGTGGACCTGCTGGACGATGCCGAGATCGGTGCCGTGGCCGCAGACGCCCTGAAGAAAACGCTGCTCATGTTCGACCAGTTCCATGACGTCAAGGAAAAGGCGGACAAGGGCAACGAAAACGCCAAGGCCGTTCTGCAAAGCTGGGCCGATGGCGAATGGTTCACGAGCCGTCCAGAAGTGCCGCAAAGCATCACCGTGACGATCTTCAAGGTCTCCGGCGAGATCAACACCGATGACCTGTCGCCCGCGCCTGACGCGTGGAGCCGCCCCGACATTCCCCTGCATGCCCTTGCGATGCACAAGAATCCGCGCCCCGGCATCACGCCAGAGGAAGAAGGCAAGCGCGGCCCGGTCAGGTTCATCCAGGAACTCAAGGCCAAGGGCAACCTGATCGCTTATGTGGGCGACGTGGTCGGCACCGGGTCGTCGCGCAAGTCGGCCACCAACAGCGTGCTGTGGTGGACGGGGCAAGACATCCCGTTCGTCCCGAACAAGCGATTCGGCGGTGTGTGCCTGGGCGGCAAGATCGCCCCGATCTTCTACAACACGATGGAAGACGCCGGCGCGCTGCCGATCGAGCTGGATGTGAGCAAGCTGGAGATGGGCGACGTCGTCGAGCTCCGGCCGTACGAAGGCAAGGCGATCAAGGGTGGGCAAGTGGTTTCCGAGTTCCGCGTGAAAAGCGATGTGCTTTTCGACGAAGTGCGGGCCGGTGGCCGCATTCCGCTGATCGTCGGTCGCGGCCTCACCGCCAAGGCGCGCGAGGCGCTTGGCATGGGTCCTTCGACCCTGTTCCGCCTGCCGCAGCCCCCTGTTGATACCAAGAAGGGTTTCACGCTTGCGCAAAAGATGGTGGGCCGCGCCTGCGGTTTGCCGGAAGGCCAGGGCGTTCGTCCGGGCACCTATTGCGAACCGCGCATGACCTCGGTCGGCTCTCAGGACACCACCGGCCCGATGACGCGCGATGAGCTGAAAGACCTGGCCTGCCTGGGCTTCTCGGCCGACCTCGTCATGCAGTCGTTCTGCCACACCGCCGCGTATCCGAAGCCGGTCGACGTGAAGATGCACCACGAACTGCCGGAGTTCATTTCGACGCGCGGTGGAATCTCGCTGCGGCCCGGCGACGGCGTGATCCACAGTTGGCTCAATCGCCTGCTGCTGCCCGATACGGTGGGCACCGGCGGCGATTCGCACACGCGTTTCCCGATCGGTATCAGCTTCCCTGCGGGTTCGGGCCTGGTGGCATTTGCGGCAGCCACTGGCGTGATGCCACTGGACATGCCTGAATCGGTGCTGGTGCGTTTCAAGGGCAGCATGCAGCCCGGTGTGACCCTGCGCGACCTGGTGAACGCCATTCCGCTGTATGCCATCAAAGCCGGCTTGCTGACGGTGGAGAAGAAAGGCAAGAAGAACATTTTCTCAGGCCGCATCCTGGAAATCGAAGGACTGCCGGATTTGAAAGTGGAGCAGGCATTCGAGTTGTCCGACGCTTCTGCCGAACGTTCTGCTGCGGGCTGCACGGTGCACCTGAACAAGGAACCGATCATCGAATACATCAACAGCAACATCACGCTGATGCGCTCGATGATCGCCAATGGCTATGCGGATGCACGCACCCTGGCGCGCCGCATTGCTGCCCAGGAGGCCTGGCTGAAGGATCCGAAGCTGCTCAAGGGCGACGACGATGCCGACTACGCCGCCGTCATTGAAATCGACCTGGCCGACATTCATGAACCCATCGTCGCGTGCCCGAACGATCCTGACGATGTCAAGACGCTCGCCGACGTTGCCGGCGCCACCATCGATGAAGTGTTCATCGGTTCGTGCATGACCAACATCGGTCACTTCCGTGCGGCGTCCAAACTGCTCGAAGGCAAGCGCGACATTCCGGTCAAGCTGTGGGTAGCGCCGCCAACCAAGATGGACGCGACGCAACTGTCTGAAGAAGGTCACTACGGCGTCCTGGGCAGTGCCGGTGCGCGCATGGAAATGCCGGGCTGCTCGCTGTGCATGGGCAACCAGGCACAGGTCAAGGAAGGCGCGACGGTGTTTTCCACCAGCACGCGCAACTTCCCGAACCGTTTGGGTAAGAACAGCAACGTGTACCTGGGTTCCGCCGAACTCGCCGCGATCTGCTCCAAGCTTGGGCGCATCCCGACCAAGGAAGAGTACATGGCCGACATGGGCGTGCTCACCGCGGCCAGTGACACGGTGTACCAGTACCTGAACTTCGACAAGCTGGACGATTACAGGAAGCTTGCGGACACCGTGGCTGCGTAGCGGAAGCCGAACGCATGAGGGACTGACCTGATTGCCGGAAGGCGGTTCGTGCTGGGCGCGTCAAAGCATTAACTGATGCAGCGCCTGGGCAGTCTGCGCATCCGCAGGAAAGAACGTCTCCATCGCGAGTTCCTGCAAGGTGATGTCGGCAGGGGTCCCGAACACCGTGGTCGTGCTGATGAAATTCAGGATGTCCCCGGTGCGGCTGCGAAAGCGAAAAGGCATGGCGACACCGAGGTGCTCGCCTTCAATCTGCAGCTCCTGCGCGCCGTCCGGTAGCGCAAGTGCGCGCAGCTCATCGAGCAGTGCTGCAAGCGTGGCGTCACCTGTTGCGTGGATCTGCTGGCGCAGCCTTTCGAAAATGTGATTGCGCCACTGCACGAGGTTGATGATCCGGGGCGCAAGGCCCAAAGGGTGCAGACTGAGCCGCAGCACATTGATCTGGCCTTCGATCAGAGACCGGTCCGCGCCCTCCAGCAGGTGCGGCACCACGCGGTTGGCTGCAAGCAGGTTCCAGTGCCTGTCCACTGCCAGGGCAGGGTAAGGCTCATGGCTCCTGAGTATCAGTTCCACGGCCTGCCGGGCAGACGCAAGCGCCGGATCCTCCAGGGGCCGTTCACGGTACATGGGCGCATAGCCTGCGGCGACGAGCAGCGCATTGCGCTCGCGCAGCGGCACATCCAGCCGTTCGGCCAGCCGCAGAACCATCTCGCGGCTGGGAACTGATCGACCCGTTTCCACGAAGCTCAGGTGACGGGTCGAAATCTCGGCCTCGTGTGCCAGGTCGAGCTGGCTCAGGCGCCGGTGCTGCCGCCAATGCTTGAGATGCTCGCCGAACGGACGGGGCGCCGACCGGTGCGATGGCGCGGACCGGGCAGGATAGGACGCAGTGTTCATGACGACATCGTAGAGAGGTCTGCGTGCAAGACCATTACTTCGCGGGTAACCGACTGCTGCGCCGCGCGCCGCGGCACGGCTGGGCGTAAGGCTTTGCGCATCTTGTATGCTGATACTTCCCCGGCGTTCATGCAGCGCTGACAAGTTCGCCAGTTTCCGGCATCGCAAGAGAAAGCTCCAAAACCCCATGACCCGCGTCTTCAATTTCAGCCCCGGACCCGCCACCCTTCCCGAATCCGTGCTGCGCCAGGCAGCTGCCGAAATGCTCGACTGGAATGGCTCTGGCATGTCGGTGATGGAGATGAGCCACCGGGGCAAGGAGTTCATTTCGATCTACGACGAAGCGCAGGCGCTGGTGCGTGAACTGCTGGGCGTGCCGGACAACTACAAGGTGCTCTTCATGCAGGGCGGCGCCATCGGCGAAAATGCCATCGTGCCGATGAACCTGCTGGGTCAATCCGGCAAGGCCGACTATGTGGTCACCGGTGACTGGTCGAAGAAGTCGCTGAAAGAGGCCAAGCTGTACGGCACGATCAGCACCGCGGCTGCCGGGCCAGGCACATCGATCCCGAAGCAGTCCGAATGGAAGCTCGATCCGCAGGCCGCGTACGTGCATATCTGCTCCAACGAAACCATCGGCGGGGTCGAATTCCACTGGACACCCGACACGGGCAGCGTGCCGCTTGTTGCCGACATGTCGTCCAACATCATGTCGCGGCCGATCGACATCACGAAGTACGGCCTCATCTACGCCGGCGCGCAGAAGAACATGGGACCCTCGGGCCTGACCATCGTGATCGTGCGCGACGACCTGCTCGGCCACGCATTGCCCATCACGCCGTCGGCCTTCAACTACAAGTTGCAGGCCGAAAACGATTCGATGTTCAACACGCCTCCGACTTACGCGATCTACATTGCAGGACTCGTCTTCAAGCACATCAAGGCGCAAGGGGGGCTTGCTGCGATGGAAGCGCACAACAGGGCCAAGGCTGCGGTGCTCTACGACTTTCTCGATGCGAGTGCCTTCTATACCAACCCCGTCGCCAAAGAGGATAGGTCGCTGATGAACGTTCCGTTCTGGCTGAAGGACGCAGCGCTCGACGACACGTTCCTGAAAGGCGCACAGGCCAGGGGAATGATCCAGCTGAAGGGCCACCGCTCGGTGGGCGGCATGCGTGCGTCGATCTACAACGCCATGCCGATCGAAGGCGTCAGGGCGCTGGTGCAGTACATGAAAGAGTTCGAGGCACAGCATGCCTGACCGGCCGGACGCGGCGGCCACCCGCTTCAAGGTGCTGGTGCTGAACCAGATCGCCGCGAACGGGCTCGCGCGCCTGCCCGGCGAACACTATGCGGTCAGCACCGATGTGGCAGAACCTGATGCGGTGCTGGTGCGGTCCGCCGACATGCATGCGCTGCAAATCGCTGCGAGCGTGCAGGCAATCGGCCGCTGCGGCGCGGGCACCAACAACATACCGGTCAAGGCAATGAGTGCGCGGGGCGTTCCGGTGTTCAACGCGCCCGGCGCCAATGCGAATGCGGTGAAAGAACTGGTTCTGGCCGCCATGCTGATGGCGGCGCGCAACCTGGTGCCGGCTCAGCGCTTTGTGGCATCGCTCGACCCAGCCTCCGCAGACCTCGACAAGACCGTTGAAGACGGCAAGAAAAATTTCGCCGGTTTCGAGATCGCCGGGCAGACGCTGGGCATCGTGGGCCTGGGAAAGATCGGTTGCCTGGTGGCCGATGCCGCGATCCGGCTGGGCATGAACGTCCTCGGCTACGACCCCGAGATCACGGTCGATGCGGCATGGAGTCTGCCTGCCCAAGTCAGGAAAGCAGCGAGCGTCGCTGAAGTGCTCAGGAATGCCAACTTCATCTCGCTGCACGTGCCGCTGGTTGACGCGACCCGTGACCTGGTCAATGCGCAGAACCTGTCGCTGGTCAAGCCCGGGACGGTGCTGCTCAACTTTTCGCGCGAAGGGGTCGTTAATGATGCAGCCGTCCTGGCCGCGCTCGATGCGAAACAGCTCGGCTGGTACATGTGTGACTTTCCAAGTGGCGCGATCCTGAAACACGATCGCATCGTCGCGCTTCCGCATCTGGGCGCTTCGACCCGCGAAGCAGAGGAGAACTGCGCAATCATGGTGGCGGACCAGCTGCGCGACTACCTCGAGAACGGCAATATCGTCAACGCCGTGAATTTCCCGAACGTGAGCATGGAGCGCGAGTCGCGCTTTCGCGTGGCAATCGCCAATGCCAACGTTCCCAACATGCTGGGCCAGATTTCCACCGCGATGGCCCAGGCGGGCCTGAACATCCACACCATGGTCAACAAGTCGCGCGGCGACATGGCCTACACGCTGGTGGACATCGACAGCGCCGTTGACGAAGGCGTGCTGGCATCGCTCAGGACCATCGAAGGCGTGCTCGCCGTGCGCTACTTGCCGCACGCCGGCTGATCCCACACAGGCTCGAAGGGACGAGCCCACTGGTCTGGCAGCCGCTAAGGCTGCGCTCGACGAATGGAAACCCGCCTACCCCAGGGGCGGACGTCTCGCTGCACAATGGCATCGATGGCAACAATCCGGGGGACTTCATGACGCATGCGTTCGCAGATACGCTCAAATCCTTCAAGACCGCATCCGGGAAATCCGGGCGCTTTTATTCCCTTCGAGCCCTGGCCGAACAGTTTCCCAAGGTCAAGCGGCTGCCCGTGTGCATGCGCATCGTGCTGGAGTCGGTCCTTCGCAACTGCGATGGCAACAAGGTCAATGCCGATCATGTGAAGCAGGTCGCGAACTGGTTTCCGAACGCCGACCGTACGGATGAGATTCCGTTCGTCGTCGCAAGGGTGGTCCTGCAGGATTTCACCGGCGTGCCCCTGCTGGCCGATCTGGCGGCCATGCGCAGTGTCGCCGCACGTCTCGGCCTCCGGGCCGGCGCCATCGAGCCACTCGTTCCCGTGGATCTGGTGGTCGATCACTCCATCATGGTTGACCATTACGGCGCCAGGAATTCCATCGACCTCAACATGAAGCTGGAGTTCCAGCGCAATCGCGAGCGCTATGAATTCATGAAGTGGGGCATGCAGGCATTCGACACCTTCGGCGTCGTGCCGCCGGGCTTCGGCATCGTGCACCAGGTCAATCTCGAATACCTGGCGCGCGGCGTTTTCAGGGGGGCCGACGGCATCTACTATCCGGACACGCTGGTGGGCACCGACAGCCACACCACCATGATCAACGGCATCGGCGTTGTGGGCTGGGGCGTTGGCGGCATTGAAGCCGAGGCGGCGATGCTCGGCCAGCCGGTCTACATGCTCACACCCGACGTGGTCGGATTCGAGCTCACGGGTCGCCTGCGTGAAGGCTGCACCGCCACCGACCTGGTCCTCACGGTCACTGAGATGCTTCGCAAGGAAAAAGTGGTCGGCAAGTTCGTCGAGTTTTTCGGCCCCGGCACCCGAACGCTTGCCTTGCCCGACCGGGCAACCATCGCCAACATGGCGCCTGAATATGGCGCCACGATGGGATTCTTCCCTGTGGATGAGCGAACCATCGAGTATTTTGAGGGGACCGGCCGCACGACCGATGAGATCGAGGCCTTCGAGGCGTACTTCCGCGCGCAGGGCATGTTCGGCGTGCCGATGGCGGGGGACATCGAGTATTCGCAAGTCGTGAAGCTCGACCTGGGCCAGGTGACGCCGAGCCTGGCGGGCCCGAAGCGCCCACAGGACCGCATCGAGCTTGGAAAGGTGGCAAGCCAGTTTGCCAACCTGTTCTCGCGGCCATCGTCCGAGAACGGATTCAATCTTTCCGCGGACGTGCTGATGACGCGGCACCTGGTGCGCCCCAGCGGTGAAACCCTCGATACCAAGCTTCCTTCCAATCCGCCGATCCCACCGGCGTCGCCCCGCTTCGTGATGGAAATGGAGGGCAACAAGCCGACCCTGGCCTCTGCCATCTCCGAAGCGCCGCCGCCCCGAATCGATACCGAAGACATCACCATCGGCAATGGTGATGTGCTGATCGCGGCCATCACGAGTTGCACGAACACGTCCAATCCGGGTGTGATGCTGGCGGCAGGTCTGCTCGCGAAGAAGGCAGTGCAGGCGGGCTTGCGCGTCAAGCCTCACGTGAAGACCTCGCTCGCGCCGGGCTCGCGCATCGTCACCGAATACCTCACCGAAACAGGGCTGATGCCTTACCTGGAGCAACTCGGGTTTGCGCTGGCGGGCTACGGCTGCACGACATGCATCGGCAATGCGGGCGACCTGACCCCGGAGATCAATGAGGCGATCAACAAGAGCGACCTGGTGTGCGCCGCCGTGTTGTCGGGCAATCGTAATTTCGAAGCGCGCATCCATCCCAATCTGAAGGCCAACTTTCTGGCGAGTCCGCCTCTGGTGGTGGCATATGCGATTGCCGGCACAGTGCTGCGCGACCTGATGACCGAGCCCGTTGGCAAGGGCACCAACGGTCGCGATGTGTACCTCGGAGACATCTGGCCCAGCAGCGACGAGATCAATGCATTGATGCGTACAGCGATGAAGGGCAACGCGTTCCGCGAGAACTACTCGCGGGTCAAGACCGATCCCGGTGCGCTCTGGGAAAAGATCAAGGGCGTGACTGGCGACGCTTACTCGTGGCCGGCCAGCACCTATATTGCCGAACCGCCGTTCTTCCAGGATTTCCGCATGGCGCCACCGTCGGATACAGCTGCGGAGCCCGTCCTCGATGCGCGGATCATTGCGCTTTTCGGGGACTCGATCACCACCGATCACATCTCGCCTGCCGGCTCCATCAAGGAAAGCTCACCGGCAGGAAAGTGGTTGCTCGCCAACGGCGTGGGCAAGGCCGACTTCAACAGCTACGGTTCGCGCCGGGGCAACCACGAGGTGATGATGCGTGGCACCTTCGCCAACGTGCGCATCAAGAACCTGATGATTCCCGAGCTGCCCGATGGCTCGCGCGAGGAGGGCGGAGTCACCCTCTTTCGCGGCGCCGACGGAAGCGAAGAGAAGATGTTCATCTACGACGCGGCGATGAAGTACCAGGCCGAAGGACGGGCCACGGTGGTCTTTGCCGGCGAGGAATACGGCACCGGCTCATCACGTGACTGGGCTGCCAAGGGCACCCAGCTACTGGGCATCAAAGCCGTGATCGCGCGCAGCTTCGAGCGAATTCACCGCAGCAACCTGGTCGGCATGGGCGTGCTGCCGCTGCAGTTTCTGGGAAGCGACACGTGGCAATCCTTGCGGCTGGACGGCAGCGAAACGGTGGACGTGATTCCTGCACCTGACCTGAAGCCGCAGAGCGTCGCGCGGGTGATGATCCACCGCCGGGACGGCACCATCACGGAGATTGAGTGCCGCCTGCGGATCGACACCCCGATCGAAGTCGATTACTACCGCCATGGTGGGATCCTGCCGTTTGTGCTGAGGCAGTTGCTGGCCTAGCGCTACACGATCGGCACGAACATGTAGCCCGCGTTGCGCACCGTGCGGATGCAACGCGGCTCGCCCGATGGGTCGGGTTCGATCTTGCGGCGCAATCGGCCGATCCGGATGTCGATGGCGCGGTCGTAAGGTCCGGACTCGCGATTTCGCGTCTGCAGCAGCAATTGATCGCGCGACAGCACCCGGTTGGGATTGGCCAGAAACGTGCTGAGCAGGTCGAACTCCATCGTGGTGATAGTCACCTCGGTCCCATCGGCGTCGAACAGCCGGTGAGACTCCAGGTCGATTTCACAGCGTCCGAATGGCCGGCGGCGCGGCGCTTGCTGTTGTTGCTGCTGCGGTTGCGCCTTTTGCTTCACAGCGGTTGCGATGGGCTGCACATCCGGCGCGGCCGGCGCGGCCGGCCTTGCTTCCAGTCTGCGCAGCACGCTCTTGAGCCGCGCCAGCAATTCGCGCAGGTCGAAGGGTTTGGCAATGTAGTCGTCAGCGCCAACCTCCAGGCCGACCACCCGATCCACGACATCGCCAGAAGCGGTGACCATGATGAGTCCGAGGTCGTAGTGCTCGCGCAGGTAGCGGGCCAGCACCAGACCGTCGTCGCCGGGCAGGCGGATATCGAGCAGCACCGCATGCGGCAATTCGATGGCCAGCTGCTCGCGCATCTGGGCGCCGCTGTCGGCCACGGCTACCTGGTAACCGTGGCCGTCAAGGTAATCACTCAGCATGGCTCGAACGTGAGGGTCGTCGTCCACGACGAGCAGGCGCGTACGTTGCTTCATGAAGCAAAATCTAGTGCAGCGAAACGAAAATGTTTAGAAGCGTTACGTCGTTTTACACCGCGCGCCGTGCCAGCAAGTCACTTACCAGCGCCCGCAGTGCACCGGCGTCCAGGGGCTTACGCACCACCGTGGTGACTGCGCATTCATCCAGCGCCTGTTCACTGATGTCCGTGGCATTGCCCGAATACAAGAGCACAGGCATGCCGGGCCGCTGCTGTCGGGCGTGCCGGGCAAGCGCAAGACCCGTCATGCCGGGCATGGTCTGGTCGGTGAGCAGGAACGAGAAGTTATCGCCAGGCGACGCCAGCCGATGAGCCGCCGCCAGCGGGTCACGCTCCAGTACCACGTCCAGGCCCCATGACTGCATGAGCTCGAGCATGTAGCCGCTCACGCTGGCGTCGTCTTCAACCAGCAGCACGCGGCCATGCAAGGGCGGCGCGGGCGGCGCGGCTTCGTTTGCCGGGGCGCCTGATTCAACATCCACCCGTGCTTGCGACGCCGCGGGTAACATCAGCCGGAAAGTCGAGCCCTCGCCGGGACTGGATTCGACCTCGATGTGGCCGCTGTGGTCATGGACGATTCCATGCACCATGGCCAGGCCCATGCCGGTCCCCCGGCCCACGTCCTTGGTCGTAAAGAAGGGCTCGAACATGCGGTCGAGCACATCCTGGGTCATGCCCCGCCCGTTGTCCGACACCTCGATCCACACCCAGTGGCCGCTTTGCTGCCACGCGCTGCAGGATGCGCAGTGCGGCGTCGTTTGTGAATGCCCGATCCGCACGCGGATGGTGCCGTGTTCACCGATGGCGTCGCGGGCGTTCAGGCACAAATTCAGCAGTACCTGCTCGAACTGGATCGGGTCTGCCACGATGGGCGGCATCGGCTCGTCGTTGGCGAGTGGAGCAAACACATCCACCGCAATCGAGCTGGGCAGGTTCGGGCGCAACAGTTGCAGCGTGCGGTGCAGAAGCTGTGCGATTGACAGCAGGCGCCTGTCGCCGCGCTCCGGCCTTGAGAACGCCAGCAGCTGCGCCACATGATCGCGAGCGCGGTCGGCGGCAAGCCGGGCCTGGCCGAGCTGGTGGGCGAGTGCTGCGTCTTCGCCTGCTGCAGGTCGTTCCTGTGCCATCGTGATGTAGCCCAGCACGCTGGTGAGGATGTTGTTGAAATCATGAGCCAGTCCGCCGGTGAGCTGGCCGATGGCTTCCATCTTCTGTGCCTGCCGCAGCTGTCGCTCGAGTTCGGCACGCCGCTGCTCGGCGGCAACGCGTGCCGTGATGTCGCGCACGGCGTACAGCACGTGAGGGGCACCGCGGTAGGTCATCGGCGTGCCGCGCACCTCCGCCTGCCATGTCGAGCCGTCCTTGCAGGTACCCGTCACTTCAAAGCGCAGCTCCTTGCCCGCCAGCGCCTGGTCATGCTCGGCGCGGTGCCGTGCGCGCAGCCCGGGGTCGGCCTGCGTCAGCACCCGGTCCGCCGCCATCACCTCGTCGCGCGAGTAGCCGCTCACCGCTGTGTAAGCGGGATTGACTTCGACAGCGCGGTAGTTCGCATCCCGCAGCACCAGCGCGTCGGCCGATGCGTTGAAGATCGAACGGTATTGCTCCTCGCTGTCCCGCAGTGCACGCTCGGCCGCCTTGGCGTGCGTGATGTCGCGCCCCACATACAACACGTGCGGTTCGCCGCGATGAAGGATGGGAACGCCGCGCAGCTCGAGCTCGTATCGGTAACCGTCGCGGCGCAGCAGCTGGGTCTCGAGCGTCACGGTGGCACCGGCCAGCGCTTCCCGATGCAGCGCGCGGATCTTGGCGCTGACCTCGGGCGGGTTCGCCAGCACGCGTGTGACGCCCAGCACTTCTTCGCGTGAAAAGCCGCTCATCGTCTCGTAGGTGGCGTTGACATCGACGATGCTGAAGTCAGCGGCGCGCAGCACCAGCGCATCGATGGACGAGTTGAAGATCGCGCGGTATTGCGCCTCGCTGCGCTCGATGGCGCGGTCGCGGCAGCGCCGCTCGCTGATGTCGCGCACGACCTTGAGCGCGTGTGGCCTGCCGCCCTGCGCAAACGGCATCACGCGCAGGTCGGCTTCGAAGCTGGTGCCGTCGGGGCGCAGCACGATGTGCTCCACATGGGTGGTGCGTCCCGCGAGGGCGCCGCGAATCATCTCGAGCCGCCCGCGCACATAGTCTGCCGGCATGGTGGGGGGGTAGCTCTTGCCGATCGCGTCTTCGCGGCGCATGCGATAGAGCGCCAGTGCGGCGGGATTCAGATCGACGATGCGCAGATGCTCGTCCCACACGAAGAGCGCATCAAGCGAGCCCTCGAAGATCGCCCGGTACTGCTCTTCGCCCTGTTGCACTTCCCGCATCGCTAGCCGCTGGGATTCTCCGGTGCGCAGCCGCTCCACCTCGGCTGCGGCGCGCACGGCGAAGAGCGGCTGCTCATTCGACAGCGGCTGGGCTTCGAGGTCGGTCAGGTCCAGGGGCACTTGCCGGCTCATGGTGAAAGTCTATATCGCGCCCGCGCCGCTGTGACGGGGTTTGCGGATTACCGCGATCCGCTGCCTGCCACAACGGTGCTGGCATGAGTGCCACGCACGCGAGCCCTGGCGAAGTAGGCGGAGCCGCTGTCCTCTGCGTTGATCGCCTGGACCACGTCCCGCGCGGTGACGTATTCGGCCTTGACCTGCGCGCGCGACAGGCCGGCCATCGGCCGCTGTGAAGGGTTCATTTGCATCGCCCATTCGGATTGACCGTGAATCAGCTGACTGCGCGATAGCAGATCAGCGCGTACCTCAGCACGGCTGAGCGCACTGACGAAAGGCGTGGTGTCGATCGTCGGCGTCTCGGCCAGTGCGGGGCTGGACATGAGGACAAGCGCGCTGACCGTGGCAACGGCCAGGGGTGCAGCGTAGGCAACGAAAGAAGGAAAACGGTTCATGACGATCTCCGGGAGCGAAGGTGTTGACTGGGGTGGCATGGCGGCCTTCGCTCGTTGGATCCGCCCTGCCCTGGGGTTGGGACAAGTGTGGGCGGCGGTGGTAATCGCGGCGTGTCAGTGCGGCGCGATTTTGTATCGTGGCCGTATTTTTCTGGTTCACCTTCTCGCCTGGGCCCTGTATCGAGCGCCAACTGCCCGATCGTTTGATGCGCCGTTTGATGCGCCAGCGGGGAGTTTTCGGGCAACAATGCATGGGACGGTATTGCAACGCCCATTCACATCAGGTGCCTGAAATCGACATTCATGCTTGCGCAGATCCAGCCGCCGGATTCACGCGGCTGGTTGTGGCGAGCGAGTCGCGCATCGAAGGCTCCGTGATGGAAGAGCTCTTCACGGTGCGCAAGCGCTTTCTGGCTGCGGACGACTCCCGGGAGGTTCATGCCGCCGTGTTGCACTCCAGCGGCTGGTTCGTGATCTGGATCGAAGGACCGCAGCTGGGCGTCGATGCGGTGATCCGCCGCTCCATGAGCGATCCACGGCATGCGCAGCAGCGCATCATTCACCGCAGCCGCGGCCCGCGTACCCTGATCGACCGCCTGACCCTGGCGACCACCCAGGGCGCGGACCGGCCGGCCGATTTCGGCGGGCGGATCCGGACCATTGAGACAGACTCCCCGCCTCCGACTGCAAGAGAAATCTGGGAACGCCTGAGTGCCCCCTGGACCCTTGGGCCGGAGGCGACCCAAAGTGCCTTTGGGGCCATTGCACTCATGGGTCCGGACGAGAATAGCTCGATTGATGTGCTGCGCCGGCTGGCGGACCGGTTTGGGAGTCGGGTGGTGTACCAGCGATTTGCCAGCGACAAGCCCAATAGCCGGGATGTCGGCGCTGCCTATGTTGACCTGCCGATGATGGGTGGCCTGTCTACACGGGTGCTGGTGCTGTCGCGCAAGGCGCTCGCGCACCGGATGGTGGGCGATTCGCTGGCTCGGGTACAGAGCGTCGTCCTGATGCTGGGATCAAGGCCCGCCGCCGCGGTCGAGCTGGCCGGCTGCGTGGTTGCAATCGCCAATGCGGGTGTAGCCCTGCGATCGGTGCAGCTGGTTGCCGACGGCTCCGTCGTGGTGGCCAGTGTCTATGAATACCTGCAGGCCAGCCTGACCCAGCCGGTGCCGGTGGAAGCTGTTTCGATTCCGCAACCGTTCGTGGTTGATTTCGTGGCCGAGATCGCCGGCCGGCACCAGGGCTAGGGGCCGGTGGCACAGCAACTGCTCATTGCCGGAGGGGGCATCGGCGGCCTCGCAGCGGCGCTGGCGTGTGCCAGGGCGGGCTGGGAGCCGCGCGTGTTCGAGCAGGCCCCGGAATTGAGCGAAGTCGGCGCAGGCATACAACTCGGACCCAATGTGATGCGCGTGCTTCATGCATGGGGTCTGCAAGGGCCGCTGGCGGCGGCAGTTTCGTTTCCGGCCCGGCTCGATGTGCGCAGCGCCGCTTCGGGGCAGCGTTTGGCGTCGATGGAGCTCGCGGGTTTTGCCGCACGTTATGGCGCGCCCTACGCGACGATCCATCGGGCCGACCTGCAAGGCATCCTGCTGCAGGCAGCGCGCAACCTGGGCGTCCAGCCTCATACCGGCATTCGCGTGACCGGTGTGCGCGAGGACTCGGGTGCCGTGCTGGCAAGCCTGGCAGGTATCGATCCGCCGATCCGCGAAGTGGAGTGCGACGCGCTGGTTGGCGCCGACGGCCTGTGGAGCGCGGTGCGAGGCGCGGTCATCGCCGATGGCCTGCCGATTGCGACCGGGCATGTCGCATGGCGCGCGCTGGCATTGCAGTCGCGCTTGCCTGTCGCATTGCGTAGTCAGGATATCCGCGTTTGGCTGGGCCCGCGCCTGCATTTCGTTGCCTATCCGGTGCAGGGTGGCGAGATGCTCAATGCGGTTGCGATCGTTCATGGCCGGGCAGGCGGCCCGGCCTCCGACTGGGACCAGACCGGCGCCGTCAGCGATCTGTACACCGCGATGGGACGGATGTGCACACCTCTCAATGAACTGGTTCATGCGCTGGACAACTGGCGTCTGTGGACCTTGCACGACCGCGCGCCGGTGCGAGGCCCGCACGACATGGCGAAGGGCCGCATCGCACTGTCGGGTGATGCCGCGCATCCGATGCGTCCCTATCTTGCGCAGGGTGCCGCCATGGCGATCGAGGATGCAGCTGAACTCGGCCGGTGTCTTGCGATGGTGGAGGGCGCCGAAATCGAGGTGCCGCTTGCGCTTGCCCGATACGCGCTCAACCGGTGGCAACGCGTGGCGCGGGTGCAGTCGCGGGCGCGCCGCAACGGCCGCATCTTTCATGCAACGGGCATCGTTCGATGGGGCAGGGATGTGTCCATGCGCCTCCTGGGCGAGCGCCTGCTCGACCAGCCGTGGCTTTATGCGGCCTAGCGCAGCGCAGTGCGATTACAGGCTGGTGCGCAGCCGCCAGATTTCCGGAAACAACACCACGTCCAGCATCTTTCGCAGATAACTCACGCCCCCTGTGCCACCGGTGCCGCGCTTGAAGCCGATGATCCGCTCCACTGTCGTTACATGACGGAATCGCCAGAGACGAAACGCATCCTCCAGGTCAGTGAGCTCTTCTCCGAGCTGGTAGAGATCCCAGTGATGTTTGGGATCGCGATAGACCACGAGCCAGGCTTGTTCCACTTCGTCGCTGGCAACGTAGGGGAGCGTCCAGTCGCGCTGCGTATGCGACTGCGGCACCGCGAGTCCGCGCGCCGAAAGAAGGCGCAGCGCCTCGTCGTACAGCGAAGGCGACTCCCAGGCCTGCTGTACCTGCGCAAGCAGTTCAGGGCGATGCGCATGAGGCTTGAGCATCGCGGCGTTCTTGTTGCCGAGCGCGAATTCAATACAGCGGTACTGCGCGCTCTGGAATCCGCTGGAGGCGCCCAGGTAAGGCCGGATGGCGCTGTACTCTGGTGGGGTCATCGTGGCCAGCACATCCCATGCGTGCACCAGCTGCTCCATGATCCGCGAGACGCGCGCGAGCATCTTGAATGCCGCGCCGAGTTCGTCGCGCGCAACCGCCGCCATCGCCGCTTTGAGCTCGTGCAGCATCAGCTTCATCCAGAGTTCGCTGGTCTGGTGCTGGATGATGAAGAGCATCTCATTGTGGTCGGGCGAAAGCGGCTTTTGCGCAGAGAGGATCGCATCGAGCTGCAGATAGTCGCCATAACTCATCGACTGGCTGAAGTCGAGTTGGGCACCCTCCTGGTGGACGATGGCTTCCGGGGTATCTGGTTTCGTTTCCATGGTCAGGTCACCGGGTTGCGCTGGTTGAATTCGGGGCGTTGCCATTCGCGCCCGACCAGCACCTGGCGCAGGTGCTCCACCGCGTGCCAGGTGTCTTCATAACCGATGTAGAGCGGCGTGAATCCAAAACGCAGGATGTCGCCTGTGATGCCGCTGGCGGTATCGGCCGCCCGGTAGTCGCCAATCACGCCACGCGCGATGAGGGCCTGCACGATCGCGAAGGCCCCTTCGCCCCGGGACAGGCAGACCTGCGATCCACGGCTGGCGTGCGCGCGCGGCGTTACCAGCGAAAGACCGTGACCTGCGCAGCGCGTTTCGACCAGTTCGATGAACAGATCGGTGAGGGCGAGCGACTTGGTGCGCAGCGCAGTCATGCCGCCCATCGGCTCGGCTGCGAGCAGCGTATCGAGCCCGCAATCGAGCGCCGTCATGCTCAGGATCGGTTGCGTTCCGCAAAGGTAGCGCGCGATGCCCTTTGCGGGCCGGTACCCAGGCGTGAATTCGAATGGCGCGACGTGCCCCCACCAGCCTGACAGCGGCTGCTCGAATCGGTCCACATGGCGTGGATGCACCCAGGCAAACGCCGGCGCGCCGGGTCCGCCGTTGAGGTATTTGTAGCCACAGCCAATAGCGAAATCGGCATTTGCATCATGCAGGTTCACCGGCACGGCGCCTGCGCTGTGCGCCAGGTCCCACACGGCCAGCGCACCTGCGGCGTGCGCGGCTGAGGTGATGGCCTTCATGTCGTGCATGGCCCCGGTGCGGTAGTTCACCTGCGTGAGCAGCAGCACCGCCACATCGTGCTGCAGCGCCTCCTGGATCTCGTGCGAATCCACAAGGCGGAGCGTGAATCCGCGTTCTCTGCAAAGCCCTTGGGCGATGTAGAGATCGGTTGGAAAGTTGTCCCGCTCGCTCACGACTGTCTTGCGTGAAGCGTCGCCTGCCGCTGCGATGGAGAGCGCCGCGTGCAGCACCTTGTAGAGATTGATGGAGGTGCTGTCGGTGGCGATGATCTCACCCGGCAGGGCACCGACGATGCGTGCGATCTTGTCCCCGGCACGTTGAGGCAGTGCGAACCAGCCAGCGGAGTTCCACGAGCGGATCAGGCCCTGGCCCCATTCGTCGGTGACCGCTTTCGCCACGCGCGCAGGCGTCGCGCTGGGCAAGACACCCAGCGAATTACCATCGAGATAGATCACGCCCTGCGGGATCGTGAAGAGTTCGCGCAACGCCCTTAGTGGGTCCTGCGCATCGAGTGCGCGGCAGTTTTCAAGTGTGGCGGTCATAGTTCGCGCAGCACGGCCCGCACCGGCGAGGCGTCCGCAGTCATGAGTT
>JAZKFD010000249.1:0-7015 GCA_040386635.1 Pseudomonadota bacterium
CTGCATCGCCTCCGCTTCCTTGGCCTCGTACTTGGCCTTGTCCCAGAGTTCGAAGTGGTTGCCCATGCCCAGCAGCATGGTTTCCTTCTCTATCTGAGCAGCCGACCGAAGTTCCGGGGAGATCAGCACGCGCCCTGTGCCGTCGAGCTCCATATCCATCGCATTACCCAGAAAGATTCTCTTCCACCACTGTGCATCCATGGGTAACGCCGCGAGCCGTTCACGGAATTTTTCCCATTCGGGACGCGGAAAAAGCATGAGGCAGCCGTGCGGGTGCTTGGTAATGGTGAGCTGGTTGTTCGCGGTCGCTCCCAGGACGTCCCGATGCCGGGTCGGCATGGAAAGCCGGCCTTTGCCATCGAGACTGAGAGACGATGCGCCTTGGAACACTTGTGCGAGCCCTTACTACGAGAAAAGCGCAATCAGGGGGGTGCGAAGGCACGATCCACCACTTAATTGCACTTTTTTGCACTGTAGCAGGAAAACTCAGCCGCGCAAGATGAGTTGCATGGGGTTTTTTACAATGAAATCAATGACTTAGGGCGCTTCCTTGAATGGATTTCCGACCAAAAAGCGCACGAAATCAAGCACTTAGCGTCACCTCTACAAGTGAAGCGTGAGCACTGACTACTGTGTGTGGGGATGTGAATCCCAGCCGGAGTCTGAAAATCCACTCACGGCTGAGTTTTTTATTTGCCACGCCGAGCCACCGCAAAAAGGATTGGCGGAGGCCGGGCTTAGAGGATGTAGCGCGAGAGGTCTTCGTTCTGGCTGAGTTCGTGCAGGCGTGTATCGACGTAATTGGCATCGATGCGCACGGTTTGCCCGCCGAGCTTGGCCGCATCGAAACTCACCTCGTCGAGCAGTCTTTCCATGACCGTCGCAAGCCTGCGCGCACCGATGTTCTCGGTTCGTTCATTCACCTGGAAGGCGATGTAGGCCAGGCGCGTGATGGCGTCGGGTGCGAACTCGAGCGTGACACCTTCGGTGGCAAGCAGCGCCTGGTATTGTTTGACCAGTGAGGCGTGCGTCTGCGTAAGAATTGCCTCGAAGTCCTGCACCGACAGCGATTGCAGCTCGACGCGAATCGGCAATCGCCCCTGCAGCTCAGGTATCAGGTCGCTGGGCCTTGAAAGGTGGAACGCGCCGCTGGCGATAAACAGGATGTGGTCGGTGCGCATCGGGCCGTACTTGGTCGAGACGGTGGTGCCTTCGACCAGCGGCAGCAGGTCGCGCTGGACGCCCTGCCGCGAGACCTCCGCCCCGCCGCCTTCACCTCCGATGCTGCGCGACGCGACCTTGTCGATCTCGTCGATGAAGACGATGCCGTTCTGCTCGGCGTTGTGCAGGGCGGCCGTGCGAATGTCGTCTTCATTGACCAGCTTCCCAGCTTCCTCATCGATGAGCAGCTTCATCGCCTCGCCGATCTTGAGCTTGCGGGTTTTCTGCTTGCCGCCGCCGAACTGGCTGAACATGCCGCGCAGCTGCTCGGTCAGGTCGTCCATGCCGGCGGGACCCATGATCTCGAGCTGCTGGCGCTGCTCCACAAGATCGATCTCGATGTCCTTGTCGTCGATCGCGCCCTCACGCAACTTCTTGCGGAAATTCTGGCGCGCGGCGCCCTCGCCTGCGGCCTCGTCACTGCGCTGCAGCGGCACGAGCACGTTGAGGATGCGTTCTTCGGCCGCATCTTCGGCGCGGCTGCGCACCTTGCGCATTTCGCTTTCGCGCGTCTGTTTCACCGCGATTTCGGCCAGGTCGCGAATGATCGAATCGACATCCTTGCCGACGTAGCCGACCTCGGTGAACTTGGTGGCTTCCACCTTGATGAAGGGTGCATCGGCCAGGCGCGCCAGCCGGCGGGCGATTTCGGTCTTGCCCACGCCAGTGGGCCCGATCATGAGAATGTTCTTGGGGGTGATTTCGCGACGGAGCCCGTCATCGACCTGCTGACGCCGCCAGCGGTTTCGCAGCGCAATGGCGACGGCGCGCTTGGCATCGGCCTGCCCGACGATGTGGTTGTCGAGTTCGGAAACGATTTCCTGAGGAGTCATCGAAGACATGTGATCCCCCACGCTTGAAGCAGCCCGGCATCGCTCATCAGAGCTCCTCCACAGTGTGTTGCATGTTGGTGTAGATGCAGAGTTCCCCCGCGATCTCGAGCGATTTCTTCACGATGTCGCGAGCGCCGAGCTCCGTGTTGTCCAGCAGTGCCTTGGCCGCCGCCTGCGCATAGGCGCCGCCGGAGCCGATGGAAATAATGCCGTGCTCCGGTTCGAGCACATCGCCGTTGCCGGTGATGATGAGAGACGCTTCGGCATCGGCGACCGCCAGCATGGCTTCCAGCTTGCGCAACACACGGTCGGTGCGCCAGTCCTTGGTGAGTTCGATCGCAGCCCGCACCAGGTGTCCCTGGTGTTTTTCGAGCTTGGCTTCAAAGCGCTCGAAAAGGGTGAATGCATCAGCCGTGGCGCCGGCAAACCCGGCAAGCACCTTGTCGTGGTAGAGCTTGCGCACCTTGCGGGCGGAGCCCTTCACCACGATGTGACCGAGGGTCACCTGCCCATCACCACCAATGGCTACCTGCCAGCGTCCGCTTGCATCCTTGCGGCGCACGCTGACGATTGTTGTTCCGTGAAATTGTTCCATCGCAGCCATGTGGGGGTGCGAGCCGGGTATTGCAAGGCGGATCTCGCCTCTTTCAGTCGGTGCGCGCGACCACCCGCGCGTGTTCACTGATACCGATCACGTTGAAGAATGCGGCCACCAGACGGTGTACCTCCACGAACTGGACCTGCCTGCCCTCAGCCTGGCGTGCCGTGACCCAGTTCAGCAGCGTCCCGGCCGCGGAAAAGTCGATGCGGATCAGCCGGCTGCACGAGATGACCATCACATCGCCGCCCTGCAGCCTGGCTTCAAGCAGCTCGAACGCCTCGGTCGCGTCGCCTAGCACCTGTCCGGCCAGCTCCACCGTGGTGATATTGGTGGACATCATGGACAGGGCCGCCGATTGCGTGTCGCCGTAGCCCATGCTCATGCCCGATGACATCGAATCGTGGAATGCCTCGCCAATGATGGTGTGGCCCGCCACATAGCTGCCATCGGCTTGCAAGGGCTTGTATTCGCACCGGGCGCTGTCCCAAGATGGTGGGGAAACCTCATACGTGACGCAGTAGTCGAGCGCGACGAGCTCGAATTCGTCGGGACGGTGCATCACGCGAAGCACTTCCATTCGAAGCTTCCACCACGACGGATTCACGCTCCGGTCGCCTGAGGGCGTCGCGTTACGCAGCACACGCTCGAAATTATCGGCGCCGATGAAACGAAGCTGCACCGGCATTGTTGACCAGCTCGTGAAAAGCCTGGTCAGCCCTTCGACTGCGGCCTCGTCGATCGTATTGAGCTTCACCCAGGACAGGCGCCAGGGAGCGGGCGCCCGGTTGAGCGCCGCCGTCATGGCCACGATGGTCTGCGTGCCGAGTGTGCCCGGGCAGGTCCAGTGGGGCGCCTGCTGCGCTGCGCTCGGCGGTGGATCTGCGGGCGCATTCATGCGCGCGACTGCCTCGGGAATCGAAACCCACTGCGGCGCCGATCGACCAAAGCGTCCTGCAAAATCGATGGCGGCGCTTTCAAAACGGTCCTGCTGGCCGATTGCACGGTACAGGTCGAACAATGTCAGCCAGGTCTCGTCATGGTCGATGCGCGCACCGTGAGGACCCAGGACCTCCATCAGACCTGCTTCCGCACCCGCATCGTCACCATTGGCAAAGCGTATTGACGCCTCTTCCAGTTCAGGATCATGGGCGAATTCGTCCACGTCGATCGCAAACAGCTTGGATGAGGTAAATCCGTTGTTCAGGCTGTCGCCCGAAGGCGCGCTGGCGGGCCCGGACTGTGGCGGGAACATGGACGGCGCAGGGCGCGGCGGAGCGGGCACCGGCACGCGCGTGGACCCCTGGAACGTGGAAGAAGGCACCGAGCTGGCTGGCTGCGACGGCGGGTTCAGGAAGGAGGGTGGCAGCGATTCAGGCGGTGACGGAAAACGGTCGTCGATCAGCGGCAGATCGCCTTCGTGCGTGGAACCGGCAAAGTCAGCAGCCGTTGCCGACTGCAGCGAGTCATCGCCCAGCCCAGGGTCGGCGGCATTGCGCGCCGCACTTTCCAGGTCCTGGGGCGTGGTCTTGTTGTAGGCATTGGCACGAAGCGGCGCAGACGAAGTCGGCTTGCCCGGGGAATCGCCGAACGCGGAGGCCGGAAAGTTGGTGCTGCTGCCTGCGCGGCTTGCCGCGTCGCCATGCTTGGTCTTCCACCACTGCATCGACATCTGCGCCTCGATCTCGTCGATCTTCTTGAGTGTCGTGGCCCTGTCATCCGGCTTGGACGGCATGGAGCTCTGGAAGAAGGAGGGACGCGCACCAGGGTCCTGTCCGGACATCACCTCGCTTCGCCGCATCTTGCGCAGCATGTCGAACTCGCGCTTGCGCACGAAGTCGTTGCGCCGCTTGCGCTCGATCATCTCCTTGAGCATCTGCTTGGAGTACGAGCTCTCGCGGTCGGCCTCTTGCTGGTCGAGGTCAGCCCAGTTCGTCGTCGGGTTCCTGACGAACTTCACCACCTTCGACAACAGGCCGGCGTTTTCGTCTTTCGACATGGCTTATAGGTAGGGCGTAACTTTGCGGGACGGGGTTACAGCATATCTTTGCAGGACCTGGGGCAGGTCCTGCAAAGGCCTCGGTCTAGTCCCCGAACATCTTCTGCTTGAGTTCGCGGCGCTGCTGCGCTTCGAGCGACAGTGTTGCGGTCGGACGGGCCAGCAGGCGGCCGACGCCGATCGGCTCGCCGGTCTCGTCGCAATAGCCATAGTCGCCCGCATCGATGCGTGCAATGGACTGCTCGATCTTCTTGAGCAGCTTGCGCTCGCGGTCGCGCGTGCGCAGCTCAAGTGCGTGCTCTTCCTCGATCGTGGCCCGGTCGGCCGGGTCAGGAACGATGACCGTGTCTTCGCGCAGGTGCTCGGTGGTCTCGCCGGCGCTGGCCAGAATCTCATTCTTGAGCACGGTCAGCTTCAGGCGAAAGAACGCCATCTGCTTTTCGTTCATGTACTCCGTGTCAGGCATGGCCATGACTTCGGGGTCGGTGAGTTCCGCAGCGGACTTGGTCTTCCAGTTGTTCGCGAGCTTGGGGTCTTTTTTGACCGCCAGGATGGGAGGGGGAGTGAGAACGGTGTCTGCCATTGTTTGTATGTAACTTGCTTTGGCGGCTGTGGAGGCCACGGATTGCGCCATGGATGGCACCGTGATCTGCGCGAGCCGCGCTGATGGTTTGGTTGCCCGGGCCGGCTCTTGCGCAGTCGTGGCCGCGTCTGGACGGGGAGGCATGACGCGCGAATGAACCACCGCAGGTGTCGCCACCGGCGCCACCGCCTTGGCCGTCTTGTCGACGGGTTTTGCGGAAACGACAGGACTTGCGGCAGCGGCCTTGGGCTTGCTGGCGGCCGGCGCCTTGGCTGCCGCTGGGGCTGCCTTGGACGACGGATCGGATTTCTTGTTGGCAGGCTTGGTCACCGGGGCGGCTGCCTTTTTTGCAGGGGTAGAAACTTTCTTGGCCGCCGGGGTGACGGGCTTGGGTGCGGATTTTGCCGCTGGCTTTGATGGAGCCTTGACAGCCTTGGCGGCGGGCTTGGCGACCTTTTTGGCCGGTGCCTTTGCTGCCACCTTCACGGCTGGCTTTGCAGCCGGCTTGGTCACTGCCTTGGTCTTTGCTGCCGGCTTGACGGCCTTGTTCGAAGCTTTCACTTCCTGTCTCCTCGCATCCACAGCCGCGGCATGGCCCTGCCCCTGGTCCGCGGTTGTTCCTCTGCGTGATGCCCTGTCGCCTTCATGAGTGCGAGTTATACCCTGATTGTTGGGCACATGGCCCTGCCGGTTGGGGTTTTCACCCCCGGTCCCGGTCCGCGCGGTGCCAAATGGAAATCCCATCAGTTGCAGAATCGAGACAATCATCGGGGCCAGGCCCTCGCTTGTTTTTGGAAGGCGCTAGCCTAACTCAAAGAAGGCACTGTTCCAGGCCCTGGAGGAAGATATCTTTGGGAAGGTCGATTCCGATGAAGACCATCTTGCTGTTGGGCGTCTCGCCCTCTGCCCACTTGGGACCCAGGTCGCTTCCCATGAGCTGGTGGACCCCCTGGAAAATCACCTTGCGCTCGGTGCCGTTCATATAGAGGACGCCCTTGTACCGAAGCATCTTGGGGCCATAGATATTGACGATGGCTCCCAGAAAGTCCTCGAGCCTTGCCGGGTCGAAGGCGCGGTCGGACTTGAAGACGAAGCTCTTGACATCGTCGTCGTGGTGATGGTGATGCCCATGACCCTCCTGCGCATGCGAGGGGTGATCACAGTTCTCCCCGTGGGCATGGTCGTGGTCGTGACCGTGGCCATGATCGTGGCCATCGTGGTCATCGGCTTCCTTGAGGAAATCGGGGTCGATGTCGAGCTTGGCATTGAGGTTGAAGCCGCGCAGGTCGAATACCTCGCTCAGCTTCACATCGCCGAAATGCACGGCGCGCTGCGGGGCGCGCGGGTTCATGTGCTTGAGGCGGTGAATGAGTGCGTCGGTCTCGTCCTTTGCCACCAGGTCGGTCTTGCTGATGAAGATCTGATCGGCAAAACCCACCTGCCGCCTGGCCTCCTGCCGGTCGTTGAGCTGCTCGGCAGCGTGCTTGGCATCGACCAGTGTCAGGATCGAATCGAGCAGGTAGGTTTCCGCGATTTCGTCATCCATGAAGAAGGTCTGCGCGACGGGGCCCGGGTCGGCCAGGCCGGTCGTCTCGATCACGACGCGGTCAAAGTCGAGCAGGCCCTTGCGCTTTTTCTCGGCCAGGTCACGCAGGGTTTCTCGCAGGTCTTCGCGGATCGTGCAGCAGATGCAGCCATTGCTCATCTGGATGATCTGCTCCTTCGAGTCGGTCACCAGGATGTCGCTGTCGATGTTTTCTTCGCCGAATTCGTTTTCGATC
>JAZKFD010000250.1:0-2225 GCA_040386635.1 Pseudomonadota bacterium
GTACCTCATGCGGCAGATCGGGCGCGACGGCAACTACAAGAGCGACCTGCCCGATTTCATGGTGTTCCTGGACTGGAAGTCCTTGCCGTGGCACTGGACCTTCAGCGACAGCTTTCTCGCCACGCTGATCCTCATCGTGGTCGTGCCAGGGGTGGTCGCCTTCGTATTCGGCTACTTTGCGTTCCGTTCGCGAATCAAGGGGGTGTATTTCTCCATCATCACGCAGGCCATGACGTTCGCGGCCATGCTGCTGTTCTTTCGCAATGAGACGGGCTTCGGCGGCAACAACGGGTTCACCGACTTCAAGCGCATCGTCGGCATCGCCATTGCGACGCCATCCATGCGCATGACGCTGTTCGTCGTCACGGGCCTTACCTTGCTGGGCTTTTACCTGTTTGGCAAGTGGTTGATTGCCAGCAAGTTCGGCCGCGTCTTGCAGGCGATTCGAGACGCCGAGACGCGCGTGATGTTCTCGGGCTACAACCCCCTCGGCTACAAGCTCACGATCTGGACACTCTCGGCCGTGATGTGCGGTGTGGCGGGTGCGCTGTATGTGCCGCAGGTGGGCATCATCAATCCAAGCGAGATGAGCCCGGCCAATTCCATCGAGATTGCGATCTGGGCGGCAGTCGGCGGACGCGCAACATTGATAGGTCCGATCGTGGGCGCGTTCATTGTCAACCTGGCCAAGAGCTGGCTGACCGTGACCGCGCCTGAATACTGGCTGTACTTTCTCGGGGCGCTGTTCATTGCCGTCACCTTGTTCCTGCCCCATGGGGTGGTGGGGCTGGTGCGGCAGATCCGGAGCCGCATCAAATGACGCCCGACCTGCTGGAGCAAGGCGAACAGCGCCTCAAAGCGCGTCACCAAAAAGATTTGCGTGGCAAGACCGAATCGGGCGGCCGCGCAGCGGGTTTCTCGCACCTGGTCACATCCGGCGAGGTGGATGTCACGCACGGCCGCATCCTGTATCTCGAAGATGTCACCGTCAGCTTCGACGGCTTCAAGGCCATCAACAATCTCTCGCTTGACATCGCGCCGGGCGAGCTGCGCTGCATCATCGGCCCCAACGGCGCGGGCAAGACGACGATGATGGACATCATCACTGGCAAGACGCGGCCGGATTCAGGCACGGTGTTCTTTGGCAGCACGATCGATTTGTTGCGCTACACCGAACCGCAGATTGCGCGGATGGGAATCGGTCGCAAGTTCCAGAAGCCCACGGTGTTCGAGCAACTCACGGTGTTCGAGAACCTGGAGCTGGCGCTGAAGACCGACAAAGGCGTGAGATCCTCGATGTTCTTTCGCCTCGATTCCGGTCAAAGCGACCGGCTCGCGGAAGTTTTGCACACCATCCATCTGGCCGAGAGCGTCAATCGGCAGGCGGGCAATCTGAGTCACGGGCAAAAGCAGTGGCTGGAGATCGGCATGCTGCTCATGCAAGACCCGAAGCTGCTGCTGCTGGACGAGCCTGTCGCGGGCATGACCGATGAAGAGACCGCGCGCACGGCGGAGCTTTTTCTCACGCTCAAGGGCAAGCATTCGCTGATGGTGGTGGAGCACGACATGAGTTTCATCAAGGTGATATCGGAGATCGTGACGGTGCTCTCAGAGGGATCGGTGCTCGCGCAGGGAACGCTCGAGCAGGTGCAAAACGATGAGCGGGTGATCGAGGTGTACCTTGGACGCTAGTCACGACTGCGGGGGTTGAGCCATGCTGAACGTAAAGAATATCAACCAGTATTACGGCGGCTCGCACATTCTTCGCGATGTGAGCTTCCAGGCGCAGCTTGGCCGCGTCACCGTCCTGCTCGGGCGCAACGGTGTCGGCAAGACCACTCTGCTGAAGTCGCTGATGGGTCTCGTTCCCATCCGCACCGGGGTCATTGAATTCGAGGGCAAGGCCATACAGGCGGCCACGCCTTATCAACGTGCGCGCGCCGGCATCGGCTTCGTGCCGCAGGGCCGGGAGATTTTTGCGAGGCTGACGGTAGAAGAAAACCTGCGCATGGGGCTGGCCTACAAGCCTGCGGGCACGCCCATCCCGGCTGAACTGTTCGAGCTTTTTCCGGTGCTCAGGCAGATGCTCCACAGGCGTGGCGGCGATCTGTCGGGCGGGCAGCAGCAACAGCTGGCGATTGCGCGAGCGCTTGCAGCACAACCCAAACTCATGATCCTGGACGAGCCGACCGAAGGCATTCAGCCGAGCATCATCAAGGACATCG
>JAZKFD010000251.1:0-2299 GCA_040386635.1 Pseudomonadota bacterium
TCGCGGACAACTTCATGCCCTTCAAGTGGATCACCGTCAAGAAGTGAAACAGACATTAGCCCGCTGGTATGACAGCGATGTCGGCTACAGCTTTCGCACCTCCCCGGTTGCGATGCTGGCAGGCGCCATCGCGTTCGTGTGCCTGTTCTGCTCGGTCTTCGCAGGCTGGGTAGCGCCGCACAACCCGTTTGACCTCACGACCCTCGTACTTTCCGATGCGCGGCTCCCGCCGGCATGGGAGGAGCTCGGGTCGCGCAAGTATTTGCTGGGCACCGATGACCAGGGCCGCGACATCCTCTCGGCGCTGATCTACGGCGCTCGCATTTCGCTGATCGTGGGCGTTGCGTCGGTTGTCCTGTCGATGCTGATTGGCGTGTCGCTTGGATTGCTGGCCGGTTTCCGCGGGGGATGGATCGACACGTTCCTCATGCGCCTGTGCGACGTGATGCTGTCGTTCCCCTCCATTCTTGTGGCGCTGCTCATCGCGGGTGTTGGACGGGCGATGTTCCCCAACGCGCACGAGGGCCTTGCCTTCGGCGTCTTGATTGTCTCCATCACCCTCACGGGCTGGGTTCAATATGCGCGTACCGTACGCGGATCGACCATGGTCGAACGCAACAAGGAATATGTGCAGGCCGCGAGAGTCACGGGCGTGGCGCCGCTTCGGATCATGGTGCGGCACGTCTTGCCCAATGTGACCGGTCCGGTGCTGGTGCTGGCGACCATTCACGTGGCATCGGCCATCATCACCGAAGCAACCCTGTCGTTCCTCGGCGTGGGCGTGCCGCCGACGTCGCCCTCGCTGGGCACGCTGATTCGTGTTGGTAACGACTACCTTTTCTCCGGTGAATGGTGGATCACCATCTTCCCGGGCGTCATGCTGATCCTGATCGCGCTGTCGGTGAACCTGCTGGGCGACTGGCTGCGCGACGCGCTCAATCCGAGACTGCGTTGAGAGCACAAGAACAATGAGTCTCCTGCAAGTACAAAACCTCATCGTCGAATTTCCCGGCCGGCGCGGCACGCTGCGCGCCATCGACGACATCTCGTTCGAGATCGCACCGGGTGAAATCCTCGGGGTCGTGGGTGAATCCGGTGCGGGCAAGTCGCTCACCGGCGCGGCCATCATCGGACTTTTGGAGCCGCCCGGCCGCATCGCGTCCGGGCAGGTCCTGCTGGAAGGCCAGCGCATCGACAACATGAGCTTCGACCAGATGCGCCACATTCGCGGTCGCAAGATCGGCGCGATCTTCCAGGACCCGCTGACTTCGCTCAACCCGCTTTACTCCATTGGACGCCAGCTCACCGAAACGATACAGGCGCACCTTCCAGTCAATGATGCAGAGGCCAAGCGTCGCGCGATCAGCTTGCTGGAAGACACCGGCATCCCCGGCGCCGCGGAGCGAATCGATCACTACCCGCACCAGTTCTCTGGCGGCATGCGCCAACGCGTGGTGATTGCACTGGCCCTGGCAGCCGAGCCCAAGCTGATCGTTGCCGACGAGCCGACGACTGCGCTGGATGTGTCGATCCAGGCGCAGATCATCCAGCTGCTCAAGCGCATCTGCAAGGAGCGCGGCGCAGCCGTGATGCTGATCACCCACGACATGGGTGTGATCGCCGAAACCTGCGACCGCGTGGCGGTGATGTACGCGGGCCGCATTGCAGAAATCGGACCGGTGCACGAAGTGATCAACCAGCCTGCGCATCCGTACACGTCCGGCTTGATGGCGGCTATTCCCGATATCACCCTCGACCGCGAGCGCCTGAACCAGATCGACGGTTCGATGCCGCGCCTGACGGCCATTCCAAAGGGCTGCGCCTACAACCCGCGCTGCCCGCGCGTGTTCGAGCGCTGCACGGTCGAGCGCCCTGAACTGCTCGACGCGGGAGCGACACGCGCGGCCTGCTGGCTGCACGATGCGCATGGCTCGGTCAGCTCACACGACAACGCCAGGGTGACTGCATGAGCGCCGTGGAAGTCACGACAGCGCCGCTGGTTCAGGCGCGCGACCTGGCCAAGACCTTTGACGTCTCGGCCCCCTGGCTCAATCGCGTGATCGAGCGCAAGCCGCGCCAGCTGCTGCGCGCCGTTGACGGCGTCAGCTTCGAAATCCAGCGCGGGCAGACACTCGCGCTGGTCGGCGAATCGGGCTGCGGCAAGAGCACGGTTGCCCGCCTCCTCGTGGGTTTGTACGAGCCGACACGCGGAGGCTTCACATTCGACAACCAGGACGCGCACGCTGCATTCAAGACGCCGGAAGGCCGGCAGTTGCGCAGGCGCATCCAGATGATCTTC
>JAZKFD010000252.1:0-4257 GCA_040386635.1 Pseudomonadota bacterium
CTCACAACGACCAACAACGCATGCTCGCCGATGCGGCGCGCCAGTTTGCACAGGGAAACTGCGAATCCGCGCGGCTTCGTGCGTGCCGCGGGCGCACCCCTGATTACGACGCGGGCGTATGGGCCGAGATGGCTGCGCTGGGATGGCTGTCGGTGCTCGTGCCCGAAGCCGACGGCGGACTCGGCAGTGGTCTGGGTGAGATGGGCCAGCTCGTCTATGAATGGGGCGCCGGCGGCGGACCCGAGCCGCTGGTGGCTTGCGGCGTGCTCGCGCTGACGATGCTCGCGCATTGCGACGGACCCGCGCGCGCATCGCTGCTGGAACGGACGATGGAAGGCTCAGCCATGCCGGCGCTGGCGTGGATGGAAGACGGCGCGAAGTGCGTGCCGCAGTCGGGCGGCTGGCGGGTCAGCGGCAACGCTCGTTTCGTCACACCGGCCGATGCCTCCGACTTTCTGGTGATGTTCCCCCGGCGCAATGAGCTGCCGGCGCTCCATTTCCGCGCGGCCGCTGCTGGCATCACCGTGCAGCGCGAATTGCGTGCCGACGGCACGGCGGCTGCCTGGTTGCAATTCGATGGGGTCGATGTGGCCCCCGATTGCCTGCTTGCCAGCGCAGCAACCGCGCGCCTGGCCGCAGAACTGGCACGTGATTTCGCACTCGTCATGGCAGCGGTGTCGATGACCGGCACGATGCGCACGATCAACGCGCTGACACAGGAATACCTGCGCACGCGCGTGCAGTTTGGCAAACCCATCGGTGCTTTTCAGGCGCTGCAACACAAAGCCGTCGATATGCACATTGCCGAGCAGATGGCGCGCGATGTCGCGCAGCACGCCTGCACCAGGGTCGATGCGGGATGCACGGCGGGCGAGCGCGCGTGCCTGGCCAGTCGTGCGAAGGCGCGCGCCGGTGATGCGCTCGACCGGATCGCGCGCACGGCGGTGCAACTGCACGGCGCGATGGGCTTCACCGACGAATATGACCTGAGCCTGCACCTGGGTCGCGCGCTCACATTCTCGGCCTGGCTGGGCAACGCCGACGAACACGTGAGCCGCTACGCAAGGCATGCAGCACCGTTCGAGGCGGCGCAGGCATGAACGATATGAGCCAGGCAACTGAAGTGAAGCATCTGACCCACCGGACGCAGGACTGGAACGCGCTCACCGATGACGAGTTCCGCCAGCAGGTGCGCTCGTTTCTCGAGGTGAACTATCCGAACGAATTGCGCTACCCGGCCCGGCGCCTCTTCTGGACTGAGATCGGCTTCTGGTATCGAAAAATGTCCGAGATCGGCTGGATCGCACCCGCATGGCCGCGCGAGCATGGCGGCATGGGGCTCGATACCGCCAAGCTTTTGATCTTCTACGAAGAGCATGAGCGCTGGGGCGTTTCGCGATTTGCCGACATGGGCATTCTCATGGTGGGTCCGCTCCTCATCCAGCACGGCACATCCGCGCAGCAGAAGCAGTGGCTCCCAAAGATCCTGTCCTGCGAACACCTGTGGTGCCAGGGCTACTCGGAACCCAACGCCGGGTCCGACCTCGCGGGCCTGCGCACCGAGGCCGTGCTCGATGGGAACGAGTACGTCATCAACGGGCAGAAGATCTGGACCACGCTTGCCACCGACGCGACCCACATTTTCGTGCTGGCACGTACCAACAAGGAAGCGAAGAAGCAGGCCGGCATCAGCTTCCTGCTGGCGAACATGAAGGACCCGGGCATCCGCGTGCGTCCGATCAGGGACGTGGCGGGCCATGACGAGTTGTGCGAGGTGTTCCTGGAAAACGTACGCGTGCCGGCGGTCAATCTGGTGGGCGGCGCCGATGCGGGATGGGGCATTGCGAAGGCGCTGCTCGGATTCGAACGCATTTTCCTGGGCAGTCCCAAGTATCCGAACTACGCGCTGGGCGTGCTTTCGCGCGTCGCGGATGCGCGCGGCCTGCACAAGGACCCGGCGTTCGCGTTGCGCTTTGCCCGGCTGCGCATGCAGGTCGAAGACCACGCCGCGTGTTATGAGCGCTTCATCGAAATCGTCAAGCGCGGCGAGCCGATACCACCCGATATCTCGATGCTCAAGGTGATCTCAACGGAAAGTTTCCAGGCGATTGCCGACGAGGTGATTCGCGCTGCCGGCCCGATGGCGCAGCTGTCGGGCATGGTGAAAGTCGGCGATGTCGATCTCGATGTGCTTGGCCCGTTCTTCCGCGCCTTGCCTTCGACCATCTACGGGGGCACCAACGAGATCCAGCGCAATGTGCTGGCCAGTCAAGTCCTGAGGCTGCCTTCATGAACAAGAGCGATCGCGCGTGCATTGTCGGCGCGTATGAACACCCCACGCGCCATGCGCCGGACAAGAGCGTCGCCCAATTGCATTCCGAGGTCATGCGGGGTGCCTTGCTGGATGCGGGGCTGGCCGCAAGCGACATCGACGGCTATTTCTGTGCGGGTGATGCGCCGGGCCTGGGGCCGCTGTCGATGGTCGATTACCTGGGCTTGAAGCCGAAATACGTCGAGTCCACGGACACGGGCGGCTCGTCGTATCTCATTCACGTCCGTCACGCGGCGCAGGCAATAGAGGCCGGGCATTGCAACGTCGCGCTGGTGACCCTGGCCGGCCGTCCGCGCTCCGAAGGGTCCAGCGGTACACAGGCGCGCGCGTACAACCTGCTGGCGCCGGAAGCTCCGTTTGAATCGCCCTACGGCTTGGTGCCGATCAACAGCTACGCCATGGCGGCGCAGCGTCACATGCACGAATTCGGCACCACCGCAGAGCAGCTTGCGTGGATCAAGGTCACCGCGTCCCATCATGCGCAGCACAACCCCAACGCCATGCTGCGCGATGTGGTCACGGTGCAGGACGTGCTTGCATCACCGCTCATCGCCGACCCGCTGCACCGCATGGAATGCTGCGTGGTGAGCGATGGCGGTGGCGCCGTCATCGTTGCGCGGCCGGAGATCGCGCGGGCCTTGAAGCGTCCGGTGGTTCGCCTTATTGGTGGGGGCGAGTCAGTGGGTTATGTGAACAGCGCGCGCATGGACATCACCACCTCCGCCGCGAAGCACTCAGGTACAGCAGCGTTTGCACAGGCGGGCGTGAGTCCGCAGGACATTCGCTATGCGTCCATCTACGACAGCTTCACGATCACCGTGCTCATCCAGCTCGAAGATCTGGGCTTTTGCGAAAAGGGGCAGGGCGGCCGCTTTGTCGCCGATGGCAAACTGGTGGCAGGACAAGGCGCCCTGGCCATCAACACCGACGGCGGCGGCCTGTGCAACAACCATCCTGCCAATCGCGGCGGCATGACCAAGATCATCGAGGCCGTGCGCCAGTTGCGTGGCGAGGCTCACCCTGCCGTGCAGGTCAGGGACTGTGCCCTCGCACTGGCGCAGGGCACCGGCGGCATGCTTGGCAGCCGCCATGCATCCGCAACTCTCATCATGGAGCGCGCATGACGAGCGAAGCACCAGCCCGAAAAATCCCCGCGCCGCTCATCAATCCTGAAGCGCAGCCGTTCTTCGCTGCGGCGGGCGAGAATCGTCTCTTGTACAAGCTGTGCGCTGAATGCGGCCAGCCGCATCATCCACCGCGCAGCATCTGTCCCCATTGCCACTCGGATCGCACCGAATGGCAGGAGTCGGCCGGCAAGGGCCATGTGTACAGCGCGAGCCTTTTGCGCAGGGGTGTTCCCGTGCCCTATTGCGTGGCCTATGTGACGCTCGATGAAGGCGTGACCATCATGACCGATCTGGTCGGCTTCGGCGATGTAACGCCGTCCGTGGGCACGCGCGTAAAGGTTCAGTTCATGGCGGCCGATGGCGGTGCGATGATTCCGGTGTTTACGCCGATGGAGAACACATGAAGGACACCTACGAAACATTGCTGGTGGAGCAGCAGGACGAGCATGTACTGCTCGTGACGATGAATCGCCCCGAGGTGCTCAATGCGTTGAATACGCAGCTGGGCCTGGATCTGGTTGATCTGTTCGAGTCGATTGCCATGAAACCCGCGGGATTGCGATGCGTCGTGCTCACCGGGTACGGTACCAAGGGGTTTTGCGCGGGTGGCGACCTCAAGCAGCGCGACGGCATGAGCAATGCCGACTGGACGCTGCAACACGTGGTGTTCGAGCGCATGGCACGTGCGCTGCTGGATTGCCCCGTGCCGCTGGTCGCTGCGGTCAACGGCGCGGCCTTTGGCGGCGGCTGCGAAATCGCCATGTGCTGCGACTTCATGTATGCAGCCGATCACGCGAA
>JAZKFD010000253.1:0-7669 GCA_040386635.1 Pseudomonadota bacterium
GCGCCGCCAGCCGCGCTTCAATCTCGCCCAGTTCAATTCGAAAGCCTCTGATCTTGACCTGGAAGTCGTTGCGACCCATGTACTCGATGGCGCCATCAGCGCGCCAGCGCGCCAGATCCCCGGTCTTGTACATGCGCTCGCCGGGTTCCGAGGCGAACGGATTGGTGATAAATCTCTGTGCCGTCAACTCGGGTTGATGTAGATATCCTCGCGCAACTTGGGCGCCGCCAACGTAGATCTCTCCGATCACTCCAATAGGCACGGGCTGCCCGCGGGGGTCGAGGATGTACATCTGTGTGTTTGCAATGGGTCGCCCGATAGGCATGGCGGTCGCCTGCGAGTCGGCGGCTGGCTTGACTTGCCATCGCGAGACGACCACGGTGGTTTCTGTTGGACCGTAGGTGTTGATGAGCGCACATTCTCCATTGAGGCATTGATTCCAGACCGCATGTGACTTTAGAGGCGCCGCTTCCCCGCCGATCACGGTTAATCGGACACAGTCTGGCCAAAAGTCCGCACCGGACTCGAGATCAGCCATCAACCGATTCCAGAAAGCGGTGGGTAAGGCCAGCACGCTGATCGCGTGGCGCTCACACGCGACTCTCACCGCGTTCAAACCCTGCAAGATCTCCTCGTCGCGCAGTACCAGTGTGGCGCCATTGGCCAGAGTGCCGAATATTTCCTCCACTGCGGCGTCGAAGCTGACCGAGGCGAACTGCAGCACTCTCTCGCCAGCACCCAGCCCGTATGCTGAGCGTGCCGAAGCCACATAGTTGACAACCTGCCGGTGTTCGACCATGACGCCCTTGGGCCTGCCGGTGGAGCCGGAGGTGTAGATGACGTAGGCCAGATGACTCGGACCACAACCGGTCTCTCTGGCCGGAAGGTCTCGCATGGGCTCCCGAGAAATATCTCCGTCCGCGTCGTCAATGAAAAGGCACGTCGCAGTCGTCGGCGGCAACGATGCCTCCAGGTGCTTTTGAGTCAGCACGACTCTCGGTGCCGCGTCTTGCATCACGAATGCGATGCGATCAAGTGGGTAATTGGGATCAATTGGCACATACGCGCCCCCGGCCTTGAGGATTCCCAGCAGCCCAACCACCATTTCGATCGACCGGTCGATAAAGATCGCGACTAGCACATCCGGGCCAACGCCCATACTTCTGAGGCGGTGCCCAACCTGGTTTGCCCGCGCGTTGAGTTCGGCATACGTCAAGCATCGACTGTCGGCAATGAGTGCTGTCGCAGCCGGATTCATGGCGGCATGCTGCTCGAACAACTCATGCAAGCACAAAGCCTTCGCAGAGTCGACGGCTGTCTGGTTGAAGCCTACGAGTACCTGCCTGCGCTCCGTCGGCGTCATCAGCTGCAGTTCGTCAATGCGCGCGTCAGGGTTCGCCACCATAGCGGTCAGCAGCGTCCTGAAATGCCGCTGCATCCTTTCTATCGTCGCCTGATCGAACAGATCTGAGTTGAACTTGAATCCACACTGAATCCGATCACCCAGGTCGATAACTTCGAGGGTCAGGTCAAATACGCCCTCGTTCTGGTGCAGCGGGAAGGACTTCAGGTCCAACCCTCCCCAACGAACGGGCGCCCCAAGATCGTCTTCAGCGCAAAGGACCGCCAAGTGCCGTCCATGCCGTGCATTCTGGAAAAGAAACATCACCTGAAACATGGGGTGACGAGCGGAATCACGTGCAATTCCCAATTTTTGAACCAGCACAGACAAGGGGAAGTCCTGATTCATCAGTGCCCGCATCGAAGTGTCTCGTGCAGCGCGCAGTACCAAGCGCACCGTCGGGTTGCCTGACAAGTCGATTCGCAACACGACTGGATTGATAAATTGCCCGACGACGCGATCCCACAGGCCGTGACCGCGTGCCGGCATCACTGTGCCCAGGACCACTTCATCCTGACCGCTATAGCGCTGAAGCAGGATCTGAAAAGCCGCTAGAAGTGTCGAGTACAGGGTACCTGCGGTCGCGGCTGTCAACGTTTTGAGGTTTGACGATAGCGTCGACTCCAGGGTAAAGAGCAGCGTGGCACAGCGGTGACCGACAGTCGTCGCACGAGGCCGATCCAGCGGGAGATCGAGAACTGGCAGTTTGTCAAGTTGGCGCCGCCAGAAGTCCCATTGCTTTTCGCCCACCGCACCAGCAAGTGCTTGCTGCTGCGCCCTAACGTAGTCGAAGTACTTGATGGGTGTATCGCCGCATTTGTCTTCAAGGTCCCCGCTTGCAGAGCGGACCACCAGCTCGCCCAATTCTTCGAGCAACAGCCAGACTGACCAGCCGTCACAGACGATATGGTCGCAAGCCAAAAGCAACACGAACTGATCTTCGCCAGTATCAAAGACGCTGGCGCGGATGAGCGGCGGAGCTTGCAGATCGAATGGCCTGCGAAAGTCCGCCTGCACCGCCTCTGTCAGTTGCTCTGCACTCCAGTCACGAGCCTGGATTCGCGCGACCTCAGGACTTGCTCCAACCCGAATACGTTGCATCGGCTGTTCGTCAATCTCGGCAAACTCCGCAGCGAGCATCGGCTGGCGTGCGATCAACACCTGCAAGGCTGTACGAAGGTGAACGGAACTGAGAGAGCCATGCGCGCGTACGCAAAGACCGACGTTGTAAGTGCCCTGGTTTCCAGGGTGGAGGAGGTACTCAAACCAAGGGCTCAGCTGCCCCGCCGACAAAGGGTGCCAGGATTGCTTGGGGGCGTGGACCGCTTCGGCGGCAATTTCGCAGTTACTCGAAGTGTTTGTAGCCGTGCGGTCGTAAGCCATCTAGCAGTTCCTTGGTGTCGTGCGAGTCATTGCGTTCAATGCGCGTGCGGTTGCCGATGTTGTTCAGCCGTGCGTTGAGGCCGATCGCGGCGAAACGCGGCAGCGAGGTCGTCAGTACTCGCGGTGCAGCTGAGGTCCTCGGGATCACAAAGCGTGGTCGCGTCGAGATAAATTCGTGGTGTCCGGTAGACCGCGGCAAGTGCGACATGGTGCGCAGGGCAGACGTACCTTTCGGGCGCGTTCGCTTGTAGCCATGCGCGCACGACCGGCGCACAGGCGGGACTCATGCGCGGAAACAGGTGATGCTCGACGTGATGGCTGAAATTGAAGTGAAGGCCGTCCATGAGCCTCGTTGTGGTCACGCTCATCGAGTTATCGAGGGGATCATTGGTCGTAGTCTGCGGCCGCATGATGTGATTGGTTGCGATGTAGGCCATCATGGTTGCGTTCGCAACGACCAGCGGAATGGCGACCACATACAGCGACTGCCAACCGGCGAGGACCGCAATGACGATCCAGAAGACGAGCGAGCCGAAGGTGTCGAGCTTGGCGCGCCTGCGGTTGAGGCCCTTGAACGACCACATATATTTCGACTGGATCCAAAGCATCACCTGGCCCTGAAAGCTGAACCAGTACCCGAAGAAGAACACGCTGCTCCAGTGACGCGATCCTGCACCAAGGCGCGCTACGAACCGGGTGGAGCGCATTCCCTGGTAGCGTTCGAGTGTTCCGAAGCAGTCCGGGTCGGCGTTGGCCATATTGGTCTTGCTGTGGTGGATCTGGTTGTGCCATACCCTCCACAGTGTTGGAGAGATGCCAACGGGCCAGAATCCGAGATAGCCAAGAAATGTCTGTAGCCTGATAGAAGACATCATCGATCCGTGCATCGCCTCGTGTCCGAGAAAGATCATGCCGGCAAGGCACTGTCCGACCACGATTCCCAGAAGGATCGACCAATACCAGGCGGGTTGCGCCATGATGATCAATGTCATCAGTGCAGCGGCGGTGCCAAAGAGGGGAATGAACCACAGCGCGCGCCAGGGGCGAGCCGCGAACGTGGCGGCAGGAAGCTCCGCACGCAGGCGGCGACGCAAAGTCGCGGTAGAGAGTGCGTCATCGGACGGAACGACCGATGCAGGGTGCGCCGCCGAACTGTTTGATGCTTGCAAGCGAGGTACCGTGTATTTGACGTCGTTTATGCGGTTAGGCGTTTTGGGGTCATGTCGTGCGGACAGCACGCACGTTCGCCGCAATCTGGGCAATCGTGTCGCCGTCGAACACGGTCATCGGATCGACCTCGAAGCCAACCTTCTCCGAAAGTGCGCCGCAAAGGCGCACGGCTACGAGTGAATCGAGGCCCAATGCCATCAACGGCGTATCGTTGTGGATGCGGTGCGCGGGAACGTCGAGCATGCGGGCGAGTTCGGCTTGTAACCAGGAGGTAAGTGGATCGACGGTCATTGACGGTGCCTTTTTTCAAGTTGGGTTCAGTGCGTTCGCAGGTGTCGCCACCCGCGGCGCCATAGGTGCCATTGGCATGAGTCGGCCGCCGAGGTAATCGACCCGACACTGGGTACGCCTGACCTTGCCGCTGGATGTTCGCGGCAGTGCGCCCGGTGCGAGCAGCACGACGTCGTCAACACGCAAGTGGTAGCTACGGGCAATGCTGGCGCGCACAGCGGCCTCCACGACGCCCCATTCTTCTTCTCGACGTCGCCATTCGCGCTTCAATTCGAAGGCCAGGATCAATCGCTCCTGATCGCCCTCGGTCAGCGTGAATGCGGCGCCGCCACCGGGCTGCAGGCCCGGATGACTTCCTTCGGCCTCGAGTTCCAGGTCATGCGGCGCGAAGTTGCGACCGCGCACGATGATCAGGTCCTTCAGGCGCCCCGTGACGAAGAGGTCGCCGTCCTTGCGATATCCCAGATCGCCGGTCCGCAGGAACGGACCGGCGTTTGATTTGGCAAGTCGGGCCTTGAAGGTGTGCTCTGTCGCCGTGGCGTTCTTCCAGTAACCCTGCGCGACGGTGACTCCGCTGACCCAGATTTCGCCTTCCTGGCCCTCGGGCAGCGGCTTTCGGCTTGCGGGATCGACGATCTCGATCGTGGTATCTGGATCGGGAAAGCCACAACCGACCACGGGTTGGCCGCCGCTGGCTGAGGTGGCCAGCTGCGGTGCGGTCCCCAGCTTGCTGCCTGTGACGAATAGCGTGGCTTCAGCCATGCCATAACACGGAAAAAATGAGCCGGCGCGAAAGCCGTACGGCGCGAATTTGCTGGTGAAGCGTTCGATTGTCGAGGCGCGAATGGGCTCAGCGCCGCAATAGGCGATGCGCCAGCTCGATAGATCAACTCCTTCGAGATGCTCGGGTTGGATCACCTGCGCCGCAAGGTCATACATGAAGTTGGGACCGCCGCTGGAGCAGATGCGCAACTGCGAAATCAGCTGCAACCAGCGCTGTGGCTTCTGCACGAAATGCGCTGGGCTCATCACGTGCGCCGGAAAACCCGCGTACACGGTTTGCACGATCCCACCAATCAGGCCCATGTCGTGATACAGCGGCAGGGCGAAGAGTGCACGCGTTTCAGAGTCGTTGCCGCATGCCACGGTATGGTGGCGCGAGTTCGCCATCAGGTTGCCGTGACTGACCATCACGCCCTTCGGATCCCCGGTCGATCCCGACGTGTACTGCAAGAACGCCAGCGAGTCGCTACGTAGCAACGGCGGCTTCCAGTGCGACGCGCGCGCACGCAACGCGCCGTCCTGGCTCAACTGGCGCACATCGAACCAGTGCACATCGTCGTGCCCCAGGCCGATCGCCGTCTGCATCACTTCATCCGAGTCGGGGATACCCGCACGTGCCCCGGCATTTCCGGCGATGGTACGAAGCCGCTGCGCCATCTGCTCGCGCCGCGGGGGCGCCGTGGGCACCGCAATGGCCCCCGCCAGGAGGCACGCAAAGAACGAGATGACAAACCACGCGTTGGACTTGAAGACCAGCAGCACGCGTTCGCCGGCCAGGCCGTGCGCTTGCAGCAGGCTTGCGAAACCTGCCGCCTGCTCATAGAGCTCGCGGTAGGTGAGTGTCAGCCCGCTGTCGCCGCCGGTTGCCCCCTCGCCGATGAATGTGAAGGCGATGTCGTCGGGTTGTAGTGCCGCACGCTCAACAAGAATGTCGACCAGCGTCCGAGTACGCGTAGCCCGGGGGCCTGGGCTTGTGCCTGTGGCGATTCGTTCGGCAGTGAAGAGGTCTTGCATGCAACATTCCTTTGAAATTCGCCGAATGCATCGAAATGCATCGGCCTAAGGACATGTTGCGAGCTCGCTGTTTTATACGGAGCTATACGGATGGGTTGGAATCGGGAAAAGCGGAGACTACTGAAAACGATGGGTCATCTTTCGAATAAGCGTTAACAACTATTTATGGTTAATAAGTACGCAAATCATCCCCGCGCAATCGTCACCCCACCATCCACCACAATCGTTTCGCCGACCACATAGTCACCTGCCCGCGAAGCCAGGTAGATCGCCACGCCGGCCATGTCGTCGTCGATGCCGATGCGTCCGGCGGGAATCCTTTTTGCGACCTCATCGGCGTGATCACGTGCGGTGCGGTTCATCTCGGAAGCAAACGCCCCGGGCGCGATCCCGCTCACGACGATGTTGTCCTGTGCCAGGCGCAGCGACATGCGCTTGATGAGATGGATCAATCCGGCCTTGCTTGCGGCGTATGAATAGGTTTCCTGCGGATTGACTGACACGCCATCGATCGAGGCGATGTTGATCACTTTCGCGGGCCGGTTTGCCGCACCTTTTTTCAGCAGCTCATGCAGCGCCTGCGTGAGAAAGAAAGGAGACTTCAGGTTCAGGTCCACGACCTTGTCCCAACCGCTCTCCGGGAATGTGTCGAACGACTCGCCCCATGCCGCTCCTGCGTTGTTCACCAGGATGTCGAGCGACGACTCCTTTTCGCCATATGCGGCGGCCAGTGCTTTTGCACCGGCAACCGTGGACACGTCCATCGGCAGCGAGAAGCACGGCCCGATGGACGACAGCTCGTTCGCAGTCGCATCGCAGGCCGCGGCCTTGCGCGATGAGATGTAAACCTTCGCGCCTTGCGCAAGAAAACCAGCAGCGATCATGCGGCCGATGCCGCGAGATCCACCCGTGATGAGTGCCGTGCGGCCTTGAAGCGAGAAGAGTGAAGAAGGGTCGCTCATGTGGTGTCTCCGTTGGAATGCAGCAAGCTTAGCGCCGGCGACGCTTGCTGCGAATCACATGGATGACAGTTGTGATCTGGGACGGCGCGATGCCCGTCCCGACTCGTTTCAGGCCCGCGCGCGGCGCCGCTCCAGATAAGCCCGCAGCTCGCCCACCACACCCTTGCGGAAAGCCAGCACGCAAATCACGAAGATCGCGCCGATGATTACGGTGACCCACGCACCGACCTTGTCGGCTAGCAGGTTCTGCAATGCGATCACGATACCTGCGCCGACGACCGGTCCGAACAGGGTACCGACGCCGCCCAGCAAGCTCATGAGAATGACTTCGCCCGACATTGACCAGTGCACGTCCGACAGCGTGGCAAAGCCCATCACCAGGGTCTTGAGCGCTCCGGCGAGCCCGGCAAGTCCGGCCGACAGCACGAAGGCCAGCAGCTTGTATTTGTCCACCTCATAGCCCAGCGAAACAGCACGCGGCTCGTTCTCGCGAATCATCTTAAGCACCTGGCCGTAAGGCGATGTCACGATGCGGCTGATGGCCATGAAACATGCCACGAAGATCACGACCACCAGGTAGTACATCGTGGTGTCACCGGTGAGGTCGATCAGGCCGAAGAGCTTGCCGCGCGGCACGCCCTGCAGGCCGTCCTCGCCGCCGGTG
>JAZKFD010000254.1:0-3618 GCA_040386635.1 Pseudomonadota bacterium
CGCCTGCACTGCTGTCGAGGTTGCGGGCTCGGTGCCGGGCTCTTGAGTCATCGCGAAGATTCTAGGGCCGCGCTCAGCGCATCAATGTCCGGACGTGACTCGCAAACAACACCGAAACCGGCGTCGCGCGCGGCTTTTGCGATGCGAGGATGGGTCGCAATGGCACGCGCGGATGACCAGTCGCGATCGGGCAGGAGCGTCTGCAAATTGGCGATCGCCTGTGAACTGCTGAACAGCCAGACCCGGGTCGCATCCTCGGTCGCGTCGCCGGTCGCATCCAGCACAGTGTTCACGTCAAGCCCGTCGATCCGCTCGGGCGCAGCCCGCGCATAGGCCACCACCGTTCGAACCTGCGCGCCTGCCGCCGCCAGGTGGCTGGAGAGCCAATCGCGCCCCGTGCCAGCCGCATCGGCACCCCGCACGATCATCACCACATCGCCCTGTCGCACCTGCGGCGAAACCTGCATCCACAGTGTTTCCGAATCGAACTGGGCGGAATCCGCAGCAGGCGCGCTAATGAGGCCTGGGGCTACGCCCTCGTCGATCAGGGCCTGCCGCGTACCCGGACCTGTGGCCCATGCCACGAGCCCCGCAGGCCACTTGAGCCGGTCGGCCCCGTGCCCAAAAAATTGACGCACTGCATTGCCGCTGACGAACATCACGGCGCGGCAAGCGTCGAGCGACAGACGGGCTGCCTGCAGCTGGGCGGGGTCAGGCGCGGGAAGAATGGTGATGAGCGGCAGTGCCACCGCATCGAATCCGCGCTGGCGCAACTGCGCAACCCAACGCGGCGCCTCGTGCGCGGGGCGGGTGACGATGACGCGCACGGCGTTCGCGCCCGTCAACGCGCGCCAGCGGCTTGCAACCTGGCCGCAACCTGCGCGCCAAGGTCGAGTGCAGCCGGGCGGTCGGCCACTGCCGACGCGGATTGCACACGGACCAGGGCATTCGGGCGCTCAGGATCGCCCCAGGCCGCACGCAATTGCAGGTATTCGCCCGACCAGACGGCATGCGCTGCGAGCGGCATCGAGCAGCTGCCGCCCATGGCGCGGCTCACTTCCCGCTCGGCGGTGACCGCCAGCCAGGTCGCCTGATGGGCCAGGGGCTGCAGTGCATCCAGCAGCTCCTTGCGGTCAGACCGCACTTCGATGCCGAGGGCGCCCTGCCCTGCGGCTGGCAGCATGGCTTCGGGCTCGAACACATGTCGGATACGCGACGCCAGATCCAGTCGCTTCAATCCGGCAGCCGCCAGCACGATGCCGTCGTAGTTCCCGTCGTCCAGCTTGCGCAGCCGCGTATCGAGATTGCCGCGCAGCGGCTCGATTTTCAGGTCCGGCCGCAGCGCGCGAAGCAGCACCACACGCCGCAGGCTGGATGTGCCCACCAGCGCACCTTCAGGCAGGGCCATGACGTCGGCGTACCGGTTCGAGACAAAGGCGTCGCGCGGGTCCTCGCGCTCCATGACACAGGCCAGCGAAAAACCCTCGGGCAGTTCCATGGGAACGTCCTTGAGCGAATGCACCGCGAGATCGGCCCGTCCCTCATCCAGCGCAACTTCGAGTTCCTTGACGAAGAGGCCCTTGCCGCCGACCTTGGACAGGGAGCGATCCAGGATCTGATCGCCACGGGTTGTCATGCCCAGCAGTGCGACCTCATGACCGCGCTGCTCCAGCAGCGATTTCACATGCTCGGCCTGCCAAAGTGCGAGGCGACTTTCGCGGGTGGCGATGACCAGCTTGCTCAATCTCGTAACCTGTCTGTAGTGGGTGGGGGGGTAGTCGATGCTAGCATGTGCGCTGCTCAAAAACTAAGCACCTGCCCACCTCGCCCCACATGCCGCAAGAACCGGAATCACCCAAGCGAAAAGCCCGAGACAACGAGCGGCCCCTGGTCGAAGACATCCGGTTTCTCGGCCGTGTTCTGGGCGATGTCATCCGTGAGCAGGAAGGTGTGCAAGCCTATGAGCTGGTCGAGCGTGTCCGCAAGCTCTCGGTTGCGTTCCGGCGCGATGCCGACCAGGAAGCAGACAAGGCGCTCAAGAGCCTTTTGAAGTCGCTCTCGAGCGACCAGACTGTCAGCGTGATCCGGGCGTTCACCTATTTCAGTCACCTGGCCAATCTCGCAGAAGACCGCCACCACATCCGGCGGCGCACCGTGCACGAACGTGCCGGCGATACGCAAGAGGGCAGTATCGAAGTCGCTCTGGCGCGGCTGCGCTGGGCGGGGATCACGACGCGCACGATCTCCCAGACGCTCGCGCAAAGTTACGTCTCGCCCGTGCTCACCGCCCACCCGACCGAAGTGCAAAGAAAGAGCATTCTTGATGCCGAGCGCGGCATCGCCAACCTGCTCACGGCCCGCGATGAGATCAAGGCGCGGGCCGTCCCCCGCGACGCACTCGCGCCACGCGAGCTGGCTTCCAACGAGACGCAGATACGGGCACGCGTGATGCAGCTCTGGCAAACACGCCTGCTGCGCTTTTCCAAACTGACGGTCGCTGACGAGATCGAGAACGCACTCAGCTACTACGAGTCCACGTTCCTGCGTGAAATTCCCAGGCTGTACGCCGACCTGGAACAGGCGCTGGGCGCGCACCCGGTCGCCTCTTTTCTGCGAATGGGACAGTGGCCTGGCGGCGATCGCGACGGCAATCCGAACGTGAGCGCAGAAACGCTCGAGTACGCACTGCGTCGCCAGAGCGAAGTGGCGCTGCGCCATTTCCTGACCGAAGTTCACTACCTGGGCGCGGAGCTGTCACTGTCAGCCATGCTGGTCAAAGTCTCGCCCGCCATGAAGGCCCTAGCTGAGCGTTCGCCCGACACCAACGAGCATCGCCTCGACGAGCCTTATCGCCGCGCGCTCACGGGCATTTACGCCCGGCTGGCCGCGACGCTCAAGGAGCTCACCGGAGGCGATGCGGCGAGACATGCCGTTGCGCCGCAGAACGCCTACCGGCGCTTCGAGGAATTCCTGGCCGACCTGCGCATCATCGAAGCGTCCCTGCTCGCCGAGCGCGCCCAGGCACTGGTGCAACAGCGCCTGCATCCGCTGATCCGCGCCGTGGAAGTTTTCGGGTTCCACCTGGCAACGGTGGACCTGCGCCAGAGTTCCGATCAGCATGAGCGGGTCATTGCCGAGCTGCTGGCCACTGCACGCATCGAGCCCCAGTACGCCGCCCTGCCGGAAGACGCGCGGCGCGAGCTGCTGCTCAGGCTGCTTTGTGACTCGCGGCCTTTGCGGGTCATCGGCGCCACCTACTCGGAACACGCACAACGCGAACTCGCTATCTTCGAGACCGCCCGTCGGATGCGCGAGCGCTATGGCGCACAGGCCATCGCGCACTACATCATCAGTCACACCGAATCGGTGAGTGACTTGCTCGAAGTGCTGCTGCTGCAAAAAGAGGTGGGCCTCATGTCCGGCACGCTCGACGACAAGGCAGCAGCGCAGCTCATCGTGGTGCCGCTGTTCGAAACCATCGAAGACCTGCGCAATGCCGCACCGATCATGCGGGAGTTCTATGGGCTTGCCGGCATCGCAAAACTCGTCCAGCGTTCCGGCGCAGAGCAGGACATCATGCTGGGCTACAGCGACAGCAACAAGGACGGCGGCATCTTC
>JAZKFD010000255.1:0-8606 GCA_040386635.1 Pseudomonadota bacterium
CTGACTTACGCCGAGCTCAACACACGGGCCAATCAACTGGCTCACCACCTGCGCAGCCTGGGCGTAGGGCCGGACGTGCTGGTGGCCATCTGCGTGGAACGTTCCATCGAGATGGTGGTCGGGCTGCTGGCCATCCTCAAGGCCGGTGGCGCCTACTTGCCGCTGGACCCAACCTACCCAAAAGCGCGGCTTGCCTTCATGTTGCAGGACGCGGCGCCGAAGGTCGTCCTCACCCAGAAATGCGTGAACCAGATTTTGCCTGCCACTGCGGCGCCACGCTTGTGGATCGATGAGTTGAGCGAGGCTCTCAGCGGATGGCCTGGGGGCAATATCGGGCCTGCAAGCATAGAACTGAGACCCCAGCACCTGGCCTATGTGATCTACACATCCGGATCGACCGGCAAGCCCAAAGGCGTCATGATCGAGCATTGTGGTGTCGTCAACCTCGCCATCGCGCAAGCTCAGGCGTGGGGTGTGACCGACTCCAGCCGGGTTCTGCAATTCGCATCCTTTAGTTTTGACGCCTGTGTTTCGGAAGTGGTCATTGCCCTGAGCCAGGGTGCCGCGCTCCATCTCCCGCCTCCGGGCACCGTGCTGGCGGATGCGGCACTGACCACGCTATTGCGTCGATCCGCGATCACTCACGTAACCCTGCCTCCCGTGGTGTTGGCCACATTGCCGGACGACGCCATACCAACAAATGTCGAATGCCTGATCCTTGCAGGCGAGGCGTCTAGCGCCGCACTGGTCCAACGCTGGTGCTCAGGCCGCCGGCTCTTCAACGCTTATGGCCCTACCGAGACCACGGTATGTGCCTCAATGCACGAATGCCCGCCAGATGTGATCACAACCCGTTCTGTCCCCATCGGTCGCCCCATGCACAACATGCGTTGCCTTGTGCTGGACGCGCACATGCAAGCCGTACCCATCGGGGTGCCAGGAGAGTTGTACATCGGCGGCGTGGGAGTAGCGCGCGGCTACCTGAATCGTCCTGAATTGACAGCCGAGCGGTTCATCGCAGACCCGTTCAGCGGGAAACCAGGCGCGCGCCTGTACAAGACAGGGGACCTGTGCCGGTGGCTTCCGGACGGCAACCTGGACTACCTGGGCCGTATCGATCACCAAGTGAAGATCAGAGGCTTTCGAATTGAACTGGGCGAGATTGAAGCGCGGCTGGCGGCGCACCCGGCAGTGCGTGAAGCGGTGGTGGTGGCACGCGAAGACACCGCTGGCGACAAACGGCTGGTGGCGTATCTGGTAGCGCGCGGTGAGGAATCCGTGTCGCCGCCCACAACGAGCGAGCTGCGCAGTCACCTGCAGGCCACGCTGCCCGAGTACATGGTGCCGGCTGCCTTCGTGACGCTCGATGAACTGCCTTTGACACCCAACGGCAAGCTCGACCGCAAGGCGCTGCCAGCGCCTGATCATTCAGGACTTCAAGGCGCCCCGTACATCGCGCCGCGCACGCCGGTCGAACAAGTGCTGGCGGAGATCTGGTCAGCGGTGCTGCACGTCGAGCGTGTGGGCGTGCAAGACAACTTCTTCGAGCTGGGGGGCCACTCGCTGCTCGCGGTGCAGATTACGGCCCGAGTGCGCGCGGAATTTGGCATCGAGCTGCCGCTGTCCGCCTTCTTTCAGCACCCGACCCTGCAAGGCGTTGCAAAGCAGCTGGCTGCGCGTCACTCAGCGCCGCAGAAGTGCCTGGTTTCCATTGCCCCTCATTCGGATGGACCGCCCCTTTTCCTCATTCATCCGAGCGGCGGAAACGTGATGTGCTATGCAGACCTGGCTCGCAAGCTTGGCGGGTCACGACCGATTTATGGCCTGCAGTCGGTTGGACTCGACGGCAAGGAGTCGCCACTGAGATCGGTCGAAGCAATGGCCGAGCGCTACCTGAGAGAGCTGCGCGAAGCGCAGCCGGTGGGCCCTTATTTCCTGGCCGCCTGGTCCTTTGGCGGACTCGTTGCGTATGAGATGGCCCATCGACTCCGTTGTTTGGGCGAACAGGTGGCCATGCTGGCACTGTTTGACACCCGGGCTTCATATCCGGCCGATTTCGCTGCGAAAGATGATCTCGATCTCATCACCGCCGCCTTCGAAGGTTTAGTCGAATTTGACCTTTCCGACTTGCGGAAGATGCCGCGCGCAGAGGCGTTGAGCATTGTTATGGCCGAGGGACAAAGGATCGGGCTGATCCCGTCCCATGTCGATCTGGACGTTGCCGAACGCTTGCTGACGGTCGAGAAGTTGAACATCGCGGCCGCGCGCGCCTACCGGCCGCCGCGCTACAACGGGCAAATGATCCTGTTTGTGGCCACAGAGAGTCTTGTCGCGGACATCGATGATGAAAGACTCGGCTGGTCGGACCTCCTGCAGCACGATCCCTTGGTGCATCGACTGGCGATGCGGCATCACGCCATGATGTTTCAGCCGCATGTAGAAACCGTAGGCACCTTGTTGCGGGAATATCTATCGCACGATGATCTTGTCGATGCGACGCAGCCCGGGCTGTCCATGTCCTCTCACCTGCAAGCGGCATGACGCTCGCAAGCGGCGCTGTGACTCAGCGCGGCCAGGCGCAGGAGCGCGAAAGTGTCTGAGGCGATTCCGACGGGCATAGCGATCGCGCCTGAAGCCGGAACAAAGCGCGTGTTCGCATGGCTATGGCTAAGTCAGCTCATTTCAGTCACGGGCTCATCGCTCACCGGATTTGCCGCCGGAGTGTGGGTCTTCCAGCAGACCGGCTCCGTGCTGGACTACGCGTTGCTTGTTGCATGCGCCGCCGCACCCGCCCTGGTGGTTGCCCCATGGGCTGGCGCATGGGTTGACCGGATGGATCGCAGGTGGGTGATGATCGCGGCGCGCAGCGGCGCAGCGGTCTGCACAGCAACCATCGGCCTGCTGCTATGGTTGGTTCGGCTGGAAATCTGGCAAGTTTTGCCGCTCTACGCTTTGGCTGTGATTTGCGAAGCGTTTCAACGCCCCGCCTTCCTGGCGGCGGTGACGACGGTCCTGCCCAAGGAGAGATTGGCCCGGGCAAGTGGCATGACTCAACTGGGCTACGCCATCCCCTTGCTGATCGCACCGCTGCTCGCGGCCGTCCTGCTGGGAATGATTGGCCTGGGGGGCGTCATCGCACTGGATCTGACGTGCTTTGCCATCAGCACCGTGATGCTCCTTCCCTTGAGGTTCCCGCAACCTATCGCACGACAGCGGCCAAGGAGCGACCGTCGCTCGTCACTGAAAGAATTCGGCGAAGCGCTCGCATTCATCGGCCAGCGTCGCTCCCTCAAGTTGCAACTCGCCTATTTCGCGCTCGAAAAGTTTCTGACCAGCATGGCTGTGGTTCTTTTCACGCCCTTTGTGCTGGCGATGTACTCAGCACCGGCTCTAGGGACCATCCTCACGGTCGGCGGTCTGGGCATGCTCACGGGTTCACTGGTGATGAGCGCATGGGGCGGGCCGCCGCGACGCGTCCTGGGCATACTTGTTTTCGACATGCTGCTCGGCACGGCGGTGTTGGTCGGAGGTATGTGGACATCGATTCCCCTTCTCACCGCCTGTGCGTTTGTCGTGATGTTTTGCCGACCTATCATCGCCGGCTGCGACCAGACGATCTGGCAGCTCAAGGTGTCACCTGCGCTGCATGGACGCGTGTTTGCCTTGCGCAATTTTCTGGTCACCGCTGCGGTACCGCTAGCAGCCATCGTCGCAGGACTGGTCACGGAACACTCTTTCAAGCCCTGGATGATGCCTGGCGGGTTGCTCGCCGACTCTGCCGGTGCGTGGCTGGGCGTGGGGCCGGGGCGCGGTGTCGGGTTGATGTTCGTCGCGGTGGGCCTGCTCATCATCGCCATGGCGGGAGCGGCAATGCTGCACCCTGCGTTCCGGCAGCTTGAAAACAAGGTACCCGATGCGCATTGAGCCGTACTTCGAATGGCCCGCACCAGGACAATGCATTGTCAAGGCCTCGCGTGTGGATCTCAACATCGCTTCTGGCGAACTCGATCGCGCATACGACCTCCTCGCAAGCGATGAAAAAGCAAGAGCCGCCTGCTTCGCATTTGCGGTTCATCGCCGGCGCTTCGTTGCTGCGCGCGCGGCGCTTCGCGAGGTATTGGGCGTGCAGCTGGATCTGGATGCGCGTGACCTGGTGTTTCGCTATACCCCCGAAGGCAAGCCGGAACTGGCCGACCACCCGGGCCTGCAGTTCAGCGTTTCGCACTCAGCCGACCTGTGTTTGATCGCCGTCGCGCGCGGCGTGCGTGTGGGAATCGACATCGAAGCAATGGCCGGGAACCAGGCGCAGATGCAAGAGGTCATCCGCAGCTTCCATCCTGTCGAACGAGAGGCGCTCAACTCGATCGACCCCGCGTTAAGGAAACGCGCGTTCTATCGTTGCTGGGTGCGCAAGGAAGCGTTCCTCAAGGCACTTGGCGTGGGCCTGGGTGGTGGACTCAAGCGCTTCCATGTCAGCCTTGGCCATCAAGCGCAACTGCTCGGGTCCGATCCGGCCCTGGCGACTGCGAGCGACTGGACACTGGTTGCGATGGATGGTGAAGGCTATGCCGCAGCGATGGCGATTGAAGGCGCGCGATGCAGGCGACCAGCTGCTGAAGACATGGATTGCGCATCGAGCCCGCAATGACATCCACTAGTCCTGCGGGGCCTGACCGGCTTCCAACGCGCAGCGGCAACTGCCTGATCACACCAGCGAATAATTCTGCGGTCCCTTGCTCGCAATCTTGATCGCCCCCACCTTGTTGCCCAGTTCTGCGCAGCGCGCCAACGGCCAGCCCTGCTCAAGCCCGAAGAGCAACGCGCCGCGCCACGCGTCGCCGCATCCGGTCGGATCGACGACCTGCTCGGCTTTCACCGGCGGCACCAGCGTTTTCTCGCCATCAATCCACACTTCGCAGCCTTCTGCGCCCAGCGTCACCACCAGGCCATCGACCTTGCGCGAGATCTCGGCATTGCTCCAGCCTGTTCGGTCTGAAAGCATCCGGCCTTCATAGTCGTTCACCGTCACCCAGGTCGAGCGCTCGATGAAGGTCGCGAGTTCCTTGCCATCGAACATCGGCAGGCCCTGCCCCGGATCGAACACAAACGGAATGCCCTCCGACTCGAACTGCGCCGAGTGCTCCAGCATCGCGTCGCGGCCATCGGGGGAGATGATGCCCAGCTTGATGTCGTCCCGCTTTTCTATCTTCGTGATGTGCGCCTGCATCATCGCGCCCGGATGAAAGGCCGTGATCTGGTTGTTGTCGCGGTCGGTCATGATCATCGCCTGCGCCGTGTAGCTATCAGCCACTTCACGAATGAAGTCGGTGGCAATGCCCAGTTCGCGCATGCGAGCCACGTACCCCGCGCCATCGGTGCCCACGGTCGCCATCGGCAGTGGCGTGCCGCCCAGCATCTTCAGGGCGTAGGCAATGTTGCCTGCGCAGCCACCGAAATCACGGCGCAGTGCTGGCACGAGAAACGACACGTTGAGGATGTGCAACTGATCGGGCAGGATCTGCTCGCCGAAGCGGCCCTCGAAAGTCATGATGGTGTCGAACGCGAACGAGCCGCAAATCAGGGATGCCATGGGTATGGGTTCTCGAGAAAAAGAAGAATCTAGGGGTAGAAAGCCAGCAGGCGATAGCCGGCGATGCGCGTACCCACACCGTTGCCGGCGACGGCCAGCGCAACAGAACCTGCCCAGTCTGAGTTGGGGGGTATGACTTTTTGCGACTGCAACTCCTCGGGCGTGAGTACTCGCCTGACAACCGGCTGGTCTTGCGCATCGGTGAGGGTGAGTTCGACCGACGGTGTCGCCAGTTCGATACGAGACAGGTTGCGCAGGGTGATGTTGAGGCGATAGGTATCGGGCCGCAACTTGTTGAACGACGATCCCTCGATGGCGACCGCTTCGATCTGGCGCGGCGGTCCGATCGCGCAGCCGGCCAGCCCGCACAGCTGGGCCAGCCAGGGACGCAGTGCCGGCTGGGATGCAAAGAGCCGGTCGCGCTCGTGATAGGCCACCTGCAAGGCCATGAGCAAACCGGAGACCACGAGCAACGCAAGGAGCACGCTGCGCACCAGCGGACGGGACCAGAACTCGCGGCTGCGCGCCTGGCGCACGAACGAAAGATCGGCCAGCTCGGGCTCGCCCGGATCGACAGGCCCAGGACGGCTGGCCGAAAACTGTGACTGGTTGCTCGACTGCGCGTCCAGCGGCTCGGGGACGCGCTGAAGGACGAACGGCTTGTCCAGCGGATCTTCAGTCAGGCTTTCAGCCGCTTCCCGCATCAACACCGAGTCGGAGTCGTCCGCTGAGGCGCCCGGGTCCATGTCAGTCGTCAATGAGGACGCAAACTCGTCAACCTCGCTTGCCGCCTGTGCAGGCGCGGACTCCGCAGCTTGCACCATGAATGGCGAGGAAGAGGCAATGGAAGGGTCAGGTTCTGCCGGTGCATGGCCCTGCATGAACAAGGTCGCGTCAAAGACTTCGGAACAGTGGCCGCACCGGACCCAGCCGTCGGAGATCCTGAGCTGGTCGGGCACGACTTTGAACATCGTCCCGCAGGCGGGGCAGCGCGTGATCAGGCTCATGAGCGTGGAATTGTAGCCCCGCCCACCGCGAGATCACGCTTGAACACAGCGCTTGATCAGACAGTCGCAGTCATGAGGATCCAGCCATCTTCGCTGTCGGTGACATCGAGTCTGGCGTGGGGCGCGTAAGCGGCCTTGAGCTCGTCGGCCTGGCGCTCCAGGATGCCAGCCAGGACCAGGGATCCGCCCGGCGCGACGTAAGCGCACAGCAGCGGCGCAAGCATCTTCAAGGGCGTGGCCAGGATGTTGGCGAGCACGACGTTGTACTGTCCAGTGGCCTGATCGGGCAATCCTGCGTTGAGCGTTACCTGGTTGGCGCTGGCATTGCCGAGGGTCGATTGCACCGCCGCCGGATCGATGTCCACCGCGTCGATTTCGCCCGCGCCAAATTTGGCAGCACCGATCGCAAGAATACCGGAGCCGCAACCGTAGTCGAGGACCCGCTGGTTCGTGCCCGCATGACTGGCGATCCAGCGCAGGCACATCCGTGTCGTGGGGTGTGTCCCGGTGCCGAAGGCCAGGCCTGGGTCGAGCCGGATCACCTGCCTGGCCTGCGCAGGTGGCTCATGCCAGGTCGGCACGATCCAGAACTCGGGCGTGATCTCGACGGGGGCAAACTGCGATTGCGTGAGGCGCACCCAGTCCTGGTCCTGGACGGCAGCGATGCCGAGCACTTCGCAGCCTTCAAAGAAATCCTGCAACTGCAGCAGTGCCGACGCTTCCTCGGCTGCTGTCTGGCCGGCAAAAAGTACCACCAGGCGAGAGCGTTGCCACCCCTCCTTTGGCGGCGGCATCCCGGGTTCGCCAAACAGCGCCTGTTCAGCGTCCGTCTGCGCATCGGCGTCCTCGACCGAGACGCTGAGCGCATCGAGCGCGTCCAGCGCGTCGCTCACCGCATCGACGCGGTGTTCGGGGCACATCAGGCGCAGTTCAAACATGGCAGGCGAGGCCGGCGCGTCAGCGCTTATGGTGCGACAGCCACTCTTCGAGGTAGTGGATGTTGGTGCCGCCGTCCATGAACTTCGCATCCACCATCAGCTCGCGGTGAAGCGGGATGTTGGTGTTGATGCCTTCGACCACGGTTTCCAGCAGCGCGGTGCGCATGCGGGCCAGCGCCTGCTCGCGCGTGTCACCGTGCACGATGATCTTGCCGATCATCGAGTCGTAGTTCGGCGGCACGAAGTAATTGGTGTACACGTGCGAATCGACTCGCACGCCTGGGCCGCCGGGCGCATGCCACATGGTGATGCGGCCGGGGGACGGCACGAACTTGTAGGGGTCTTCGGCGTTCACCCGGCATTCGATGGCATGTCCACGCGGCAGCACATCGCGCTGGGCGAAAGGCAGTTTCTCACCTGCCGCGACCATGATCTGCGTCTTGACGATGTCCACGCCGGTGATCATTTCTGTGACCGGGTGCTCCACCTGCACCCGCGTGTTCATCTCGATGAAATAGAACTCACCGTTCTCGTACAGGAACTCGAAGGTGCCCGCGCCGCGATAGCCGATCTTCTTGCATGCGGCAATGCAGCGCTCGCCGATCTTCTCGATCAGCTTGCGCGGGATGCCGGGGGCCGGCGCTTCCTCGATGACCTTCTGGTGGCGGCGCTGCATCGAGCAGTCCCGTTCCCACAGGAAAACGCCATTGCGGTGCTTGTCGCAGATGATCTGGATTTCAACGTGGCGGGGATTCTGGAGAAATTTCTCCATGTAAACGGCCGGATTGTTGAACGCGGCGCCCGCCTCGGCCTTGGTCATCTGCACGGCGTTGATCAGGGCCGCTTCGGTATGCACCACGCGCATTCCGCGGCCGCCTCCGCCACCCGCCGCCTTGATGATCACGGGATATCCGACGGATTTGGCGGTGCGGCGTATCAGGACAGGATCGTCGGGCAATTCACCCTCCGAGCCCGGAACGCAAGGCACACCGGCCTTGATCATGGCCTGCTTGGCGGAAACCTTGTCGCCCATGATGCGGATCGACTCGGGGGTCGGTCCGATGAACTGGA
>JAZKFD010000256.1:0-11305 GCA_040386635.1 Pseudomonadota bacterium
CTTGAGCACCTGCTTGACCTTGTCGCCGCCGATCTTCTGGACATCGCCCTTGTCCAGGAAGCGCACATCGACGTTTCGCTTGACCAGCTTGGCCGTCAGGATGTCCTGTACCTGGCTGAGCTGGAAATCGGCGTCGCCAAAGACGGTGATGTCTTTTTCTTTCAGGTCGAGCGCGGCGGAGGTGCCCTTGAAATCGAAACGGGTGGCGATCTCTTTGGCGGCGTTTTCGACCGCGTTCTTCACTTCGACCATGTTGGGTTCGCAAACTGTGTCAAAAGATGGCATGTTCTTACTCGTTTTGCTCTCTGTGCAGATGCGACAATTCTCCCATGATCGTGGAGCAAAACGTACCCCTGCAGGCGCACAACAGCTTCGGCATCGTCGCAAAGGCGCGCGCACTGGTGCGGGTTCGCAGCGAGGACGACGTCCAGCAGCTGCTGGCCGACCCGGAGCACGGGGCGGCTCCCAAATTCGTGCTTGGCGGTGGCAGCAACATCGTCATCACCGGCGACGTGAAGCCAGTGGTACTCAAGGTCGAGGTACTGGGACGACGCCTGGTTGACGAATCCCCGCGCGCTTTCGTCGTGGAAGCCGGAGCCGGCGAGAACTGGCACGATTTCGTGAGCTGGACCCTGGATCAGGGCTTTGACGGCCTGGAGAACCTGGCCCTGATACCTGGCACCGTGGGCGCATCGCCGGTGCAGAACGTGGGGGCTTATGGTGTCGAGTTGCAGGACCGGTTCGAGTCGCTCGATGCGATCGATCTGGTCACCGGTCGGACCTTCACCCTGGACGCCGCGCAATGCGCATTCGGCTATCGCGATTCGGTCTTCAAGCATGTAGCCGCCAAGGAGGGCGATTTCGGGCTGGCCGGGCGAGCGATGATCCTGCGCGTGCGGTTCCGGTTGCCCCGCCCCTGGAAGGCGGTGCTGGGTTACGCAGATATTGAGCGCAAGATGCTCGAAACCGGCGTCACGGATCCATCGGCACGCCAGATCTATGACTGGGTTTGCGCCGTGCGCAGCGCCAAGCTGCCCGACCCCCGCGTCATCGGCAATGCGGGAAGCTTCTTCAAGAATCCGACCGTGTCCCCGGATCAGTGCCAGGACATCATCGCGCGCGAGCCCAACATCGTGCATTACCCCATGCCCGATGGGTCGGTGAAGCTGGCTGCGGGCTGGCTGATCGATGCCTGCGGCTGGAAAGGCAAATCGGTGGGCAATGCCGGTGTTTACGAGCGTCAGGCGCTGGTCCTGGTCAACCGGGGGGGCGCAACGGGCGGTGAAGTCGTCACCCTGGCGCGGGCCATCCAGATCAGCGTTTACGAGCGCTTTGGCATTCGACTGGAGCCTGAACCTGTCGTCGTCTAGGCTGTCCGCATGAAGATCAAGATGCTGCGGGTGCATGCATGTGGCGTTGCACTGGGACTTCTGCTGGCCGCTGGCGCGGCCCTGGCCCAGGAAAGCTCCGGCGATGCAACACGCCCCGCATTCGCCATCGACGTCAGTGCGCCCGCACCCATCAAGGCGCTGCTCGACAGGCACCTGGAGCTGCGCCGGTACCGCGAAGTCGCCGACCTGGACGACACCGAGCTGGCGCGCCTGATCGTGATGGCCGAGCGGGACGTGCGCGAGCTGGTGGGAACACTCGGTTACTTCGACCCCCGGATCGTCGTGCGGCGCGATGAGGCGTCAAAGACCAGCCCGCTGATCGTGATCGAGGTCGAGCCGGGCAAATTCACCCAGGTAGGCGAAGTCAAGATCGAATTCGAAGGCGACGTCACGCAGTCGGCCGACCCCGAGGTGGCCCGCCAGCGCGACGAGATCCGGTCGGGTTGGCGCCTGCCCATCGGGCAACGGTTCACGCAGGAAGGCTGGGATGAGGCAAAGAGCACGGCGCTGCGCCAGCTGATGGCCCGGCGGTATCCGGTCAGCCGCATCAGCCACAGCCTGGCCGACATCGATGCGCCCAACGCCCGCGCGGGACTTGAGCTCAAGCTCGATTCCGGTCCGCCTTACCGCCTGGGCGAGATGGTGGTGACGGGGGTGGAGCGCTACGACCCCGTCCTGGTGCCGCGAATTGCGCGACTCCCTGTGGGCAGCAGCTACGACCAGGAAGCGCTGGTGCAGGCGCAGTTGCGGCTGGCCGGCAGCGGTTATTTCGATTCCGCGTTCATCCTGCTCGATACCGAAGGAGACCCCAAGGCGGCGCCGGTGCAGGTCACGGTTCGCGAAGCGCCGCTGCATAAGCTGGTGCTGGGTCTGGGTGTTTCGACGGACAGCGGCGCGCGTGCCTCGGTCGAGTACCGCAATAACCGCGTGCCGGTGATCGGCTGGCGGGCGGTGACCAAACTGCAGCTGGAACGCAAGTCGCCGTTCATTGAAACCGAGTGGACGGCCGTGCCGGGCACCGATGGCTGGCGCTGGGGGGTGCTGGCGCGGGCAGAGCGGGTGGACGACGGCGTGCTGGTCACTCACGGGCAGAAGCTGCGGGTCGGGCGCACCTGGGCGGGCGACCATATCGAGCGCAACGTGTACGCGCAATATGAGCGCGCCCATGTGCGTGCCGCGCCAGGGGCGGCCGCGGCCATCCCTGACAACGGCGACGGGACGGCCATCAGCGCCAACTACGTCTGGACCGGCCGCTATTTCGATCGCACCCCCTATCCCACGCGCGGATATGGGCTGGGATTCGAAGTGGGCGGGGGCTTGACCCTGACCGGCACGCGCAGTCCTTTCCAGCGCACCCTGGTTCGCTGGCTGGGTGTGCGCCCCCTGCAGGCCGGAAGGCTGCAGCTGCGCGCCGAGGCCGGGGCGGTGCTCTCCAGGGCATCTGCAAAGGTTCCTGCATCCCAGCTGTTTCGCACGGGCGGCGACACCACCGTCCGAGGTTATGGCTACCGCGAAATTGGGGTTGAACGTCCCGGTGGCGTGGTCGGCCCAGGCCGCTACATGGCGGTCGGTAGCGTCGAGTGGCAGCAGCCCATCAGGCGCAATGGCCTGGAGACCGATTGGGAAAGCGCCGTCTTCATCGACGGCGGTGCCGTGAGCGATCGCATCGGCGGCCTGAAGCCGGTGTTCGGCGTCGGCGCGGGTGCGCGCTGGAAAAGTCCGCTGGGGCCCTTGCAGGTGGATCTGGCCTACGGCATCAAGCCCAGGAAGTTCCGCCTGCATTTCAACCTCGGGGTGACGTTTTGAAGCGCGGCGTGCGGACAGCGCTTCGCATCGCACTCATGACGCTGCCGGTTCTGGTCGGCCTTCTGGTCGCGACCAGCGCGTTTTTGTGGTGGTGGGCCGGAACCCCTGGCTCGCTCGACTGGGCACTGGAGCGGGCAGCACGCGGGCAGGCGCTACAGATCGAAGGCGCCAGCGGATCGCTGCGCACCGGCATGACGGCAACGCGCCTGCGCTGGGAGCGTGAAGGCCTGGTAGCCGAGGCGAAAACCGTCGAACTGGCCTGGCAGCCGCTGGCGCTGATGCGCGGCACGTTGCGGCTGGATTACCTGCGCGCCGGGCAACTGCTCATTGACGACAAGCGCGCGCCCACGCCCTCGGTCGTGCCGGTTTCGCTGGCGCTTCCGCTTCGGGTGGAGATCGCCGAAGTGCAGGTCGGGCAGCTCCAGTTCAAGAGCGCGGCCAACACCATCGACGTATCCCACGTCACGGGAACCTACAGCTTCGACAACGTCCATCACCAGGTCAAGCTGGACCGGTTGCGGTGGCAAAACGGTACCTACTCGGGCGAAGCTCGCGTCGGCGCGCGGGGCAACCTGCCGGTGCTGGCGCTGCTGCAAGGCCGTCTGGAGGCAGCGGTCCCAGGCGGCACGGCGCAAATGCCGTTGTCCTTCAATGCGCGCTTCGAAGGGCCGGTTGCTGACTTGCGGGCGACGGCGCAACTGCAAACGGGCGGAGGCGCAAGCCCTGCCACGGGCGCCGCAGCTTCGGCCACCGCTCACATCACACCCTGGGGCGCGCAGCCCGTGCCGCAGGCCCACGCCGATTTCGAGCGGCTGGACCTTCGCGCGCTGTGGGCGCAGGCACCGCAGACCCTGCTGTCGGGCAAGCTCGATGTCCGTCCGGTGGCTGAAGGAACCTGGGCGCTGGAAGTTGCGGCGACCAATGCGCTTGCCGGTCCCTGGGACAAGGAGCGTGCTCCGGTCGATCGGCTGCTGGCCAGCGGTGAGTGGCGCCAGGGTGGACAGGCCGTCATCCGGGCACTGGAGGCGACCGTCGGGGGCGGCGAGGTGCGTGCGAAGGGCCAATGGACAGGCGCGAAGGGCTGGACGGTGGACGGCACGCTTTCCGGGGTCGATCCGGCGGCGCTGCATGGTGCGCTGGCATCGCTACCCGTCAGCGGGAAAGCAAGCCTGTCGGGTGAGGGGGAGGCAATCGGGTTCGATGTCTCGCTGGCGGCCGATGCTGCTGCAGCGGGCGGGCGTCGCGCGCGGGGCGAAATTGCGGCTGCGGCAGCGGCGCTCGAACTCCGCTCTGCCGCTGCGAAGGGTCGCTGGAATGACGGGACCGTTTCGCTGGCGTCCCTGGAAGTCATGACCTCCGATGCCAGGCTGCAGGCCAGCGGTGACGTGGCGGTCAAAAGCCGTTCAGGCAACGGGCGGGCAGAACTCAAAATCCCGGGGCTTGTCGCGAACATGCAGGGCAAGCTTTCGGCAGACAGCGGCGGTGGCACTGTCAGCGCGAATGGAGGCGATCTCGCGCAGGCGGCCCGCTGGCTGCAACGGCTTCCGGGCGCCCCGGCGTTTCTGGCGCAGGTCGCCGGCGGACAGGCCCAGGCCCGCGCTGAATGGCAGGGCGGCTGGCTCGATCCGGCAGTGAAAGCCGATATCGACGTCGCGCGGCTCGATTTGCGCGGCGGTCCGGCCGCTACGGCCGCTACAGGGGACACTGCAGGCAATGCGGGCACCACGGCACAGGGGTGGAGCGTGCGCGAAACGACCGCGACGATCAACGGTCGCCTGGCCGATGCAGCCCTGCAGGTTCGCGGCCGTGCCGAATCGGGCCAGCGACGGATCAGTCTCGATCTCTCGGGCCGTGGCGGAAAGCGCGGGGCCCCGGGTGCGCCCGCGGACTGGTTCGCTCAGGTCGCATCGCTGGGCGTTGTGGGCAGCGATCCGGCAACAGGCGCCGGCAACTGGACATTGAAGACTGCCCGCCCCGTCGACATCCGGTGGTCGCGCGGAACGCTGGATGCGAGCGCAGGCGAGGCGCTGCTGGGCGCACCGCGCAGCGTCGGCGGTATCGGTTCCGCAACGATCGTGTGGGACCCCGTGCGCTACGGACGCGGGGAGCTCAAGACGACAGGCCGCATCAAGGGCTTGCCGCTGGCCTGGATCGAGCTGGTGGGCGGACCCCAGTTGCAGGGAACGGCCCTGGCCGGTGACATGGTGTTTGACGGTGCCTGGGACGCTTCGTTGGGAGCGACCGCGCGAATCCGCGCCTCGCTGGAACGCACCCGTGGCGACCTCACGGTACTGGCCGATACGGCCGATGGCGCGGCTACCCGGGTCAAGGCGGGTGTGCGCGAGGCGCGACTGGCTATCGAAAGCCAGGGCGAAACGGTGACGGCGGTGCTGCGATGGGACAGCGAGCGCGGCGGCACGGCCGATGCGCGCCTGCAAAGCCGCCTGTCGCAAGGGGGCGCGGCAGGATGGTCGTGGCCCGAGCAGGCGCCAGTCAGCGGTACGGTTCGCGCCCAGCTGCCGCGCATCGGGGTGTGGTCCCTGCTCGCGCCCCCCGGCTGGCGGCTGCGTGGCTCGCTCGGTGCAGACCTGACGGTAAGCGGCACACGAGGCGCGCCGCAGCTGGCGGGCACGCTGGCTGCCGACGATCTGGCGCTTCGATCGGTGGTGGACGGGATCGAGTTGCAGGGTGGCCGGCTGCGCGCGCACTTCGAAGGCACACGCCTGGTCGTTGACGAGTTCCGCCTTCGTGGGCCAGGCGACAACGGTGGGACACTGGTGGCTACCGGCGAAGGGCGATGGAACGCTGACGGTTTGCAGACACAACTCACCGCCGAAGTGACCCGGCTGCGCGCGAGTATCCGCTCGGATCGGCAGGTGACGGTGTCCGGAAAAATCACCGCCTCGCGCGACGCGAAGGGGACGGTGGTCAATGGCACGCTCAAGGTCGATCAGGCGCTCATCGTGCTGCCGGATGAAACGACACCGCGGCTAGGCCAGGACGTGGTGGTTCGTGGCGCAGGCGGGCCGATTCTCAAAGCTGAGGCCCGCGCCTTGCAGCAGCCCACCACCGCTAAATCACCCTCGCAGGAGCTGACCCTGGATGTCAATCTCGATCTGGGAGACAACCTGCGTGTGCAGGGTCTGGGGATCGACACGCGCCTGCGGGGCCAGTTGAAGCTGACAGGCCGCTCGGTCGTCCAGCCGCGCCTGACGGGCGTCATTACCACGGCGGGCGGCCAATACCAGGCCTACGGGCAGCGCCTGAACATCGAGCGAGGCGTGATCCGGTTCACTGGCTCGGTGGACAACCCCTCGCTCGATATCCTGGCGATCCGGCCCAACATCGTTCAACGCGTCGGTGTCCTGATTTCTGGCACGGCGCTCTCGCCCTTCGTGCGGCTCTATGCAGAGCCTGACTTGCCTGAAGCCGAGAAACTGTCGTGGCTGGTGACCGGCCGCGCTGCGCCGTCTTCGGGTGCTGAGACCGCGCTGGTGCAGCAGGCTGCGGTCGCGCTGCTGGCCAATCGCGCCGGAGGCAAGAAGGGCCTGGCCGCGTCGCTGGGCCTGGATGAAGTTTCGTTCCGGCGCGATTCGGCAGGCGGTGCGGCGATCGCGCTGGGTCGCAGGTTCGGCACCAACTTCTACGCAGCGTATGAGCGCAGCATTTCAGGTGCCATGGGGACGCTGTTCATCTTCTATGACATCACCCGCCGAATCACCCTGCGGGCCGAAGCAGGCGAGCGCACGGCGGTTGATCTGATACTGACCTTCTCGTACGACTGAGCGCGTCGCAGGTGCGCAGTCAGGCTATTTGGGCTTGTGCTCGAGGTTCGGGATGGGCGCGCCTTCACCCGAGGTGAGCAATCCGGCGCGCGAATAGATCCCGAGCTTTTGCCGCGTATCGACGATGTCGAGGTTGCGCATCGTGAGTTGCCCGATGCGGTCCTTGGGGGAGAACGGGGCGTTTTCCACCTTTTCCATCGACAGCCGCTCAGGCGCGTAAGTGAGGTTGGGTGACTCGGTGTTCAGCAGCGAGTAATCATTGCCACGGCGCAGTTCCAGCGTGACTTCGCCCGTCACTGCGCGTGCCACCCAGCGCTGCGCGGTTTCGCGCAACATGATGGCCTGCGGATCGAACCAGCGGCCCTGGTAGAGCAGGCGACCCAGCTTGCGTCCGTTGTCGCGGTACTGCTCAATCGTGTCTTCGTTATGGATGCCCGTGACCAGGCGCTCATAGGCGATGAACAGCAGCGCCAGGCCCGGGGCCTCGTAGATGCCGCGGCTCTTGGCCTCGATGATGCGGTTTTCGATCTGGTCGCTCATGCCCAGGCCGTGCCGCCCGCCAATGGCGTTGGCTTCCAGAATCAGATCGACTGGCGAATCGAAGGTCTTGCCATTCAGGGCAACCGGCTGGCCCTCTTCGAATCGGACCGTCACGGTCTCTGCCTTGACCGCGACATCGTCCTTCCAGAAGGCCACGCCCATGATCGGGTTCACGATCTTCATGCCGGTGCCCAGGCTTTCCAGGTCCTTGGCTTCGTGCGTGGCGCCCAGCATGTTGGAGTCGGTCGAATAGGCCTTTTCGGCGGACATCTTGTAGCCAAAGCCCGCCTGGGTCATGAACGCCGACATCTCTGCACGCCCGCCCAGCTCGTCGATGAAGAGCTGGTCCAGCCACGGTTTGTAGATCCGCAGCGCCGGGTTGGTGAGCAAGCCGTAGCGGTAGAAGCGCTCGATGTCGTTGCCCTTGAATGTGCTGCCGTCACCCCAGATGTTGACGTCGTCTTCCTTCATCGCAGCCACCAGCATCGTGCCTGTCACGGCGCGGCCCAGCGGCGTGGTGTTGAAGTAGGTCACGCCGGCAGTGGAGATGTGGAACGCACCGGCCTGCAGCGCCGCGATGCCTTCGTGGGCGAGTTGCATGCGGCAGTCGATCAGCCGGGCCTTCTCGGCGCCGTACTGCATCGCCTTGCGCGGAATTTCTTCGTAGTCAGGCTCGTCGGGCTGGCCGAGATTGGCTGTATAGGCGTACGGAATCGCGCCCTTCAGGCGCATCCAGTGCAACGCGGCGCTGGTATCGAGGCCGCCTGAAAAGGCGATGCCGACTTTCTGGCCGGAGGGAAGGTGTTCGAGGATGGTGGACATGAAAGTGGCGCTTGGGAGCCGGTGAAACGCTGGGCCGAAGCTGGCGGGCGGGTTAGCCGAAATGGCAGATGTAGTGATAGGCCTGCGCGACCCGGATGTCGAAGCTGCTGTCTGCCGGGACGCTGAATTTGTCGCCAGGGCCCGAGCTGAGCCAGGTGTCGGAGCCGGCGAGCTTGTACTCGCAGGAGCCCGCGACGCATTCCATGATTTCGGCTGCGCCGGTTTTAAAGGTCAGCTCTGAGGGGAGCACCACGCCGACGGATTTCTTCGTGCCGTCAGCCAATGTGATGCTGTGGCTCACGCACTTGCCGTCGAAGTAAACGTTGGCCTGGGTGGAGATGTCGGCTTGGGCGATTTGCGCAGTAGTCATCCATGAATTTTAGCTGGCGCGATTCAGCAAGCCTCCAAAAGCAAAACGGGCAACCTGCGTTGCCCGTTCAGACTGTTGGCCGACGCCGCCTGTTATCGCCAGTGGCGATGACGATGGTGGTACCGGTGGCCCCCGTAATAGCCCAGTCCCAGCGTGATCGCCAGGGGCACAGCGGGTGCGTAGTACGGACGCGGGTAGTAGCCGGAGGAGTACACCGGATACTCGACCATCGGGGACGGGACGATCTCCTGCGAGATGATCGTGGCGCGTGGCGTCCAGTTGGTGTTGGCGTCGCCATGCAGCGTGCCCACCGGCGGGGGGTTGGCGCCGACGGGCGTCACCTGCAGCTGGATCGTCGGGCCGGGGTCCTGCGCCATTTGGGTCGAGTACTGCCGTCCCTGGTACTCATAAGTCACGTTGTAGGCGACGGTCCGGTTCTCGTAGGTGGACTCGGTCGTGCAGTACTGGCCGTTGCGGGCATAGCTGTTGTTTTCGACGTTGTTGCCCAGCGCCGCACCTGCGACGATGCCAAGGCCGGTCGCAGCGGCACGTCCGGTGCCGTGGCCGATGGTATTGCCCAAAAGGCCACCGGCGATCGCGCCGATCACAGCGCCTGCACCCGGGTTTTGCGATGCCATGGGCTGCACGCTGCAGACCTGACGCGGCACCGGGACCTGCTGCACGACGGGCGTCGCCGAGAGTACGCGTGCGGTTTCCTGCTGTGCGTAGGCGACGCCGGAGGTGGCAGCGACCATGCCAAAAGCGGACAACATGACTAGTTTTTTCATAGGGCGTCTCCGTGGAATACCTGAGTGCACAAATTCTAGGCAATCCCTGCCGCCATGCCAGCGCCGTTCGGTAAAGCGTTGGTAAATGCGCCGCTCACCGTGCAATCGTTGACGCCCACATATCCGGATGGAAACCCACCGTCGTGCGGTCGCCCCAATCGACGACCGGGCGCTTGATCGCGCTGGGGTATTGGGCCATCAAGGCCCTGGCGCTCTCGGCGTCCTTCACCGAAGCCTGCAGCGCCGGATCGAGCTTGCGCCAGGTGCTGCCCTGCCGATTGACCAGTTTTTCCCAGCCGACCTGGGCAATCCAGTCGTCCACGCGGTCAAGCGGCACGCCGAGCTGCTTGAAGTCGTGAAAGGTGTACTCGACGCCATGTCCGGTCAGCCAGGCGCGCGCCTTCCGGACGGTGTCGCAGTTGGGAATGCCATGCAGAACGGGTGTCATGGCGTCGATCATAGGGTCCGCACACGTCGGTGCACCGCCGTACTGGGACAATGCGGGCATGGACACTTTGCAAGACTGGCTGGCGCATTGCGACAGCCTGCACCCCAAGACGATAGAGCTGGGCCTGGATCGCGTGCGGGCGGTTGCCGGGCGCATGAGCCTGAAGTTCGACTGCCCGGTTATCACCGTGGCCGGCACCAACGGCAAGGGATCAACCTGCGCGATGCTGGAAGCCATCCTGTTGCAGGCGGGCTACAAGACCGGCGTGTACACCTCGCCGCATCTGGTGCACTTCGAAGAGCGGTGCCGCATTCACGGCGAGATCGTCGGGGGCGATGCGCTCGTGCCCCACTTCGCAAAGGTTGAGCTTGCGCGGGCTGACGTCACGCTGACCTACTTCGAATTCACGACGCTGGCAATCCTGAGCCTGATGGCGGCAAGCGGGCTCGACGTAGCGATTCTCGAAGTGGGCCTGGGCGGCAGGCTGGACGCGGTCAACATCATCGACACCGATTGCGCGGTGATCACCAGCGTGGACCTGGATCACATGGAGTTTTTGGGCACCGACCGCGAGACCATTGGGCGTGAAAAGGCGGGCATCCTGCGCACCGGCAAACCGGCCATCGTGAGCGACCCGGTCGCTCCGCAGAGCGTGATCGACCATGCCACTGAAATCGGTGCGGACCTCTGGTTGCCCGGACGGGACTTCAATTATTCGGGTGACAAGCAGCAGTGGGCCTGGGCCGGGCGCGGCCGTCGCTACGCGGGGCTCGCCTATCCCGCCCTGCGTGGCGCGAACCAGCTGGTCAATGCCTCGGGCGTGCTGGCCGCGCTGGAATCCCTCAGGCCACGCCTGCCCGTCAATGCGCAGGCCGTACGCAACGGTCTGGCCATGGTGGAGCTACCGGGGCGATTCCAGATCGTGCCCGGGCAGCCGATGCTGGTGCTCGACGTTGCGCATAACCCGCATTCGGTGGCCGCACTGGCGGCGAACCTGGACGCGATGGGATTTTTCCCGACGACGCATGCCGTGTTCGGTGCGATGGCCGACAAGGACCTGGCCGCGATGTTCGCCAGGCTCGGACCGATCATCGACCGCTGGTACTTCACCGATTTGCCCACGGCCCGCGCAGAGTCGGCAGCGAGTCTGCTGGAAAAATGGAGAGCGCAGGAAAAGCGCACCGATGTCGCTGGCAGCACCTGGCAAAGCCCGATGGAGGCGCTACAGGCGGCAGTGGCCGCAGCAGCCCCCACTGATAGAATCGCCGTGTTCGGATCGTTCTACACAGTAGGTGGCGTTCTGCAGCACGGATTGCCCCGCCTCCACGCCAAACATCTCGCCTGATGCCCTTTTT
>JAZKFD010000257.1:0-4033 GCA_040386635.1 Pseudomonadota bacterium
CTTGAAGAGCCGGGCATAGCTGGCGAGGCGGGAGAGCGATGTCATCCTGGCCCCCTTCGCCTTTGTGCGCTGTCAATCGCAGTCAGTGCCACTGCTTCCAGCTGCTCGCCAATCGCAGGCCAGCTGAAGTCCTTGCGTGCACGAGCCCATCCAGCGGCCCCCAGCAACGCGAGGTGTTCGCGCGATGCGGCAGCACTGGACAGGGCTTGCCCCAGCGCGACTGCATCCCCAGGCGTCGCCAGGTGACCGTTCTGCCCGTCGGCGATCATGGACGGAATGCCTCCGGTGTCGCTCGCCACGACAGGCGTTCCGCACAACATGGCTTCCAGGATGACCAGCGGCAAGGCCTCGGAGAGCGAAGGAAGGCACGCGATGTCCGCGCAGCGGTAGAGCTTGCCCAGTTCCTGCCGGGGCACAGCACCCAGGAACTTCGCGTTGACCCCCAGCGACCGCGCCAGCATTTCGAGGTGACTTCGCTCGGGTCCATCGCCAGCCAGGACCAGCTCGATCCGGTGCGATGTGTGTGAGGCAGCCGCGTGCAGCAGGCCGTCCAGGCCCTTGATGGGCAGGAGCCCGCCTACATAGAGCAGTCGCAATGTGTCGCCGACCAGAAATTCATCGGGGGTGCGCGGATGGGTCTCGCGAAGCCCGACGGCCTCGGGCTTGATGCCGTGCGCAATCAGGTGCACGTGAGCGGGCGGTGCGCCGTGCTCGATGGCGGCTTCGGCGATGGTCGGACTGATGGCATGGATGGCATCGGCGACAGCATTCGTGCGGCGAGTGGACCATCGATACAGGGCCGTGAGCTCTCGTGAATAGGTGCCGGGCGGCCGCTCGAAGATATTGCCGTGCACCGTGATGATCACGCCGGCGCCCAGCCTGGATCGCAAGGGACCGGCCACGAGTGCGGCGATGGTGTGACCGTGGCACCAGATCGCATCGACAGGACCTTGCGCTTGCAGGTCGATGATGGCCTTGCGGGCGGCCCACGCAAACGACAGCTCGTTGGGGACGTGGCAAAAGCGTCGCAGCCAGTCCCAGCGCACGGGGCGCACGATCGTTCTTCCGATATGCGCCGCAAGGTCATCGGGAACGGTTTGCGCGATCACATGCACTTCGAATTGGCTGGACAGCAGATGCGCGTGGCGCAGCGCTATCCCCGCAACGCTCCCGGCACCCGCTCCAATGGCGGGGGCGACGATGACGATGCGCTTGCGCGGCTGGATCGGCTCAGTCAACCCAGTGCACTCCGTCGCCGCCGCGCAAGGCATTGACCATCCACGACACGTTGGTCGTGCGCGAGCCGATGAACAAGCTCGCGTCCCGCATCAGCTCCAGTTGCGCAAAAAAGCGCAGGGTCTGCCGTCGTCGCTCGCTGGCGGGCAGGCTGCTGAAGTCGCGATGAACGTATCCCTTCGACGCGGGATCGGTCAACGTCAGCACATTGAAGTGGGGCAGGGCCTTGCGTACTTCGTCCACCACGCTCGCGTCGTCGGTTGCCAGGAACAGCGTGCGTAGCTCGCCCGCGTGCTGGGCAATGGCCTCCACGTAGCGTTGCACGCCCACATAGCCATGCTCCATGAGCTTGTCGCCGCGCCGCACGCAAATGGCGAAGTAGCTCGAAGGCTCGGGCTGCAGATTCGCCTGCAGTTTGATCTGCTGAACTTCGCGCAGGGTCTGCGGGTTGTAGCGCCACAGGACATCGATCAGGGCTCGCCTGTCCTTCAGGAAGTCGCCGGAGTCCATCCCACGTTGACCTTGCGGCGGGACAGGCCTCAACACGTCGAACGAGAAGTAATCGGATGCAGGCCGCACCGTTGCGCGCAGCCACGCGCCGGCAAGCGTCTTGAGAAACGGCAAGCGTCGTGCGTAGGGAAACGCATGCACATTGAGCCTGTCCAGCAACGGCCCGCGCGCCTCTTCGCAAAACGGCTCGAAGTAGTCGGTCCAGCCATGGGCTGTGATGAACCCAACAGGCCGGCGCACTTCGCCAAACCTGAAGCCAACGTCGCTTTGCAGGCACCACATCAGCTTGCTCACGAAGCCCAGGTAATCGGCGCCGAAGCCTGCGCTCCGGTCGCATCCGAACGAGTAGACCAGCGTGCGGTCCTTGCCTGTGACCGCCTCGCGCAAACTTTGTGGGGTGAGACCCTGGAATCCACTGATGATCTGCGTGAACGTGGGTACTGCCATAGGTGTGTCGGATTGTGAACGACAATTCTCGGCGATGACAACGTTGCACAGCGCCGATGATCTGAGGCAAACGCGCCATCGAAGCCTCGACGGCCTGCGAGGGCTTGGTGCCCTTTGCGTCCTGGTGCACCACTTCATCGCGGCCTTTCTTCCGGCAGCCTATTTCGGTGCGAAGGGCGTCAACACCGATGCATTCCAGGACTGGCTCGCCAGTTCGCCATGGGTGGTTTTCTACAACGGCTCTTTCGCTGTCCACGCATTTTTCGCGCTGTCGGGTTTTGTCATCGCCCAGTCGATGTCGCCCAACACAGTGCCGCTGACACTGCTGGTGGGCAGGCGCTACCTGCGGCTCGGCGTGCCGATGCTGGTGAGCGCAGGCCTGGCCTATGTGCTCCTGAAGGTGTTCGGTGACTCCTCGCGTGCAGCGGCGCAGGTGGTCGGCAATGCGTGGCTGCAGTGGTATCACAACCCTTCTCCGACGTTCTTCCAGGCAGCGTGGGACGCCGTGTTCAACCCGTTTCGATTCGGGGAGTCGAACATCAACCGCGTCCTGTGGACCATGCGGGTCGAGCTGTTCGGTTCGATCGCCATCTACCTTGTCTACAGGCTGGTGCCGCGGCAAGCGGTCGTGCCGTGCCTGTTCGCCCTGCTCCTGCTGACAATTCCCGCGCGATTCGGGCTCGGCGCGTACATGGGCATGGCAGGTGGCGCCCTGTTGTTTGAAGCGCACGCAAGGGGCCGCCTGGAGAAGTTGCGGGCGGGATTTCTCGGGCCGTTCCTGATCGTTGCCGGCTTGCTGCTCGGCGGCCGCGCGGCGCGCGATCCGGCAGAGACTCACTTCTATGTCTTGCACCAGGCGCTGTCGGTGGTTGCGAGCTCGTTCGAATTCACGCTCGCACTCGGCGCCATCTTGCTGCTGGCGGGTGTGCTGCTCACCGCGGGGGCGCATCGGTTCCTGGAGCGGCGCGTTCCGCAGTTCCTCGGGCGGATTTCGTTTGCCCTGTACCTGGTCCACATCCCGTTGATGACGACGCTGGTCACCTCCGTCTATCTGCTGTTGCCGGCAACGCCTGCCCGCTGGTTGCTCGCGCTGCCGGTCTATCTCGTTGCAGCGTTCGGCGCGGCGTGGCTCATGACGCGATTCGTCGATGAGCCGCTGACCCGTCAACTGCGGCGCGTGAAGGCATTTCCGGCCCAGACCTGGCTGCGTGTCCTGCACGCCGTGCTGGCGGCGCTGCTGGTCGGTTTCGTGGGGTGGCGGTTGCGCGGTGACGTGTTGTCGATCTTCGTCGCGCTGTGCGGCTATGCCGGTGTGTTTCTCGTCGGCCAGCTGCTGCTGGTCAGGGTGCGCGCCGCAGGGCTCTCAGCGCCTCGATCCGCTCGCGAGCATCGACTGCCCTGAGCTTCTGGTAGTGCAGGGCGGTCTGGTACTGCGCATCGCGCTTGCCCGGTTGAGCCGCGTGCCACAGGTGCACGATTGGAAGGTAAGCCCACGGCCACACGCGCAGTGTCTGCGCGCGCTCCCAGAATTCGTTGTCTTCGCCGCCCCAGCCGATGAACGATTCGTCCATGCCGCCAATGCGCTCGAATGCATCGCGGGTGATGGCGATGCTGCCGCCGGCTTCGAGGTTTTGCACGATGCTTCCGGGCGCATCATCCAGCAGTCCGGCCTGGCCCTCGAAGATGCGCCGTGTGTGATCCGCATCGAGGTAGAACACGAAGCGTTTGAGATTCACGACGTCGTAGCCCTGACCCATGCGATCCACGACCTGCGCCGCATAGTCCACCGGCACCAGCATGTCGTTGTCGTGCAGGATCACGATGGGGGCCTGCGCTGCGT
>JAZKFD010000258.1:0-3778 GCA_040386635.1 Pseudomonadota bacterium
ACAGTCCGGCGCTCTACCAACTGAGCTATCGAGGAACAGCCTCGAATTATAGCGCGGTTTTTTCCGTCTTTTTACAGCGCAGCAGTCAATGACAGCCGCAAGGTGCGTTCCGCCCCCGGATACAGGTACACATGGCCGAACTGGAAGGGTGATTCTTTCCAGTAGCTGCGGTTGGTGATGTTGTCGATTCCGAGTGTCCAGGTTGTCTTGACCGCAGCCATCTGCGTCTCGTATCGCACCGACGCATCCATGCGCGTCCACGCAGGCAACATCATCGAGCCGTCTGCCAGGACCGCCCGTTTGCCTTCGTGCGACAGCTGCGTTCTCACCTCGAGCCCTCGCACTTGCGGCACTTTCCATGTCACCCCGGCGCGGATGGTCGCGTCTGGCACGTTGGGCGGGCTTTTGCCATTGTTGGCGGGCTCCAGCGCGCTGTCTTCCCGGCGCGCCTTGAGCAGTGTCGCTGCGCCATCGATTCGCCATGCACCGCTTGTCCATTGCGCGTTTGCCTCGATGCCCCGGTGCGCAGCGCGGCCGTCGAACTGACCCAGGCAGGCGGCGAAAGTGCGGTCGCAGTACGCGATGTTGGTCATTGGCCTGCGGATGTCGAAGTAGGCTACCTGCCAGTCGAGTGGACCGGTGTCGCCCTTCAGGCCGATCTCGAACTGTTTGGACTTGAGCGCGGGCAGGACTTCGCCGGGGTTTGCATAGACGGCTGCGTTGTCCGGGACTCGCGCCGTTTCCACGCCCTGGCCGTAGCTCGCATAGGCCATCGCCTCGCGGCTGAGCTTGAAGGTGGTGGCGATCCACGGCGTGGTGATCGACTGTTTGTAGCCGCGATCGAGCCTGGTGTGCCGGAACCCGACCCAGGTGGTTGCCCTGTCACTCCAGCGAATGGCATCGCTGGCGAAGAACTCGAGCGTCTTTTCATTGCGCTGCGAGCCTTCGAAAGCGAGCGTGGGTTCCGGCGGCACGATCGCTAGGCCATCGACCGTTCCAGTGCCGGCGTAGTTGTAGGCGTAGGGTGGCGTGCCGTCACGCGCACGGCTGGTCATCAGCCCGAACGTGAGGTCGTGGGTGATCGAACCCGTCACCACTTTGCCCTTGAGGTTGACAGATGCTGCGTCCTGGCGCCGGCGTTCGCCCACACTGCGGAAGTCGTAATAGTCGAAGCTGCCGTCGGAGCAGTAGCGGTCGTAGTTGCCTTCCGCGCCGCAGCCGAAGGGAAACGCGGTGTAGTCGTCGGTGCGCAACCGCTGGGTGCCCGCTGTCGCGGACCATCGCCAGTCTTTGCCCAGTGCCTGGCTGAATCGCAGGGTGCCAGCGACTCCGTCAAAAACCGATGGCTGCGCCCACGGCTGGTTGTTCAGGTTGATGCGGCGGTCGGGTACGGCGGGCAGCGCGTTGCCCAGCAGGCTGAAACCGGATTGGCTTGCCTGCGATTTGTGACTCCACTCGACTTCAGCTTCGATCACCGAATCGCGTCCGAGGCGCCAGTCGCCAGCGATTGCTGCCAGGCTTCGTTCGCCGTCCAGTGAGCGGATGAGCGGGCGTAACTTCTCGTGCGCGAGGTTGATGCGATAGCCGAAGGCGCGGTCGGCACCGAATCGGCCGCCAAGATCGGCTGCCGCAAGCAGGCTGCTGCGGCTCGAAGCCTCGATGCGGGCTTCACGCAGGTTCAGCTCCGTCGGTCGCTTCACCGCATAGTTGACCAGGCCGCCGGGCGAACTCACACCGGCTTGCATCCCGCTCGTCCCCTTGAGGATTTCGATGCGCTCCTTGTTGTCCAGCGGGATTACGGTCTGCGCATTGATCGGCAAACCTTCGCGCCGGTAGTTGTAGAGGTTGTCGAGCGTGAAGCCCCGGATGGACAGGAAGTCCCAGTAGCCCGGCGCGTTGTATGCATCGCTTACGGATGAATCGAATTGCGCCAGGTCCGCCAGCCGGCGGGCACCGCTGGTTTCGATCTGCCTGCGGTTGATGACGGTGGCCGAGACAGGCAGTTCCTTGACCGGAACGTCTCCCAGGCCGGTGACGTCGGCTACGGGCGCCGGACTGGTGCCCGTGACGACAACAGAGGGAAGGGCGGTGGTCGGCTGCGCATTCGCAAGGCCGCAGGAAAAAAGGAAGCCAGCGACGGCCAGGTAAGTTTGCGTTCTGAGTAGCGTTCTAGGTTGTGCCATGACGTTCTTTCGACGTGATGGCAGGTCGGCTTGCTTGGCCTTGGAGCACCCACGAGAGAAAGCTGGATGCGGCCGGAGAGCTTGCTTCCCTGCGCGAGGATTACCTCAATCAGGTTCAAAGGGACTTTCTCAGTCGCCGCCTCTTGCAAGACGACAACACCCCTAGCGGATGTGATCCTTCAGACCACCGGGCGATTGTATGGGGTTCAGTCGAACACGGGCGAATCGACCCCGAGAACCTTGTGCAATTTCGTGCTCGTGGTTGTGTACTGCATCTGGATCTTGCGGTCCGGAAACACGATCGCGGCGGCACCGAAAGCGGCCAGGGCGCACTCGTGAAAGCCCGAAAGAATCAACTTCTTCTTGCCCGGATAGGTGTTGATGTCACCCACGGCAAAGATGCCCGGCACGCTGGTGGAAAACTTCTCCGTGTCCACTTTCAGCTGCTTGCGCTCGATGTCCAGGCCCCAGTCTGCGATCGGTCCGAGCTTGGGTGAAAGTCCATAAAAAACCAGCAGGGCGTCCAGGGGCAAGCGCTGCGTCTGCGCATCGCTTCCGGTGACCTGAATCCCGGCCAGGCGCCCCTCATGTTCATCGAGCGCCGTCACCTGGCCCACGACAAACTTCATTTGCAGAGAAGCGCACAAGTCGCGCATCTTCGCAACCGACGCAGGCGCCGCCTGGAATCCGTCACGCCGGTGAACAAGCGTGAGGCTGCGGGCGCGGTTGGGTCCCGGCTGCGCAAACATCAGCGCCCAGTCGAGCGCCGAGTCGCCGCCGCCCAGCACCACCAGGTCCTTGCCTGCGAACCTGGCGGGGTCCTTCACGGCATAAAAGAGTTGGCCGCCCTCAAAGCGTTCTGCGCGGTCGATCATCACCTTGCGCGGCTGGAATGCGCCCACACCCGCCGCAATGAATATCGTGCGAGCCAGAAATCGCTTGCCCTTCGAGGTGCCGAGCAGGAAGCGCCCATCTTCCTGCTGCTCAACCGTCGTTACTTCCTGGCCGTAGTGGAAGGTAGCGCCGAAAGGCTCGATTTGCTTGAGCAGGCTGTTGGTGAGTTCACGGCCCGTGCAGACAGGCACGGCAGGGATGTCGTAGATGGGCTTGTCGGGATACAGCTCGATGCACTGGCCGCCGGGGTAATCGAGCGAGTCGATGACATGGGCCTTGATCTCCAGCAGGCCGAGCTCGAAAACCTGGAAGAGCCCGACCGGGCCCGCTCCGACGATGACGGCATCGGTCTCGACAACATCGGTCATGGGTTCACCGGATCAGGTGTTCCAGCTTGCCGGTCTTGTCTTTCCACTCCTCGGCATCTTCCAGCGCAGGCTTGCGCTTGGTGATGCTCTTCCATCCGGCCTGCTGGGACAGCTCGACGTTCAGCTTGATGAAGTTCATCTGGTCCGGTGGAACGTCTTCTTCGGCATAGATCGCATTCACGGGGCATTCGGGAATGCAAACAGCGCAGTCGATGCACTCATCGGGGTCGATGACGAGCATGTTCGGGCCTTCGCGGAAGCAGTCCACGGGACAGACATCAACGCAGTCGGTGTACTTGCACTTGATACAGGATTCGGTGACGACGTGGGTCA
>JAZKFD010000259.1:0-20248 GCA_040386635.1 Pseudomonadota bacterium
GCCCATCGCGGCAAGCGTGACCGGCGCACGGTCAAGTTGATGTACGAGGAACTCGCTGCCCAGGGCTACGAGGGCGGCTATGGCCGTGTGGCGGCCTTTGCGCGCCGGTGGCGCACGGAGCAAGCCGGCGGCGCCGGCAGGGCCGATCCCGGACGAGACGACGATCCTGAACTTCCGGCACCTTCTCGAAGAGAACGACTTGGCCGAGGACATCCTGAAGGCGGTCAACGCGCTGCTGGCGCGCAAGGGCCTGCTGCTCAAGCGCGGCAGCATCGTGGACGCCACTATCATCGCGGCGCCCAGCTCCACCAAGAACGCCGAGGGCGAGCGGGATCCGGAGATGCATCAGGCGAAGAAGGGCAACCAGTGGTTCTTCGGGATGAAGGCGCACATCGGTGTGGACGCCGACAGCGGCCTGGTGCACACGGTGACCACCACCGCGGCGAATGAGGCGGACGTCGAGCAGGTGGCCGATCTGCTGCATGGCAAGGAAGAACAGGTCTGGGCCGACTCCTGCTACCGCGGCGCGCCGGCGCGGGTGGATCGCGAGGATCTGCAGTGGCACATCGCCGCCAGACCCAGCGACATCGCCAAGTTGCCCGAAGGCAGGGCCAAGAAAAAAGTTCAGAAGGCGGAGCATCGCAAGGCCAGCGTGCGCGCGAAGGTGGAGCACCCGTTTCGGGTCGTCAAGCGCCAGTTCGGCTTGGTGAAGGTGAGATTCCGCGGGCTGGCGAAGAACACGGCGCACGTGGTCACCCTGTTCGCGCTGTCGAACCTGTGGATGGTGCGCAAGCAGTTGATGGCAATGACGGGGTTAGTCCGTCCGAAAGCAGCATGAGGCGAAGCAATAAGGCCGAAACTCCTTGGAAAACGCGGGTCGCGGGCGGCGTTTCGTCGTCACGCGCCGACTTTTTGCGCCCGGTGTGCGTCTGAACCGCCCTTGTTCAGACCTTCCCTAGCAACTAGCCCCCGGACGAGAGCCCCCTGAACGGCATCCCCACTGTCACCCTGCCACAGGGTCGAGCGGCGCGGAACGATCGCTCTTGACGATGGCGTGCCTAGCCGTTGAATTGAATTGTCTCGATCGGCGACCTTGTCGGACGGGCTCATCTCCGATTTATTCAGCGCCGCGAGTAGAACCTGCGCTGCGGCCCTGGCGTCCTCCAGCGCGTCATGGTGCTTGAACTCGTAGGCAATTCGACGGCACGCATCGGCTAATCCGTACCCGCGGTACGCGCATTGCCGCAGGCAAGCAGTACCGCCGCGCTCCCGATGGTCGAATCTACGTGGACATGGAAGGCTTTGAGCGGTGGGTGCAGAGCTAGAGACCTGAATCCTGCGACAACTCGGGCATTCAGGAATTCAGCGAACTGATTGACGTCACCGCGGAGTCATGGGCGGGGTTCACGCCATCAAGATCAAGGGCCCGATGCCGACCGCGCGCATCTTGGTCACTTTTTGGAATCGTTTCCATTTTCGTGATCACTCATTTCGCGTCATGTTGCAGTGCGGCATGAAGCGATCGCGTTCTGCTGGCGCGCTTAGGGTATTCCCGGCGTTCTCCTCGCTTTGCTTGACGCTAATTGATTTTTGCCCTCAAATATGAACAGTGACTCATAGTTCATATGTTGGCCTGTGAGTTGCTCGTTGGAAATGTAGACAAGCCGGGCTTTGACCTGCAGAGCCCTCCCCGAGCAAGACCAAGGCACACGCGGCACGCACGTACGCGTTAAGGAGACAGAAATGAACTTACGATCAATCGGTGTTTCGATCGCCGGCGCATTCACCATCGCCCTTCTTTGCACACCCGGTTTCGCACAGGACACCATCAAGATTGGCATGACGTCCGCTTTGACCGGTCCTTACAACGAATATGGTGAGGGCGGCAAGCGGGGCGTCGACCTCGCCATTGAGAAATGGAACGCACGCGGAGGCATCAATGGCAAGAAGATCGAACTGGCGATCGCTCTCGACGACCAGTTGGTGCCTGACCGCGCAGTTCAAAACATGCGCAAGCTGCTCGACAACAAGGACCTTGTAGGCATCATCGGCCCGGCCGGCAGCGGGCCGACCCTGGCGGTGATTGACATGGCGGCGGCAGACGGTCGGCCTTACATGAATCCCGTTGCCCAGTCGCCCACGGTGACCTATCCGACCGGTGGCGCTCCTCGTCCCAACGTTTTCTCTTTTGCATTGCAGAACGACGTCGAGGCCAAGGTGCTGGCCGGTTATGTGGCCAAGCGCTTCAAGAAGGTCGGCTTGATTCACGAAAGCACAGCCTACGGCACGGGTGGCATCGACCTGATCAGCAAGGAGCTCAAGGCCTTGGGCGGCGCCCAGTCCGTCGGTGTCGAGTCATACAACCAGCGTGCGCAGGATATGACCGCGCAACTGGCCAAGCTGCAACGCGCCGGTGCAGATGTGATTCTGTGCGTTGGCTTGGGGGCCGACCTCGCCGTATTGCGTCGCACCATGGCGCGTCTGAATATGTCGGTGCCGCTGGTGGCGTCGAATGGCGCCTTGTCGATCCCCTACCAAGAGGGTGCCGGCGAGTTGGTGACCGGAACCCGGGGAACCATGGTTGGTGTCTTCGGTGAGCAGCCGTTGAATGCCGCTGCCAAGGAGTTCGCAGATGCGTACAAGGCCAAGCATGGGCCAGACCGCTGGTGGGGTGCCGACCCCGCCAACCCGCAAATTTTCATGTCACTGTCGGTGACCAATGCATACGACGCTGCGAATGTGCTGTTTGAGGGCATCAAGCGCGCCAACTCTACCGATGCGGCGAAGGTGAACAAGGCCATTGAGGGCATCACTGGCCTGCGCGGCGTCAATGCTGTCTATTCGTTCTCTCCCGCCAAGCATCACGCCATCACCGAGAAGGACGTGTCCGTGTTTGAGTACGTGAAGACCGGCGACAAGTCTGTGCTGCGCATTGCCAAAGACTGACCCCAGAAGTTGATAACAGGAGCCCGTCGATGGATTTCTTCCTGCAACTGGTGTTCGCGGGTGTCTGCGTGGGTGCGGCCTATGCGCTGATCGCGATGGGTTTGTCGCTCACGTTCTGGACGACGAAGACCCTGAACTTTGGCCAGGGCTCGGTGCTGATGCTGGGCGCCGTGTCTTCCACCAGTCTCATCGCCGCGGGTATCCCGGCCGGAGTCGCGTTGCCACTGGCCCTGCTCATCACCGGAGTCCTGATGGGCGTGGCCGAGCGCGTGACGATCCGGCCGCTGCTCAAGGCCGGTGGGAGCATGGGCTGGGTCGTCTCCACGCTGGGCTTGGGCCTGTTCGTGCAGGGCTTTGTCGCGAAGTTCTTCGGTTCGCAGGCGATTGCCGTGCCGCCGCTGGTGTTCGACGGCATGGTCTTCGTCTCCATCGCCGGTATTCAGGTGTCGGCCCAGTCGCTCTCCGTGCTGGTGGTGTCGTTGGTGCTGATGGTGGCGATGGAGCTCTTCCTCCGGCGCAGCGCCTGGGGCAGGGCCGTGCTGGCCGTGGCACACGATGCCGACGCGGCCTCACTGGTCGGTATACCGGTGCGCCGCGTGGTCGTGGTTTCGTTTATCGCGAGCGGCGTGCTGGCCGGGCTGGCCGGCATCCTGCTTTCGCAGATCAACGGGACCGTCGACCCTGGTTTCGGCTTCAACCTCATGGTGCTGGGTTTCGTGGCGGCGGTTTTCGGTGGCATGGGAAGCATCCAGGGCGCCATGGTTGGCGGCATGGTCCTCGGCGTGATCGAGAAGCTGGTCGGGGGCTATGTCTCGACGGCGTTCGAGCATGCGATGGCGTTTGCGATCTTGATGGTGATCCTGGGAACACGGCCTCAGGGCCTGTTCGGTCGGGCAGAAGTGACCAAGGTTTGATGATGCTGACTGAAGTGAGAAACAGGATTGCGTTCGTCGCGGACCCGCGAGTTGTCCTGGTGTTCGTGGTGGCGCTGGGCGTCGGTTCGGAGTTCGCGTCCGGTTCCACCGTACAACTGTGGTCCTTCGTGCTGATCAATGTGCTGATCGCACAGAGCATCAACCTGCTAACGGGCGTTGCCGGGCAGATTTCACTCGGCCATGCGGCCTTCCTCGGTATTGGCGCCTACACCTCTGCCTTGCTGATGAAAACATGGGGTGTGCCGCTGCCGCTCGCCCTGGTCGCGGCCACGCTGCTCAGCGCGGCCGCCGGATGGTTGCTGTCATTCGCGGCCGGCCGGGTCCGTGAGTTCTACCTGGCCATGATGACGCTGGGATTCGGGATGATCTTCTACGAGCTGATTCGTGAATGGACCGCCGTGACCGGTGGGGTCGCCGGCCTGAGCGGTGTGCCCGCGCCATCCCTCAAGACGCTCAGCCTGAACGGGTATGCCATGGGTCCCGTGGCCTACTTCCAGTTCATGCTGGCCGTGACGGCGGTTGTCATGTGGCAACTGCGCAATTTCCAGACCAGCACCTACGGGCGTGCGTTCTTTGCGATCCACGCCTCCGAAGTTGCAGCCGGCAGCATCGGTGTGGCGCGCGTCGGGACCAAGCGCGAGGCCTATACCATCAGCGCGGCGATGACCGGGCTGGCCGGCGGTTTTTACGCGCATCTGGTGGGTTACCTCGGTCCCGAGTCCTTTGGCCTGCACCGCTCGGTCGAAGCGCTCGTTATGGCCGTTGTGGGCGGGCTCGGCAGCCTGTCAGGTCCCGTGCTCGGGGCCATCGTGTTCACCTACCTGCCAGAGAAACTGCAGTTTTTCGCGGATTGGCAGTTCATGGTGTACGGCCTGCTGCTGATGGTTTCTTTTGTCCTGCTGCCGAAGGGGTTGGCCGGGCTGCTGCTTCCGCGCAGCCGCTACATCAAGGCATCTGCGCAGACCGGCGCGCAGAAACTCGCGGACAAAAGTTCAGGAATCCGCAGCCAGCCCGCCCCCGTCAAAAGCGATGCATCGGGTGCGGCGCTGCTGGTCGCCAAGGACATCGGCTTGAGCTTTCTGGGTCTGCGGGCGCTGGACGGTGTCACGCTGGAGATCCGGCCGGGCCAGATCATCGGCCTCGTCGGCCCGAACGGGTCGGGCAAAAGTACGCTGGTCAACGTGATCAGCGGGATTTATCGCCCGGACGCCGGCACCGTGAGCTTCGACGGGAAACCGATCAGCGGTCTGCGCGATCACGAAGTGGCCCGGCTCGGTGTGTTGCGCACTTTCCAGGATCCGCGGTTGGTGCCTGCGTTCACGGTGCGCGAAAACGTGCTGCTGGGGATGCATCGGCTGTATCGCCAGGGACGAGTGGCTGCGGCTCTGAACCTGCCTTCCGCACACCGTGAGGAAGCCGAGATGCTGGAGCGTGTCAGCGAGGCCCTGGCGCTTGCGGGCCTGACTGCGCTTGCCGACATGCCGGTCAAGGACCTGCCCTATGGCGACCAGCGCATGACCGAACTGTCGCGTGTGCTCGTGGCCGACCCGCGCGTGGTTCTTCTCGATGAACCCGCAGCAGGGCTTTCCGAAGGAGAGCTGGTCCGCCTGGCGGATGTCATACGGGTCCTGAAAGGGCGCGGGGTGTCCGTCGTGCTGATCGAGCACCACATGGATTTTCTTGACGACCTTGTCGATGACGTCGTCGTCCTGGATGCCGGAAAGATGATCTATCACGGCGGCATGGAAGGCATGTACCGCAACCCTGCCGTGATCGCAGCGTACCTTGGGAAAGACGGTCGTCCGGAGGTGACTCATGCTTGAGGTTCAAGGTCTGCAGGTACGTTACGGTTCGATCACGGCCGTCCGCGACTGCAATCTGACGGCGTCGTCCGGAACCATTACGGCGATCCTCGGAGCGAATGGCGCCGGCAAGTCGTCGCTGATGAAAGCCATCTCGGGTCTGGCTCCGGCCAGCGCGGGCATGGTACGGGTGGACGGCACCGATGTGACCCGGATGTCGACGCACGAACGGGCGCGCTTCGGCATCTCCCATGCGATGGAGGGGCGCAGGCTGTTCCACCGGATGTCGGTCGAGGAGAACCTGAAGCTGGCCTGGGACTTCCGCAACCGTGGGGGCGTGTTTTCCCAAGCTCTGGATCAAGTCTTTGCGCGCTTTCCGATCCTGGCCGAACGGCGTGCGAGCCAGGCCGGCCTGATGTCCGGTGGCCAGCAGCAGATGCTGATCCTGTCGGCGGCCCTGATTCACAAGCCGCGCTACCTCCTGCTCGACGAGCCCTCGTTGGGTCTGGCGCCGGTGATCGTGCAGCAGATCTTCTCCGTGATCGAAGAAGTGCGCCGCGAGCAAGGCACGACGGTCATTCTCTGCGAGCAGGTCGCTGCACTGGCGCTCAGCGTGGCGCAGCAGGGGTATGTATTGCGCCGCGGCGAGGTCGTGCAGAGCGGCCCTGCGGCGCAGCTTGCCGCCGATCCGGCACTTTCCGCAGCCTATCTAGGCGCATAAACCAACAGGAGACAAGCATGGCAATGTCCGGTATCTATGAATTCCTGGCCCAGGATCGGGTGATCTTCGGCCGGCCCGCGCACGAAGCCGTCCTCGAAACGGCCGACAAGCTCGGCAAACAGCGTCTCATGATCGTTGCCAGCAAGACGCTCAGCCGCAAGACGGACGTCATCAGCACCGTCACTGATGCGTTGGGCAAGCGATGCGTTGGCCTGTTCGACGAGTGTGTCGAGCATGTGCCCCGCGAATCCGTGCTGGCCCTGGCCGACGAAGTGCGCCGTCTGCAGCCCGACCTGATCGTAACGATCGGCGGCGGCACTCCGATGGACACCGTCAAGGTGATGCTTGTGGTGCTGGCCGAAGACATCCGGGACGTCGAAGGCTTCGACCGGGTGCGCATCCGGGTAGACGCGGACGGCAAGCGGGTCGTGCCCGTGGTCAAGGACCCGCCACTGCGCCAGATCATCGTGCCGACCACGCTCTCGGGTGCCGAATTCTCCAGCCTCGGCGGGGCGACCGACCATACACGCCAGGTCAAGGATCTCTACCATGGCCGCTTCATCGGCGGGCAGGTGGTGATCCTCGACTCCTCGGTGACGGCGCATACCCCGGCGGACCTCTGGCTGTCCACCGGCATTCGCGCAGTCGATCATGCCGTCGAGACCATCTGCTCCCGCAGCCCCCAGCCGTTTACCGACGCGACGTGCCTGCATGGCTTGACCATGCTGTCCAAGTCCCTGCGCACCAACCACGTCTCGCCTGAGGACCTGGACGCCCGGCTCGAAAGCCAGCTCGCGGTGTGGCTTGCGTCGACCGGACTCGGCCGGGTGGAGTGGGGCGCCAGCCACGGCATTGGTCACCAGCTGGGCGCCGTGGCCAATGTGCCGCATGGGCACTGCTCGTGCGTGATGCTGCCAAGCGTTCTGGTCTGGAACCGCGCGGTCAACGGGGAACGCCAGGCCCTGGTCGCCCGCGCCATGGGCCGTAGCGATGGCGACGCGGCCCAGGCTGTGGCCGAGCTCGCTGCGGCGCTCGGTCAGCCCTCCCGGCTGCGAGACGTCGGCGTCGACCGTTCGCATTTCGATGCCATCGCCAGGGGGGCGATGCAAAACATGATGGTGCGGAGCAACCCACGCCCGGTGACATCCGAGGCCGACATCCATCAAATCCTTGAACTTGCCTGGTAATACACGATGTCCAAAAGAGAAGAGACGGAACAGCTGCTCGCGCTCAATCGCTCGATGCTGCTGATCCGTATTGTTGAAGAAAGCCTGGTCAAGCTGTTTTCCGACAGCGAAGTGCCTGGCTTCATTCACCTGAGCCTTGGGCAGGAAGCTGTTGCAGCCGGTGTGATGGCCGCCCTGGACGATCGTGACACGATGGCCACAACCCACCGCGGCCACGGGCACGTGCTGGCGCGTGGCCTCGATCTCGACCTCTTTTTCAGGGAGATCATGGGCAAAGCCGGCGGCATTTGCGGCGGGCGGGGCGGCTCGATGCATGTGGCCGACATGAGACTCGGCATCCTTGGCGCGAACGGCATCGTCGGTGCCGGCATTCCAATTGCCCTGGGCAGCGCGCTGGCGCACTCCGTGCGCGGCAGCGGCGGTATCGCTGTCGTTTTTTTCGGCGACGGTGCGATGGCCGAGGGTGTGCTCCACGAGACACTGAATATCGCAGCGCTCTGGAAAATGCCGTTGCTGCTGGTCTGCGAGAACAATGGCTGGTCGGAATTTTCCCCGACGGCGCTGCAGTTCGCCGCCCAGCTGAAAAACCTGGCCGCTGCGTTCGGCATTCCTCATACCCAGGTCGACGGCAGCGACGTTGAGGCTGTCGCAAACGCAGCGGCGGCGCTGGTCGGAGAGATTCGCAACGGTGCCGGCGCGCGCGTGCTGGAATGTTCGACGCATCGGGTCCGCGGGCACTATGAAGGCGACCCCCAGAAATACCGCGATGTGGCCGAGCTGAGCGCCGGCGCTGAAGCCGATCCGGTCAAACACGCGCGCAAGGCACTGTTGGAACGCGGCGTCAAGGCTCACGCACTCGACGCGGCGATCGTCGAGATCGAGGCGCAGGTAAAGGCCGCGATTGACCGTGCCCGCGAAGATGTCCTGCCGGAGTTTGAAGCGGCCTTCGCCGACGTCTACACCCAGGACGTGCGCGCCTCGCATGGAGCGAAAGCATGAGCAATCCGACGGAAATGAAATACTTCCAGGCGGTGAACCAGGCGCTGCGTGATGCGATGGCGAGTGACCCGAGCGTGGTTTTGCTGGGCGAAGACATCGCCGCAGCCGGCGGCTCCTTCAAGGTGACCCGTGGCCTGCTCGACGAGTTTGGCCCGGCACGCGTGCGTGACACGCCGATCTCCGAAGCCACCATCGCAGCAATGGCAGTCGGGGCCGCGATGACGGGACTCAAGCCGGTGGTCGAGATCATGTTCATGGATTTCATCACCCTGACGATGGATGCGCTGGTCAACCAGGCAGCCAAGGCACGGTTCATGTTCGGGGGCCGCAGCAGTGTGCCCATGGTGCTGCGCACGCCACATGGCGGCGGGCTCAGTGCCGGCCCGCAGCACTCGCAGTGCCTGGAGGCCTGGTTCACCCATGTCCCCGGTCTGAAGGTCGTTTGTCCCTCCACGCCTGCGGATGCCTACGGCCTGCTGCGCACCGCAATCAACGATCCGGACCCGGTCCTCTTCATCGAGCACAAGGCGCTGTACGGCAGCAAGGGGGCGGTCGATACCGGCGTTGCCATCGAGATCGGAAAGGCGCGCATCGCCCGCAGCGGCCGTGACGCCACGATCGTCACCTACGGCAGCACTGTGGCGACGTCGCTGGCGGCGGCCCAAGAGCTGGCCCGCGAGGGAATCGAGGTCGAGGTGATCGACCTGCGCAGCCTGCAGCCCTGGGACAGCCAAACCGTTTTTGCGTCCATCGCGCGGACGCACCGGGCTGTGGTCGTCCACGAGGCCGTCCAGGCCTTCGGCGTGGGTGCCGAGATTGCGGCCCGCATCGGCGATGAGGCTTTCGACGAACTCGATGCACCGGTCGTGCGCGTCGGTGCCCCGTTCATGCCGGTCCCCTTCGCAAAGTCGCTGGAAAACGGCTATGTCGTCACCGCCGAAAAAATCGTCAAGGCGCTGCGGCGAACCCTTGAGTAATCCCTCGAGGGTCATCCCCCTCAACCCATCACTGGAAACGTCCATATGACCGAACAGGCAATACTGAGTGAAAAGCGGGGCGCGGTCGGCGTGCTGACCATCAACCGCCCCAAGACCTTGAACGCACTGAACGTGCCGACCCTGCTGGAAATGGAAGCAGCCCTGACCGCCTTCGAGGCGGACGACGAAGTGCGCGCCATTGTCATCACCGGCGCGGGCGAGCGTGCCTTCATCGCCGGTGGCGACATTGCCGACCTGGACAGCCGGCGCGGTCTTGGGCACTACCAGGAATTTGCAGAGGTGATCCACCGCGTGTTTCGCCGCTTCGAAGACTGTGACAAGCCGACGATCGGTGCCATCAACGGCTGGGCGCTGGGCGGCGGCACCGAACTGCTGCTCACGCTCGACATCCGGCTGGTCGCGGAGGACGCCAAGCTCGGCTTGCCGGAAATCACGCTGGGACTGTTTCCGGGCGCCGGAGGATCGCAGCGCATCATCCGCCAGATCCCGCTGTGCCGCGCCAAGGAACTGATGTTCACCGGCGACCAGATCACCGCCGCCGAAGCCGTGACATTGGGCCTGTGCAACCGTACCGTGCCCAAGGCCGAACTCATGGGCCAAGCGCTGGCGCTGGCCGACCGGATTGCGCAGAAGTCGCCGCTGACGCTGAAGCTGCTCAAACGCAGCCTGCGCCAGGGCGTCGAGATGCCGCTGGGCGCTGCACTGTCGTACGAGCAGGCGATGATCGGCCTGGTGCTCGACTCGAACGATGCCCATGAGGGCTGCCGCGCGTTCCTCGAAAAGCGCCCGGCGCAGTTCAAAGGTAACTGACCCGTGCGTCGCGAACTCCTGATGCCCAAGCTGGGCCTGACCATGACCGAGGGTGCGCTGGCCGAATGGATGCTGGCGCCCGGCGCGGCTTTCAAGGCGGGGGACGGCATCTTTGTCGTCGAGACCGACAAGGTGGCCAGCGAGGTGCCGGCCGATCACGACGGCGTCCTGCTCGAAGTGCTGGTTCTCGTCGGCGATATGGTCCAGGTCGGCGCCGTCATCGGGTATGTCGATGATGGGGTCGCTGGCTCCGCCAGCGGCGAGCCAGCGGCCGCAGCGCCACCAGCGGCCGCTGCCAGCGCAGCGCCCGTTGCGCCGGCCTCTGCTGCGCCGGTACCGCAGTCCCGGGAGAGCCGCCGTTTTTCGACACCGCTCGCGCGCCGCCTGGCCGCCCAGTTGGCCGTGCCGCTGGCGGATGTTGCAGGCAGCGGGCCACGCGGCCGGATCAAGGCCGCCGACGTGCGCGCCGCGCAGGCTGGCCAGGCCCGAACTGTTGCCGCCCCTGCGCCGGCGGCGCCTGTTGAAGCAGCCCGTGCCGCTGTGGGCATCACCAAGACCAAGCCGACGCCGACCCAGGCGACGATGGCGCGTCGCCTGACGCAAGCCAAGCAGCAAATACCTCACTTCTACCTGGCGGCTGAAGCGGAGGTGACCAAGCTGATGGCGCTGCGCACGGAGCTCAATGCCATGCCCGGTTACCCGAAGCTGACACTGACCCATATGTTGGTCGCCGCCGTCGGCCGCGCGCTGCGCGAGCTGCCGGAACTCAACCGGGTGTGGTCCGACGACGGCATCGTCTCCTTTGCATCCTGCGACGTGGGTGTCGCCGTCAATGCGGAACGCGGACTGCTGGTCCCGGTGATCCCCGACGTGGCCGGTCGTTCTCTCGAAGGCATTGCGCGGGCTACCCAGGAGCTGATTGGCAAGGCCCGCAATGGCGAGTTGGAGGCCCGCCAGATGAGCGGCGGTGCGATCAGCATCTCGAACGCCGGCATGTTCAATGTGAGCTGGATGACGCCGATCATCAATCCCGGCCAGTCCATGATCCTCGGCGTCGGCAGTGTGCGTGAGCTGTTCCGCCCCGATGCCAACGGACAGCCGGCCTTGCGCCGTGAACTCGGTCTCGTCCTGGCGGCAGATCACCGCATCCTCGATGGCGTGTCGGGTTTGAAGATGCTCAATGCAGTGATCGCCAGCCTTGAGAAACCCCTGTGCCTGCTGACCTGAAACTGGATGAAATCGCCATGGCTGCGGACCTTCCCCTGACCCGGCGTCTGGCCGACTTCGTTGTCTCGCTCGATACATCGAGCCTGCCGCCGGAGGTGCTTGAGAAAGCACGGGTCTGCCTGCTCAATGGCTATGGCATGGCCCTTGGCTCGCACACGACCCCGTTTGCGCCCGTTGCGCGCGCGGCGGTCCTGGCCATGGACGGTCGGGTCGACGCGGGTGGCGCCACCCTGCTGGGCGATGGTCGCAAGACCACCATGGGCGGCGCAGCGCTGGCCAACAGTGCGCTGTTTCACGGCCGGGCGCAGGAAGATACCTGCGGCGCTGCCCATCTCGGGGCGATCATGATTCCGCTGCTGACCGCGATGATCGAAGCGCGGGGATGGCCGGTCGAGCGTTTGATCCCGGCGCTGATCGCCGGATATGAAGTCGGCGGCCTGATCGAGAGTGCCTATTCGGCAAGAACCACGCCTTCCGGGCTGCGTGCCTCGCCCTTGTATGGCGTCATCGCCGCGACGGCAGCAGCAGCTCGCTTGATGGACCTTTCGGCCGAGCGGACTGCGGCGGCAATCGCCAATGCGGCCTCCTTCGCCGGTGGCATTCTCCAGTCGTTCGACGACGGGACTGATGAATGGCGCTACCAGGTCGGCGTCGCTGGTCGTCAGGGGCTCATCGCCGCCGAACTGGCCAGAGCCGGCTCGGTGTCGGCACCGCACGCCCTGGAAGGGCGCAATGGATTTGTCCGCGCATTTGCACGGACCGACTGCGACGTGGATGCGCTGGCTGCCCGCCTGGGCCGCGACTGGTCCATGCACCGCGTGACCTTCAAGCCGTACCCGGTATGTGCCTTCAACCAGACGCCGGTCGCTGCGGGACTGGTGCTGCGCGAGCGCATTGCAGGGCGGGTCATCCAGGCGGTACGCGTGCGCATGAACCCTTTCGAAACCGGCTATGCCGGCATGGACAGCAAGGGCCCCTTCAACAGCATCTCGGGAACCTTGATGAGCATTCCGTTTTGCATTGCCAACACCCTGATCAACGGCGTGCCTTCGATGGCGCATATGACCAGCTACACGGATGCCGGGGTCAACGCCCTGGTCGGGAAGATCGACCTGCTGGCGGACGAAAGTGTGCCGCGCCTGAGCTGTGTCATCGAAACTGATCTCCAGGACGGCAGCGCGCTGGTGCAGGAGCAGCGGATGACGACGGCCGATTATTCGTATGGACGTGACCAGGTGTCTGAACTGGTGCGCCGGATCGGCACCGAATCGGGCGTGCCGGGTGCTGTGTACGACCGCCTCGAAAGTTTCGTCGCTCATCCGGACCAGGCGATTGGCGTTGTCCTGGCCTGCTTTGCAGCGTTGCCGTCGGTGCTGCAAGAAGGAGTCGCCGCATGAGCACCACAAGCTACGACCTGATCGTGATCGGTGGCGGTCCGGCTGGCTATGTCGCAGCGATCCGGGCTGCCCAGCTGGGGATGCGTACCGCACTGGTCGAGCGTGAGCAGCTGGGTGGCATTTGCCTGAACTGGGGTTGCATCCCGACCAAGGCCTTGCTGCACGCGGCCGAAGTCTGGCGCACCCTTGGCGACGCGAAGGCCTTGGGGATTCATGCCGGCGAAGCAACATTCGACTTCAAGCAAATCATCGCGCGCTCACGAGCGGTCTCAGGACAACTGACCAAAGGAGTGCGGCATCTGATGGCCAAGCACAAGGTCACCGTCGTTGCCGGAGAGGCCCGGCTGGAAGGGCGGGGCGGCGTCGATGTCACCACGGGCGGTACCAACTTGAAGCTGAAGGCGCCGCATATCGTCGTCGCCACCGGTGCCCGGCCGCGGGAACTGGCCGGCGCGCCGGCCGATGGCAAGCGCATCTGGAACTACCGCCACGCGCTGGCGCCTGCCGCGCTTCCCAAGTCTCTGTTGATCGTCGGTGGGGGTGCCATTGGCATGGAGTTCGCGAGCTTTTACGCAACGATGGGAACGGCGGTCACCGTGATCGAAGGCCAAAGCCGGGTGCTGCCGGCCGAGGACGAGGAGGTTTCCGCATTCGTCGAGAAAACCTATCGTGCCCAGGGCATCGACATCCGCACAAAGTCGACCATCGACGCCATCCGGACAGAGCAGGGCGGTGCCGTCGCTTCGCTGCGCACGGCGGCGGGTCCCGAAACCCTCAAGGCGGAACACGTCCTGGTGTCGATCGGGGTCGTGGGCAATACAGAGAATCTGGGTTTTGAAGGCACCAGGGTGCAGGTCGATGCCGGGCATGTGGTTACCGACCCTTTCGGAGCCACCGCCGAGCCAGGCATCTATGCGATCGGCGACGTGGCTGGCGCGCCCTGGCTGGCCCACAAGGCGTCCCACGAGGCCATTGCCTGCATCGAACGTATTGCAGGCCTTGCAAGTGCACACGCGCCACGCAAAGACACCATTCCCTCGTGCACTTACGGCCACCCCCAGACCGCGAGTATCGGGCTCACGGAGCGCGCAGCAGCAGAAGGCGGCCGCAAGATCCGGGTCGGCCGTTTCCCCTTCCGCGGCAATGGCAAGGCGATTGCGCTCAATGAAGCCGACGGTTTCGTGAAGACGATTTTTGACGCGGACAACGGGGAGTTCCTGGGGGCGCATCTGGTGGGCCCTCAGGTGACGGAACTGATTCATTCGTTTGGCCTCGCCCTTGCCATGGAGGCGACCGAGGCCGAGTTGATGCAGACGGTATTTCCCCATCCAACGCTTTCAGAAACGTTGCATGAGTCGGTGCTCTCGGCGTTTGATCGAGCGCTGCATATCTGAGGATAGCCATGCCCAAAAAACGCGAAAGTGAAGCCGCTATCGCACCTGCAGGCGCTGCCAGCCGATCCGATACGCCGGCACGCGCTCCGGTAATCCGAAAGCCGCTCAAGGCAGCAGCCGAGATGGACAGCTGGCGCGGCGCGCGAAACCGCAACGAAAAAGCCGAGTTGATTCGCGACTGCCTGTTTCGCGCAGCGGGACAAGTTGTCGGTGAGGTCGGCTATGCCGATGCTTCCATTGCACTGATCACCAGCAAGGCGGGTTTGGCCCAGGGCACCTTCTACAACTATTTCGAATCGCGCCAGGACATCCTCGACCAGCTGCTCCCGGCCTTGGGCCAGCAGATGCGCCAGCATGTTCGCGACCAAGCGCGCAAAGGCCGTGATTTCAGTGAGCGCGAGGAACTGGCCTTTCGTGCTTTCTTCTCCTTCCTCAAGGAGACGCCGCACTTCTTCAGGATCCTGAACGAGGCTGAAAGCCTCGCGCCCAATGCCCACCATACCCATATCGAAGCAGTGGCACGCGGGTACATGGACTTCCTGAACCATGCGCATACGGATGGCGAATTTCCCGGCTTCGAGCCGAAAGAGCTCGAGGTCGTGGTCTTCATGCTGATGGCGGCCCGGAGCTACCTGCCGATGCGATACGCCAACGGTGCAGAAGGCCAAACCGAGATCCCGGACTGGGTCGTCAAGGCCTATATGAAGTTCATCAAGTACGGCCTGATGGGCCAGCCGTCTGCCAAGACCGCCGGCGCCAGCCGCGCGCGTGTGACCAAGGGCGCCGCCGGTCCTGTTCCTGCGGCGCGCAAAACGAGTGCACCCAAGCGCACTCGTTGACCGATTTTCTACCTCGTTCACTCTGACGCGGCAGAAGTTGCGCAGCGTCGATCCCTACCTACACGATAAGGAAGTTTCATGGATTTTCAACTGACCGACGAACAAAAGATGATTGCCGACAGCGCACGCAAAGTCGGCGACCGTTTTGGTCTGGACTACTGGCGCGATCAGGACAGCGCCAAGGCTTTCCCCACGGAATACTGGCGCGCGGTGTGCGAGGCCGGCCTCGGCGGCGCGGCGCTCCCGACCGAGTATGGCGGTTCAGGCCTGGGGGTGCTCGAGTTGTCACTGATCATCGAAAACCTGTCCGCAGCAGGCGGCGGTTCCACGGTCGGCCAGCTTTTCATGATCAATTCGATTTTCGGCGGCGTGTCGATCTCCCGCTTCGGAACCCCCGCCATGAAGGCGGAGCTGCTGCCAAAGCTGATTGCCGGCGAAATCAACTGTTGCATGGCGCTGACCGAGCCGGACGCCGGGAGCAATTCGCTCGAGATCAAGACGTTTGCCGAGGAAGACGGTGACGGCTGGATGCTCAACGGCCGAAAAATCTGGATCACGGCAGTGCCCGACGCTCAAGAAATGCTGGTGATTGCCCGCACGAAGAAGCTGTCCGACAGCAAGAGCCGCACCGATGGCTTGTCGATGTTCATGATCGATGTGGACCGGAAAGGTCTGACCCATTCGGTGATCGACAAGGTCGGCACCTGGACGCTCGCCTCGAGCAGCGTCTTTTTTGACAACGTCCGCATCCACAAGCATGAACTGCTTGGGACGCTGCACGGTGGCTGGCGCGAGCTGCTCGACGTCCTGAACACCGAGCGCATTGTGACCACCGCCGGCCTGGTCGGCACCGGAGAACTGGCGATCAAGCTGGCCGTGCAATACGCCAACGACCGGAAGGTGTTCGGCGGCAAGCCGATCAGCAGCTACCAGGGCCTGCAGTTCCCGCTGGCGCAGTGCCATGCCGAGGTCGAAGCAGCGCGCCTGCTAAACCACAAGGCAGCGGCCAACTTCGATGCAGGAAAGCCGTATGGCAGCGAGGCCAATGCCGGCAAGCTGCTGGCTGCGCAGGCTGTGGCACGCGCCACAGAGCGCGCCATGCAGACGATGGGCGGCATGGGCTACGCCAAGGAATACCACGTCGAACGCCTGTGGCGCGATTGCCGTCTGTTCCGGTTTGCGCCTATCTCGGAAGAGATGATCCTGAACTACATCGCGATGCATGACCTGGGCATGCCGAGATCCTACTGAAGCGTGACGCCGCACTTCCATCCCACTTCCACATAGGAGATCGTTCATGGTTTCGCTGAGCGCAGCGGTTCTGTATCACGCTCGTAGCACGCCAGATCAGCTGGCTATCGTCTACCGCGATCAACGCGTCAGCTATGGGGAACTGGCGCAACGGGTGTGCCTGTGCGCAGGCATGTTGCGCGAAAGCGGCATTGGCCCCGGCGACGTGGTGGCGCTGCTCATGAGAAACAGCAGCGCCTTTCTGGAGCTCGGGCTGGCAGTGAGCCATCTGGGGGCGGTGCTCCTGCCCATCAACTACCGCCTTGCCACCGAGGAGGTCGAATACATCCTCGACCACGCTCAAGCGAAATTCCTGTTCGCCGACGACGAGTTTGCCGCCACGGTTCAAAATTTTCCTGCCAAACGAATCGTCGATGAGGTTGCGCAGTCCGACACCCGCCATTTGGCCGGCCCTGCAGCGCCTGTGCCCGCCGCGCATGCCTCCAAGGCCGATTCGCTGTACCGGCTGATGTACACGTCCGGGACGACCGACCGGCCGAAAGGCGTGATGCACACCTACGGCAATTGCTACTGGAAGAGTTTCGATCACATCATCCACCTTGGCCTGAGCCGCGATGACCGTCTGCTGGTGGTCGGCCCGCTTTACCACGTTGGGGCCTACGATCTTCCTGGCATCGCCGTCCTGCTTGTCGGCGGCGCCTTGTTTATCTTGCGTGATTTCGAACCAGAGGCCGTGCTTGCCGAGATAGAGCGTGAGCGCTTGACCTGCGGCTGGATGGCTCCGGTGATGTTGAATCGCGTGCTGGGCTACGCCGGTCGGAGCCGCTTCGACGTGTCAAGTTTCAAATGGCTCATCGGTGGCGGGGAGCGAACCCCGGAAGAGCGCATTCGTGAGTTCACGGCCCTGTTTCATGCGGGGCGCTACATCGACGGCTACGGCTTGACCGAAACGTGTTCGGGGGACACGCTCATGGAAGCGGGGATGGAGATCGCCAAGATCGGCTCGACCGGCCGCCCCATGCCCCATGTGGCCGTCGAGATTCGCGACCATGACGGCCGTTGCCTCCCCAACGGCCAGCAGGGCGAGATCTGCGTGCGCGGCCCTAAAGTCACGCCGGGCTACTGGCGGGAGCCCGAGAAGACCAAGGCATCCTTCTTTGCGGACGGCTGGTTTCGCACCGGCGACATCGGCTACCTGGATGCCGAAGGTTTCCTGTTTCTCACCGATCGCTTGAAGGACATGATTATCAGCGGCGGGGAGAACATCGCATCCTCAGAGGTCGAACGTGCGCTTTACCAGCTGCCTCAGGTCTCGGAGGCAGCAGCCATCGGGCTGCCGGACGAGCGCTGGGGCGAACGGGTGGTGGCGGTTGTCGTCCTCAATCCAGGTGCCAGCCTGTCGGAATCCGAGATGGTGGCGCACTGCCGGTCGATATTGGCCGGGTTCAAGGTTCCCAAGCAACTCCTCATCAAGGAGTCGCTCCCGAGAAACCCGTCTGGGAAGGTTCTGAAGCGCCTGCTTCGTTCTGAATTCATTGTGCCCAGTCACCAATGAACTGACGCTCGGGATCGATCAACCAAACAAAGTGGCGAGTTCAATATGCAACAGCAATTGGTGGTAGTGACCGGCGCGGCAAGTGGCATTGGTGAAGCCTGCGCGAGGGAGTTTGCCCGGCAGGGTGCCACGGTCGTCCTGGCAGATCGCGACCTCGCCGGTGCTCAGCGGGTTGCGACGGAGATTGGCGGTCATCCCGTCGCCATGGACATTGGCAGCGAACAGTCAGTCAAGGACGGCGCCGCTCACATCCTGGAAAGGTTCGGGCCTGTGGACGTCCTGGTCAACAGCGCAGGCGTGCTGCAGCGGACCTTGCCGCCCAGCCAGCTGAGTATGAAAGAGTGGGACCTGGTTGCCAATGTGGACCTGCGCGGCACTTACCTTTGCTGCGCGGCTTTTGGAACTGCCATGTCGGAGCGGGGGCGCGGTGCGATCGTCAACATCGCGTCAGTCGCCGGCATGCGTTCCGGTCCCCTGCATTCGTACGGTCCAGCCAAGGCAGGTGTTATCAACCTGGGCGAGTGTCTGGCTGCCGAATGGGGCCCCAAAGGAGTCAGAGTCAATACAGTGTCCCCGGGGTTTACCGCCACACCTGCCCTGCAGAAGGGAATCGCGAACCACACACTGGAGACTGAAAACATGTCACGTTCGACGGCACTGGGCCGTCTTGTGAACGCGGACGAGATCGCTGCGGCTGTGTTTTTTCTCGCATCACCAGCCGCGTCTGCCATCACGGGAGTTAATTTGGCAGTTGATTGCGGATACTTGGTGGCAACGCCTTGGGTCAGTTACGGCGGTCTTCGGACAAGCTAGGGAAGGTCTAAACGAGGCCGACCCAAGTCCATTGTGGACGCATCGAATCGGTACGTGCCCACGAAATGCTGCATCTGACGCGTGTTTTGAGGCAATTTCGGCCTCATCTCCTCGCCTCACGCTGTTTGCGGACGCACTGCTCCCATCGTCGCTATCAACTGCTTTCGCACCATCCACAGGTTCGACAGCGCGAACAGGGTCACCACGTGCGCCGTGTTCTTGGCCAGCCCGCGGAACCGCACCTTCATCAGGCCGAACTGGCGCTTGACGACACGGAACGGGTGCTCCACCTTCGCGCGCGTGCTGGCCTTGCGGTGCTGCGCCTTCTGAACCTTTGTCTTGGCCTTGCCTTCAGGCAGCTTGGCGATGTCGCTCGGCCTGGCCGCGATGTGCCGCTGCAGATCGTCGCGATTGACGCGGGCCGGCGCTCCGCGGTAACCAGAGTCGGCCCAGACCGGTTCTTCCTTGCCATGCAGCAGATCGGCCACCTGCTCGACATCCGCCTCATTGGCCGCCACGACGCCGGCGGCCAAGCCAAGGGGCAGAAAGGTCCAAACCAAAGGAGAAAAAATACCGTCGACGTTAGACTTATCCACAACCGAGTAGCCCGGCTACTCCACCAAGGGTGGGGTCAATATTGAATGAAAAACCGGGGTCAGGATTCAGTGGAAATCAACAAGAGGTTCCTCTTCGGTTGCCGTAAGCGCTTGCTGAGCAGGAGGAGGGGGCCGCGGCCGCCAGGGGCGCCCGCCGTCCGGTGCCGTCCAGTTGCCGTCCGGTGCGCCATCGGCTTGCGGCTACCATACGCCTATGCGAACCCTGAAATTGCTCTCAATACCCTCCGCGTGCTGACACGCGGCCGGCGAGCGCCTGTCCGCGTCAAGCGGGCGTAGCTCAAGGGTCAGAGCAGTTGCCTTATAAGCGACCGACCCGGGTTCGACTCCCGGCGTCCGCACGCTGTCTTAGGCTCGGCGGATGCGCCAAAGCACCAGTTCATCATTCCAGGACGTTGGCTCATCGCCCTCTGAACGGCGCAGTCGACGGTCAGTCGTCCAGCACCCTTGTTACACGTCCGACAGCCCTTATTCCGCAGAGTCCTTTCGTAGCCCAATTGGTCGGTCATTCCGACAGGCGTCCACGGGATTTCGCGGCCGCCCTTTCCTTCTGAAGGCTCCGACAGAACTTATTCCCGCCGATCACGCCACGGGGCGCAGTCGGGCAGGTGCAATTTGCAACAAGAACGGCAGGAGCGGCCTGCATCTCACTGTTAAGATTCGCCGCCCTTCGTCATTGCCCTTCGCCCTCCAAAGCCCCCGTTTTACGTTTCAATGACCGTCTCCCTCGCAGGACGCGCCCCTGCCACTTTCGAGATCA